>VBCH01000190.1 GCA_005884455.1 Betaproteobacteria bacterium
ACCGCGCTCGCGTCGATCGCCGCCGATCCAGCGGGAGAACACGCCCGGCAAAGCTTGCTATCCGCCGGCGAGTTGCGCTTCCAGCTGGAGGGCCTCGCGGGACCGCGCCGGAAGCTGCCGGATCGCCGAGTCCATGAGCTGTTCGAGGAGCGGGTTCGAGCACAGCCGGACGCCGCCGCGGCCGTGCACCGCGACAGGCAGTGGACCTACCGGCAGGTCAACGGCCGTGCGAATCAGCTCGCGCGAGCGCTGCTGGCGCGCGGCCTCCACCGCGAAGGCGTCGTCGCCGTGGTGACTGAGCGCAACCTCGACTGGATGGCCGCGGTGCTCGCGATCTTCAAGGCCGGCGGCGCGTACCTGCCGATCGAGCCGCATTTCCCCGCCGATCGGATGGCGAGGACGCTCTCGCGCGCCGGCTGCCGCCTGGTGCTAACCGAACGCGGCAGCACGGCGACGCTCGACCACGCGTTCGAGTCGCTCTCTGAAATCCAGATGCTCCTGATCGACGCGGCGTACGAGGAGAGGCATGCCGACGACGATCTCGGCATCGACGTCGCGCCCGACCAGCTCGCGTACATCTACTTCACCTCCGGTTCCACCGGTGAGCCGAAGGGCGCGATGTGCGAGCACGCGGGGATGCTCAATCATCTCTTTGCAAAGATCGATGACCTGGGCATCACCGATAAGGATGTCGTGGCCCAGACGGCACCTCAGTGCTTCGACATTTCGCTATGGCAATTGATTTCCGCGCTTCTGGCCGGTGGCCGGACTCTGATCATCGAGCAGGAGGCGATCCTCGACGCGAAGCGTTTCGTCGGCAAGATAGCTGACGCTAGGGTCGCGGTCGTTCAGGTCGTGCCGTCCTATCTTGAAGTCGTGCTGTCCTATCTTGCGCAGGAGCCGCGCGAGCTGCGGGACCTGCGGTGCGTGTCGGTCACTGGCGAGGCGCTCAAGAAGGAGCTTGCGCAGCGCTGGTTCGCGGCGCAACCCGGCATCAAGCTGATCAACGCGTACGGGCTCACCGAGACCTCTGATGACACCAATCACGAGGTCATGGACCGGGCGCCAGATCGCGAACGTGTTCCCCTGGGTCGTCCTATCAACAATGTGCACGTCTATGTCGTCGACGAGCACCTGTCGCTCGTGCCGCTCGGCGCGCCAGGTGAGATCGTGTTCTCCGGAGTGTGCGTCGGCCGCGGGTACATCAACGATCCCGAGCGAACGCGACGAGCGTTCCTGGCCGATCCGCACCGCGAGGGCAACAGGTTGTACCGGAGCGGGGACTATGGCCGCTGGCTTCCGGACGGCAAGCTGGAGTTCCTCGGCCGCCGCGATACGCAGGTCAAGATCAGCGGCTTCCGGATCGAGATCGGCGAGATCGAGAACACACTCGTGCGGTTGCCTGGCGTTCGCGACGGCGCGGTTGTGGTCGCCGAGCGCGCCGATCGCAGCAAGCAGCTGGTGGCCTTCTACTCCGCAGAGCGGCCGCTCGATGTCCACGTACAGCGTGGGCGGCTGCGCGAGTCGCTGCCCGAATACATGATTCCATCAGCGTTCCTCTGGCGTGGGGCGCTGCCGCTGACGGCCAACGGCAAGATCGACAGGAAGGCGTTGACCGCGCTCGCCGCGGAACTCGGCGTCGCCGAACAGGAGCGCGACGGGCCAAGTACCGCAACAGAGCGCCGGTTGGCGGCCGCATGGGCGGAGGTGCTCGGCATTCCTGCGGACCAGATCGGCGAAAGACGCCCGGCCTCGTGGCTGCATCCTGAGCAGCAGCGACTCAAAGGAAAACGCGATGTCTTCCCCATCTCCGACCTCGCTGCTGGATGTGGACGTGCGGCCAGGAAAGCCATCGCTGCTGCGGGTCGAGGCGCCCGGCGACTCGCCGGGCTGGGCGGCCGAGCACCGCGACGCGCTGCGCGCCGTCGTCGCCGAACATGGTTCGCTCCTCGTTCGCGGTCTTGGGCTCCGCGACGCGGCCGAGACCGCGGCCGTCTTTCGGCGGCTGGGCAGTCTGATGGGCGAGAAGGAAGCGTTCGCGCCGCGACGTCGCTACTCCGACGGCGTGTACTCCTCATCGAAGTGGCCGCCCAACCAGCCCATGTGCATGCACCACGAACTCAGCTACACGCTCGACGTTCCCGGCCTGATGCTGTTCGCGTGTCTGGTTGCGCCGGCTGACGCGGGCGCAACGCCGGTGGCGGACTCGCCGGCGGTACTTCGCGAGCTGCCCGCCGACCTGGTCGAGCGCTTCGAGCGAGTGGGCTGGCTGCTCGTCCGCAACTACAACGACGAAATCGGCGCGTCGGTTGCTGAAGCATTTGGCACCGACGAGCGTCGCGCCGTCGAGAGTTACTGCCGTGCCAACGCGATCAACTTCGAATGGCTACCCGACGGCGGACTGCGCACCTGGCAGCGCCGCAGCGCCGTCGTACGTCATCCGCTCACCGGCCAGCGCTGCTGGTTCAACCAGATCGCATTCCTCAGCGAGTGGACGCTAGACCCGGAGCTGCGCGAGTACCTCGTGGACGAATACGGCGAGGACGGGCTGCCGTTCAATACCCGCTTCGGCAACGGCGACGCGATCGACGCCGACGTCGTGCAGCGGATCAACGAAGTCTACGAGGCAAACACCGCACGCGAGCCATGGCAGGCCGGTGACCTGATGCTTGTGGACAACGTCCGCACCGCGCACGGCAGGGAGCGCTTCGCGGGACCGCGCGAAGTGCTCGTCGCGATGGCCGACGCGGTGCACTTGGCCGACTGCTCGCCGACGATCGACGTAACAGGCGGTTGACTAGACCGCCTTCAAAGCAAAGGAGCCCGCAAATGTCAGCAGGGAAATACGCGACGATGGTGCAGGACGCACAGGTCTCGATGCATCCCATCGTGGGTCCGCGTAGACGATCGGGAACGGACACCGTTCTTCGGATGGACCGAGCCAGGGTCCTGATCTGTGACCCGATCCCCGCCGTGGCGGTCGAGCTGATGCGCGCGGGAGGGCTCCAGGTGGACGAACGGGCCGACGTCTCGCCCGAGGAGCTCGAGGCCGTGATCGGCGATTACGACGCCGTCGTCGTTCGATCCGCCACCAGGCTTGGAGAGCAGCAGATCGCGGCGGCCCGGAAGCTACGGGTGATCGTCCGCGCCGGTGTCGGCACCGACAACATTGACCTCGACGCCGCAGCATCCAGGGAAATCGCGGTACTCAACACTCCCAACGCCCCGACCGTCTCGGTGGCCGAGCTTGCCCTGGGCTTTCTCCTTACCCTCGCGCGGCGGATCCCGCAGGCCGACACCGCCTTGAAGTCGGGGAGATGGCCAAAGAAGGACTTCTCGGACGGGATTGAGCTTGAGGGAAAGACGCTTGGCATTATCGGTATGGGCCGGATCGGGGGGGCCTTGGGGCGCTGCGCGTCGGCTCTCGGCATGATCGTCGTCGGTACCGACACGGAGCTCGAGCCCTCGGGCTGCTTCGAAGGCCTCGAGCTCCTCCCCCTCGAGGAGCTCCTTCCCCGAGCCGACTTCGTTTCGATACACATCCCGCCGAGTGCAGAGGGCCGTGCCGCGATCGGACGTGAGGAGATCGCGCGGATGAAGGATGGCGTCCTACTGGTCAACTGCGCGCGGGGCGGCGTGGTGGACGAGGACGCGCTCTTCGATGCCCTAGAGTCGGGCAAGGTCCGCGGGGCCGCCCTCGACGTCTTTTCCGAGGAACCGCCCAGGGACCTGCGGCTCGCGCGCCACCCGCGCGTCGTCTGCACGCCCCACTTGGGTGCCTCGACGCGGGAAGCCCAGGCGCGGATCGGAATTGAGATCGCTCAGATCCTGCTGGAGCAGCTGTAGCGGTCAGCCGATGCTAGAGCCCGGAATTTTTGAACTACCCTCCCACGAAGTGCATATTTGGTGCGCCAGTCTGGACGTTCCGCCTGAAACATCTGCCCGCCTCTACGCGACCCTCACGTTCGACGAACGTAACCGGAGCGCGCGTTTTCGGTTCGAGCGCGATCGGCAGCATTTCATTGTCGCGCACGGAGTACTGCGTGACCTCTTGGGGCGCTATCTCCAGATCCAACCTGGCCGAATAAGCTATGTGTACAACGCATTCGGCAAGCCTGACCTCAGCCCTGAATTCGGCGGCAGGCTAAAATTCAATCTCTCTCACTCAGCCGGTCTTGTCCTCATCGCCATCGCCGCTGGCTCCAACGTCGGCTGCGATCTCGAATACATCCGGGCGCAATCTGATTACGCGGAAATCGCGCGGCGCTTCTTCGCGGCAGCTGAAGTTGACCAATTAACCGCTCTCCCGAACCATCTTTACGCCGAAGCCTTTATCAGTTGTTGGACAAAGAAGGAGGCTTACTTGAAAGCCTGTGGCGACGGTCTCGCGATACCGTTGAATAGTTTTTCTGTTTCCCTGACAACCGATCCTGCGCACAGTCCTGTAGACCTTTACGTACCCTCAAACGATATCGTTCCAGAGAAGCGTTGGTCGTTCTATGCTCTCCAGCCTGCTCCGGGCTATATCGGGGCACTGGCCATTGAGAGAGGTCGCTGGCGCTTGAGTCAATGGCAATGGGAAGATGCGTCAAGGCCGAGGTGAAAACTGTGGTCAGCCCGCCTGGTCGTACTTGTCGTGATACCGGACCCAGGCCTGGGTGAATTCCAGGCCGTCCTCGTCCCGCCCCTTGGGAACGAGGTCGAGGTAGTGGTAGGCGGTGTTCAGCATGTCGATTCCCCGCGCGTAGGAGGAGTAGGTGTGAAAGACGGCGCCGCTCGGGTCCTTGTAGAACACGCTCACGCCCTCGCGGTCGGTCACGCCGACGTCGAATTTCGAATAGTTGTAGAACGCTGCCCCGCTTTCGACTTCCTGCGGAGTGAAGGATGCCTGATAGTCGTAGTTGAAATCGTTCTGCCCGGAGGAGACCCACTTGAAGCTCCAGCCCATGCGCTTCCTGAAGGCTTCGAGCTTTTCGAGCGGGGCGCGGGAGATGGCGACGAAGCTCACGTCGCGCTGACTGAGGTGGATGCCGAGGTCGTTGAAGTTGTCCGTCCAGAAGGAGCAGTGCTTGCAGCCCTCGTTCCAGTCGGGCGCGAACATGAAGTGATAGACGACGAGCTGGCTCCTGCCGTCGAAGAGCTCAGGCAAAGTCTCCCGGCCCTTCGGCCCTTCGAAGACGTATTGCTTGTCCACCTGCTCCCAGGGCAGGGCGCGCCGTTGGCGGGAGAGCTCGTCGCGCAGCCGGGTGAACTTCTTCTCCTTCGCGAGGAATTTCCTGCGCGCCTCGATCCAGGCCTTGTGCGATACGACCCGATGCTTCCCGACTCCCTTGCCCGCGCGTGATTTCGCCATGTGAGCCTCACGTGTTGATTGCTGCCATCGGCCTTGCCGGTTTGATCCAGGTCAGCCGGCCGGTATGCTAGATTGGTACTCTATTCCGCTGGCGGGTAAATTGGCGAGCACACCATGAAAAAACTCTATCGAATCGCAGAGGACAGGAAGATAGCCGGTGTCTGCGGCGGGCTCGGCGACTATTTCGATCTCGACCCGGTCTTCTTCCGCCTGTTCTTCCTGGTGTCGCTCCTTTTCGGCGGGCTCGGGGCTCTCGCCTACCTGATCCTGTGGATCATGGTTCCTGAAAAGACGGGCGCGCAGGGCGAGGCGCGCCCATTGAAGCGGCTGCATCTTTCGAATTCCGACCGCAAGATCGGCGGGGTGTGCGGCGGCCTCGGAGAGTGGCTCGAGATCGATCCTGTCCTTTTCCGGGTCGCGTTCATCCTGCTCGCCCTCGCGTGCGGCCTCGGGATTCTCCTCTACATCGCGCTGTGGCTCATCGTCCCGCGCGCCCCGGCCGTGCCCGCGGTCAGCACCTAGCCCGGGTTGCCGGCGCAAACGAGCGTGTTAGACTTCAATTCCCCAACTTCGAAAGGAGGTGATCCCGTGAGAGACCAACAAGGCAGGACCGGACTACCGACCTCGAACAGCGGATCAATCCGCAGACTTGGGATTTCCGCCAGCCGTTAGGCCGGCGTGCCTTACTGCAGGACGACGCCCCGGGGAGAAATCTTCGGGGCGTTTCGTTTCGAAGGAGGACTTATGAGAATCGCAGCGCTGATCGCAATTGTGCTTGCCGGCTGTGCCGCCCCGGGCGGTGAGCTCGCCGACACACGGGGCGGCTGGGACGGCGCCACGTACGACGAGGTGGTGTTGCGCTGGGGGACGCCCGCCCGCAGCACGAAGCTCAGCGATGGCCGCGACGTGTATACCTGGGTGTCCGACAGCGTTGGCTCCCGGGGAAGCTCCTCTGTCGGCTTCGGGGTCGGCGGCGGGCGCGGCGGCGGAATAGGTATCGGCACAGGCGTCATGTTCGGATCCGGCGGCGGCGAGCCGGTGCGCTGCGAGCGTACGCTCGTATTCAAGGACGGTCGCGTCGACGAGCAGACTTGGCAGGGGCCGACGGAATACTGCAGGAGCTTCGGCCGCTAGAGTTGCAGGTTCGCGCGTGGCGCCTTCTCGCAACGCAAACCGCACGCTCGGGCGTCTGCGCATCGACAAGTGGCTGTGGGCGGCGCGCTTTTACAAGACGCGCAGCCTGGCCGCGCGGGCGGTCGAGGGCGGCAAGGTGAAGCTCAACGGCGAGCGCATGAAGCCGGGCAAGGAAGTCAAAGCCGGCGACGAGATCGAGGTGCGCTCGGGGGAGCTGACCTGGCTGGTGGAAGTGCGCGGCGTGGCGCTCAAGCGCGGTCCGGCGGCCGAAGCGGCGCTCCTGTACGCGGAGAGCGACGAGAGTAGGGTGAGGCGCGAGCACATGACCGCGATGCGCCGTGCCGGGCCGCATCCGGCGCATGACACGCATGGCCGGCCCACCAAGCGCGACCGGCGCATGATTCGGCGCTTCACGGGCGAGTAGGGGAACCCATGGATCGCCTGATCGCGCAATACGGGCTCGCGCTGGTTTTCGCGAACGTGCTGCTCGAGCAGCTCGGGCTGCCGATTCCAGCGGTCCCGGCGCTCGTCGTCGCCGGCGCGCTCTCGGCCGAGGGAGAGTTCCCGCCTCTCGCGGTGTTCGGCGTCGCGTTCGTCGCGTGCATGATGGGTGACGCGGCCTGGTATCTCGCGGGCCGACGCTATGGCCGCCGCGTGATGAAGCTCCTGTGCCGGGTATCCCTTTCTCCCGATTCCTGCGTGCGCCAGACGGAGTTCCGCTTCGAGCGCTGGGGGAAGCTGACGCTGGTGCTCTCGAAGTTCATTCCCGGTCTCTCGACCATCGCGCCGCCGCTCGCGGGGGCGACGCGGCTCGGCTGGCCGTCGTTTCTGCTCTTCAACGGCGTGGGCGTGGTGATTTGGGCAGGGACCGCGATCGCGGCCGGAATGCTGTTCCACGCCCAGATCAACGAGTTCATCGTTCGCCTGGAAGGACTCGGCACGCTGACCGCCGAGGCGATCGGCGTGCTGCTCGGCGGATACATCGCGCTCAAATGGTGGGAGCGGCGGCGGTTCTACAAGATGCTGCGCATCGCGCGCATCGGCGTCGACGAGCTGCGCGCTCTCAAGAAGGGAGACAGGCGTCCGGTGGTCGTCGACGTGCGCTCGTCCAGCGCGCGCGCTCTCGATCCGCGTTTCATTCCCGGCGCGCTGGCGATGGACATCGCCGAAGTGGACCGGCGGCTCGAGGAGCTGCCATCCGACCGCGAGATCGTTTTCTACTGCACCTGTCCCAACGAAGCTTCGGCGGCGCAAGTCGCAAAGAAACTGATCGGGCTCGGCTACACCAAGGTGCGCCCGCTGCACGGCGGCTTGGACGCGTGGATCGCCGCCGGCTACGAGGTCGAGCGCCGGTAGCACGCTGGAAGTCGGTCCGCCTGAATCAGCCGCTGCCGTGGGGGCGGGCGAGTGCCCGCGTCCTCATGCGCGCGAGCACTGCGGCGAGCGCGACGCCGACAACGCAGACTGCGCTCGTCGCGAGAAAGCCCCAGGTGAAGGCGCCCGCCGTGTCCTTCACCACGCCGAGCGCGTAGGCGAAAACGAGCGCGCCCAGGTTCGCGAACATATTGCAGAACCCGGCGGAAATGCCGGCGACGCGCGGCCCGAGCACTTCGACCGGAACGTAGAAGAGCGGGCCGAAATAGAACTGCAGGAAAATCGCGTTGACCGCGACCACGAGCACGAGCAGCGGGATCGAGTCGACGACGACGAGCAGCGCCGATGTGCAGGCGAGCACGCCGAGCGAAGCCCCGATCACGAGCGGCGGGTTCCTGAGGCGGTCGGAGGTATAGCCGCCGAGGGCGTTGGAAGGGCCGGTCAGCGCGAAGCCCATCGCCGTGATGAATCCGGCGGCCTGGAGCGACAACCCGCGATCGGCCACCAGCAGCGAAGGCAGCCAGAAATTGAACGAGGTCGTGACCCCGAAGCGGATAAACTGGATGCCGGCGCAGACCCACATTATCGGGTAGCGGAAGAGCTGGAACGCATCGAGCACGCTCACCGGGTGCTTGGGTCCCGCGGCGGGTTTCTGCTTGCCCAAGGCGAGATACACGAAGGCCATGCATACCCCGAGCGCGGCGAAGGCGATGAACGGCGGGCGCCAGCCGTAGCGGTTCACCAGGAACGGGCCGACGAGAGAGAGCAGGATGTTCCCCGACACCCCGCCGATCACGTACACGCCCATCGCGGTCGCCTTTCGGTCCGCGGGGAACCATGAAGCGACGAGCGTCAGGCCCGGCGCGAAGATCAGCGCGCGGAACGCTCCCGACACGATCTGATTCGCGAGCGCGGCCGGATAGGACTGGGTCATTCCGAAGTTGAGCGAGAGCAGCGTCGAGCCGAGGATGCCGATGAAAAACACGCGCTTCGGCCCGAAGCGGTCGGCGAGGTACCCCCCGGGGATCTGGCCGAGCGCGTAGGTGAATGTCGCTGCGGCCGACAGCATCCCCGCCTGCGCGAAGCTCATGTGCAGGTCTTCGCGGATGAGCGGGAGGAAGAGCGCGATGCCGCCGAGCGACAGCATGTTGAAGCCCTGGCAGAACACCACCAGCGTGACGGTGAGCGCGGCGTCGCGCCGGCTGGGCGAAGGGGGAGGGGAAGGGTTGAGGGACACGCGGCGGATCAAACCCGAATCGGTTCCTCCTGCATCAAGGCGACCTGCTCCTTCAGCTCCAGGATACGATCCTGCCAGTAGCGCTGCGTGTTGAACCAGGGAAACGCGGCCGGGAACGCGGGATCGTCCCAGCGCCGCGCGATCCAGGCCGAGTAGTGGATGAGGCGCAGGGTCCGCAAGGCTTCCAGCAGGTGCAGCTCGCGCGGGTCGAACTCGCGGAAATCCTCGTAGCCGGCGAGAACGTCGGCGAGCTGCAGCGCCATCGACGCCCGGTCGCCCGATAGCAGCATCCACAAGTCCTGGATCGCGGGGCCGCTGCGGCAGTCGTCGAAGTCCACGAAGTGCGGCCCGTCGTCGGTCCAGAGCACGTTTCCCGCGTGGCAGTCCCCGTGCAGCCGCAGCGCGCGCACCTCGCCCGCGCGCTCGTAGCTGGCGGTGACGCACGCGAGCGCCAGGTCGACCGCGCTCTTCCACGCGGCCAGCAGGTCCGCCGGAACGAAATCGTGCGCAAGCAGCCAGTCGCGCGGCTCGCGGCCGAAGCTCTCGATGTCGACGCCCGGCCGATCGGTGAACGGTCGCGTCGCGCCAACGGCGTGAATGCGCCCGACGAAGCGACCGATCCATTCGAGCGTCTTGCGATCTTCGAGCTCCGGCGTGCGCCCGCCGCGGCGCGGATACACCGCGAAGCGGAATCCGCCGGATGCGTGCAGCGTCGTGCCATTGACCGCGAGCGGCGCGACCACCGGAATCTCGCGCTCGGCGAGCTCGAGCGTAAACGCGTGCTCCTCGAAGATCTGCGAGTCGGTCCAGCGCGCGGGGCGATAGAACTTCGCGACCACCGAGTCCGGCGAGTCCGGCGTCTCGTCCCTTTCGAGCCACGCCTGGTAGACGCGGTTCTCGTAGCTGTTCAGCGCGAGCAGCCGCCCGTCGCCTGCGAAGCCCGCGCTCGCAAGCGCGTCGAGCACGGCGTCCGGGGTGAGCCCCGAGTAGGGCGGCACTGCAGGCATCGCGCCATTGTAAGGGCCGGAAAGCGAAAGTCCGCCCAAAAGGCGGACTTTCCGTGAAGCGGGAAGGGCTGCGGCAGCTAGCGACCCAGTCCGCCTCCGATCACTGCGCCGATCAGCGATCCGGCGGCGATTGCGCCGGGACGACCGTCACCTAC
>VBCH01000062.1 GCA_005884455.1 Betaproteobacteria bacterium
ACGGTTGCGGAAACGCGAGACGCTCTTCGCACCATCGCGGCGGAGGCGCGCAAGCGCAAGCCGTCGCAGATCCTTATATCGGTTCATGCTTCGAGGCCGATATTCAAAGTCGAGCAGTACGGGCTCCCGGATTACTTCAGAGAGCTCGGTGAGGTGTCGAAATGCAGAATTGCGCTGACAGGCGATTCAGACGAGCTCAGACTCTCCCAGCAATACATCCAGGTGCTTGGGCGACGGAACG
>VBCH01000063.1 GCA_005884455.1 Betaproteobacteria bacterium
AACGCGGCTTGTCCGAATTGAGCTCCGCGTCGATCGCCTTGATCAGGAGGTCGCGTTCGACCGGCTTGGTGAGCAACTGTGCGGCGCCGCGCTCGCGCGCCCGTGCGTAGGTATCGTCGTCGCCGCGTCCGGCGAGCACGATCACCGGTCCAGATGAGATGATTCACCGGGAGTGTTACAGCTGTTGGTGTTCTGCGTAGTCGCGGAGGAGCACTCCGGGGTAGCGCTATTGAGGACGACTGGGTCGCCGTGGTGGGTCCCTAAGCGGGTACGGCCTTTGAAGTCAGTTGCTTGACGGCCGGCATCACCTCTCTCGCGAAGAGCTCCATGTTCCGGTGCGTAAGATCGGCAGGCAGCGTGCCGAACTGGCACAGCACGAGAAGATTCCCGAAGCGCATGTCCTTCCAGTAGGACGCGAGCGCCTGGCGCGCGGTCGCGGGGCTGCCGCATATGATCAAGCCCAGCTCGATCGACTTCTCGAGGGTGATGTCGCCGAATATCGCCGCCTTCGCCTTCATCACGTTCTTCAGCGACTCGCGCGAAGTGTATCCGGGCGGCAGCAGCATCTCGACCGGCATCTTGAGGAAGACGTTGCGGAAGGCCTCGAAATGCGGCTTGGCCTCGGCCTGCGCCGCCTCGTCGCTGGCGGCCACGTAGACAGGCACCGCCCAACCGAGCTGACTATCCTCCGCCTCGTAGCCGAAACCCTCGCAGGTGTCGCGGTACATCTTCAGGTAACGCTGCACCACGCTTGCCGGGCTGAATGTCTGCAGATAGGTGTAGCGCCGGTCCGGGTGCGCGGCCCAGTCGATCGTCTCCTTGCTGCCTTGCGAAGGGATCCAGATGGGCGGATGGGGTTTCTGGTACGGCCGCGGCCAGAGGTTCACATATTGGACGTTGTAGTGGCGGCCCTGGAACGCGAACGGACCGGGCTCGGTCCAGGCGCGCACGATCAGATCGTGCGCCTCGTGGAAGCGGTCGTGCGAGAAAGTCGGATTCACCCCGAAAGTGTGGTACTCGGCGCCGATGCCGCGCACGAAGCCGGAGATCAGCCGGCCACCCGAGATCACGTCGATCATCGCGTGCTCCTCGGCAACCATGAGCGGATGCTCGCGCAGCGGCAGCGCGCTCCCCAGGATCGCGATTTTCGCGCGGCTCGTGCGGCGCGCGAGCGCCGAAGCCGTGACGATGGGCGAAGGCATGAGGCCATAGGCGGTCTGGTGGTGCTCGTTTACGGCGATCGCATCGAATCCCAGCTCCTCGCCGTGCTCCAGCTCGTCGAGATAGCGGTTGTAGAGCCTGTGGCCTTTCACCGGATCGAAATTCGAATTCGGCAGATTCACCCACACCGTGCCGTGCTCGCGTCCGGCCTTAAGGTCGAGGTCGGCATAAGGCATCAAGTGAAACAGGACTACTTCCACGGCATCACCCCATTCCCGTGAACCGCGTGACGATGTCGCAGAACTCTTCGGGTCTCTCCGTCTGCGGCAGGTGCCCGCAGCGCGGGATGATTTCGATCTCCGCCCCGGGCATCAGCCTCTTGAACTCGCCCGCGTACGCGACGGGAAGGATCTTGTCGGCTTCGCCCCAGACGATCTTGACGGGAACGCTTACGCGGTGCAACCACTTGCGGAGAAATGGGTCGTGCATGCGAGGCTCCCAACCGAGCCGCGCGACGGTATGCCGGTTCTTGAGCGACACGTCCAACAGCTCGGGCGTCATCGGCTGGGCGATCATCTTCTCCGCCAGGGCCGGGTCGAAAAAGAGATTCCGTGCCAGTTCGTCCGGTGACCAGAGAAAAACATCACCGGGCGAAACACCAGGCACCGAGATGCCGGCCGGCCCGACGAGCACCAGCGACTTCAATCGCGAGGCGTCGCGAACCGCCATCTCGAGGGCGAGCCAGCCGCCGAGCGAGCTGCCGACGAGGTGCACGCCGCGAAGCTCGAGACTTTTGAGAACGTCGAGATAGAAATACGCGAGATCGTGCATGTTCTCCAGCCACTCGGGCTCGTCGGACGCGCCGAAGCCCGGATGCTCGGGAACGAGCACGTCGAAGCGCTGCGCGAGCTTCTCCATGAAAGGCAGGACCGCCGGCGCGCCGTTCGCCCCGTGCAGATAAAGGAGTGGCTCGCCAGACCCGCCGCGGCGGAGGTTGATCCTGCAGCCGTCGACCTCGATGAAACGCTGGCTGAAGGCCATGACGCCGGTTCCGCCGAAGCCGGCAGCTAGCCGCGCCTCGCGCCCGCGCGTTTCGTCCCGGCGACGCGGGAGGCCTCGATCACGGGGCCGATCGCGGAATGGAAGGCCGGCGCCATCACGTGCGCGCCGGCCACACCCGGAGTCTCCGCGAGCTGCTGCAGAAGCTCGACGCAGATTCTTCTGCCCTCGGCCTTCGGGTCGGCGGCGCGCTCGAGCCGATCCACGATGCGGTCCGGGATCATAGCCCCGAAGAGCTTCTCTTTCATCCAGCGCGCCGAGCGCGCCGAAGGAATCGGGGCGATGCCGATCAGGATCGGGAGCTTTTGCGCCACACCCAGTTCGAGCAAGCGCGCAGCGTAACGCCGCACCGCGTCGGGATCCATGCAGAACTGCGTCTGGATGAATTCGGCGCCGGCTTCCATCTTGGAGAGCAAGCCGTTGGGACGCCAGCCGTCCGCGGGATCGACCGGCAGCTCCGCCGCGCCGAGCACGAACCTCACCGCGCCCTTGATCTCGGTGCCCGAGGGAAGCCGGTGCTCGGAGCGCATCCGCTGCGCGGTCGCGAGCAGGGCCGTCGTATCCAGGTCGAAAACAGGTTTCGTGTCCGGCTGGTCCCCGAGCGTCGGATCGTCGCCGCGCAGCGCGAGAATATTGCGTATGCCGAGCGCGGCGGCGCCGAGGAGCTCGGCCTGCAGCGCTATGCGGTTGCGGTCGCGACAGGTGATCTGCAGGACGGGCTCGACACCGCTTCGCACCAGGAAGTGCGCCGCCGCGAGGCTGGACATGTGGGCCCTCGAACCCGCGCCGTCGGTCACATTGATCGCGGTGACGAGCCCGCGCAACGCGAGCGCATGATCGATGAATTCGGCGGGGTCGGTGGACACAGGCGGAGAAAGCTCGGCGGTGATCACGAAGCTTCCGTCCCGCAGGTGCTTTTGCAGCTCGCTGATGGCGCTACTCGATGAATGCTCCTTCGTAGCCAAGTCCATTCTCGGGTCCCGTCGTAGCTGCGAGTGTAGCACGCCGCGCATCAGCTTCTGCCCTCTCTCTCCGCCTCGACTCTTCGCATGAATTTCGGCGCCTGCTCGCGCAAGCGATCGTCGGTCATGCGCCCGCTTCTCGTCATGTAGTCGTACGCAAGCCGCCAGGGCGCCTCGCGCATCTTTTCCGGAAAACGCTCATACCAGTAGGAGCTCGCGTTCGCCGCGGCGAGCAGCTTCTCCACGATAGGCCTGCGCTCGCGCTCGAACGCCGCGAGCGCCCGCGGCACGTCCTCGCCCGCCTCGCCGAACGCGCGGTCGAGAGCGATCGCGTCCTCGAACGCGAGGCGGGTTCCGGAGCCAATAGAGAAATGCACGGTGCGCAGCGCGTCGCCTATCAGGACGAACTTTCCCGAGGACCAGCGCCGGTTCGACAGCAGCGGAAACTGCCGCCACAGCGACTTGTTCGAGACCAGAGGATGTCCGTCCAGATCCCGCGCAAACACGCGCTCGCAGTACGCGCGCGACTGCGCGTCGTTCATCCGGCCGAGTGCCGCCTTTTTCCAAGTGGCCTCGTCGCATTCGACGACGAAGGTGCTCATGTCGGGCGCGTGGCGGTAATGGTGGGCGACATAGGCACCGTCCTCGTTGCTGCGGAAGGTGAGCGTGAGGCAATCGAACGGCTGCGTCGTGCCGTACCATGCGAAACGGTTGCTGAGCAGCTCGATCTTCGGCTCGAACGCCGCTTGCAGCGCCGCACGCACGAGCGAATTCGATCCGTCGGCGCCGATCACGACGTCCGCGGCGGCGAGCTCGCCGAGCGCGGTCACGGCGCGGCCATACTCGATCTTCACGCCGGCATCACGGCACAGGTTTCGCAGGATCTCCTGGAGCGCAAGGCGCCCGATCGCGGAAAAGCCGTTACCGTCGATGTCCACGCGCTCGTCGCGGTGCACGATGCGCTGAATCGGCCAGCGTTCCATCGCCGCCTGCAGGATGTTCGAGAGCTGCGGCTCATCGCGCTCTAGAAACGCGAGCGCCCCTTCGGAGAATACGACCCCGAATCCGTAGGTGGCCCCTTCGGGATTCTGCTCGGCGACCTCGATCCGCCAGGAAGGGTAGCGGCGCTTGGCGAGCAGCGAGAACAGCAGGCCGGCGGGTCCGGCCCCGATTACGGCGACGCGCATTTCATGACTGCGTCATATTTCACGGTGGACTCCTCGGCTCCGCCTGCGCCCGCGTCATAGTTCACGAAATACCCCCGGGGGCTTGTTCAGCCGCGATTTGAAGCTTATACTGCACGGTAAGAATCGCTCGTAATCTACTGAAAGCAAAGGTGCAACTTGAACGCTGCAGTGCGTAAACAACACCCGACGGGCATCTCCGGGCTCCTATGCTACGCCGGTCGGGTGCTGCTCATCGCCCTGCCCACGCTCGCGCTGACCCACGCGATCTTCAGCGACGCATTGGCCCCCACCCTGCCTTCGCTGCCGCTCACGTTCACGATACTGCCGTTCGTGATCTGGACGGCTCTGCGCTTCGGGCAGCGCGAGGTGACCGCGCTGAACGCACTGGTGTGCATCATCGCCGTCTGGCACACGATCGCAGGCCGCGGGCCGTTCGCACCGGCGCCGCTCAGCACCTCGCTCCTGCTGCTGCTCGCGTTCATGGGCACCGTGGTTTCCACGGGACTCGTGCTCAACACCGTCGTCGGGGAGCGCGGCCGCGCCTTCGAGGCGCTTGCGCAGGCCTTGAGGACCCTCAAGGAGGAGGCGATCCGCGATCCCCTGACCAACCTCTACAACCGGCGCTTTCTGCGCGACTATTTGCCGCGCGAGTTGCTGCGCGCCGCGCGCGAAGGGATTCGTGTCGCGGTGATCATGATCGACTTGGACCGCTTCAAGCGGGTGAACGACACCGCGGGACACGCCGCCGGCGATTTCGTGCTCACGGAAATCGCGACGCTGCTCAAACGCCATATTCGGGGCACCGACATCGCCTGCCGCTACGGTGGCGAGGAGTTTACGCTGGTGCTTCCCAACGCCACTCTCCAGAGCGCCCGCAGCAGGGGCGAGGCGATTTGCTCGGCGATACGGGAGGGGGGCGGCCAACTCATGGGCGTCACCGCGTCGCTCGGCGTCGCGCTCTTCCCCGATCACGCCGCGGAACCCGAGTCCTTGCTTCGCGCCGCCGACAAAGCGCTCTACGACGCGAAAGGCCGGGGGCGCAATCAAGTCAGGATTTTCGCGCGCGGAGCCGCCAAGATTTCCTCGTTTCGCTCCAAGACCACCAAGCGCGCGCACGCCTGAGCGTCCCGGGAGGGGCCTGCTTGCATCCGGCGACGGATGCTCCTAGCATTCCAACGCGGCCCACGCACGCCCGGACCGCGTTCAAAAGGGGGAGATTCCATGCAACCTGACATTCATGTGAACTACTGGGCGATTCTCGTCGCGGTGGCCGCGACGATGGTGCTCGGCTTTCTCTGGTACGGCCCGATCCTCGGCAAGGCGTGGATGAAGGAGATGGGCATACCGGCGGGCAGCAAACCCGACCCGAAGGTCATGCGGCGCGGCTTGATCCTTATGTTGATCGGCTCGTTCCTCACTGCGTTCGTGCTCGCGCACACCGGCGAGGTGTGGCGGCCGTCGGTATGGAAGGCGGGAGCCGACGGCTCGGCCGCGTTCTACGGCTTCTCCACAGGCTTTTGGACCTGGATCGGCTTCTACGTGCCCTTGCTTCTAGGCGGAGTGTCCTGGGAGAACCGATCCTGGAAGCTTTTCAGCATCAACGCCGCGTACTACTTCGTGATGCTGCAGATGGTCGCCATGATCCTGGCGTTCTGGCGCTAGAGGCGTGAGCCTCACTCGCGGGTAAAGTCCAGCCGCGTATCGAGGGGCACGCCAAAAAGCCTGATCGGATCGCGGCGCGGGATTTCTAGCGGCGGCAGCTCCTCTGCCTCGATCGAGACGCCCATCTCGGTCGCAAGGTCCATCAGGGTCTCCGAGAGCACGAATTCGCCCGCGCGGGCGCGGTGCAGCAGGCGGTTGGCGATGCTCACGCAATCGCCGAACACGAAGAGCTGTTCGGGGGTCGGGCTTTCCTTCGCGAATCCGATGACTGCGTCCCCGCAGTGCAGCCCCTGCGATACCGCTGCGCGGATGCCGAAATCGCGCTGCCACGCCTCGGCGAGGGTCGCAAATCCGGCCTGAATTTCCTGCGCCGCCTCGACCGCGTGCTGGGCGTCGTCCTGCCCGGTAAAGGTCGCCATCACGGTGTCGCTGAGGATGTCCACCACGGCGCCCTCGTGCGCCTCGACCGCCTTGGCCATCAGGGATACGAATTCGCCGACGCGCGCGAGCACGATCGCCGGATCGAGCATGTCCGACATGCCCGTAAAGCCGCGCATCTCCGCGAACAGGATCACCAGCGGAGAGCGTTCGGGCCTGTCCGCTTCGCTAGCCGCCACCTCGTATTCTCCCCTCTCCAGCCACGCCGCGTCCCCGCCGGTTACGGCGGGGCCGACCGCGCGAAGCAGAGAATTCTACACAGGCCGCGCAAACCGGTCGCCGCGCACGGGGCAAGACAGCGCCGGCTCAGCGCCGGGAGCTCTCCTCGAATCCGGCGTAGGGCCCGGCTGCATACGCGATTCTTCCGCCGACCACGGTCAGCAGCGACTCGATCCCGGAAATATCCTCCAGGGGGGCTTTCATGTAGTCCTTCGATAGGACTGCTAGGTCGGCGAGCCTGCCCACGACCAGCGAACCGCGCTTGTCATCGTCGTGCGCAAACCACGCGCTGCCCAGCGTGTACATGCGCAGCGCCTCCTCGCGGGTCGGGGCCTCTTCCGACCCGCGCAGAGGCGTGCCTCCGACGGTCTTGCCGTCGAGCATCCAGCGGAGTGCGACGAAGGGGTTGTACGAGGCGACGCGGTGCGCGTCGGTGCCCGCCCCGACATTCACGCCGATCCTGAGCGCGGTCTTGAGCGGGGGCGCGCGGCGCGCAGCTTCCTCGCCTTTCTCCTTCCGGAAGCGCTCGCCGTCGAAGTACATCGCATCCTGCATGGCCCAGCCCACGCCGAGCGCCTTCATGCGTGCTAGCGTCGCCGCGGACGCGTCGTTGAGATGCGCGATCGCCCAGCGCAAGCCCCTGATCGGCGCTTCCCTGTCGACTTGCTCGAAGATGTCGAGCAACTGTCCGACGGAGCGGTCGTTGTGCCAGTGAATGTTGAGAGACATGCGGCGCTCGGCCGCCCATCTGGCGATCTCGTAGAACTGCGCCTTGTCCGTTTCGGACGGATTGTCGTTGTTGTACATCCCCCAGGCGACGTTTTCGCCGATCCCGTTGAAGCGCAGCATCTCGTCACCCATTCCCATCGGCAGGAGCTGCGTGAGATTGCGGTAATCCTCCAGCTCCGAGCCGCGTTTCTGCGCGAACACGGTGTAGGCGACTCGCAGGGTGAGCGCCCGGTCCTGCCACAGCTTGAAAAGGGCCTGATAGTCTCGCGGCGCCATGCCGAATCCGCCCGGGTCGACCACGCCGGTGAGCGCGAGGCGGTTGAGCTCCCTGAAGAAGGCGCGCGTGCCCGCAACCCTCTGCTCGAAGCTCGGGGACGGAAGCCGGGAGAAAAGCGCGGTGATCGTCGCCGTATCTCCGCTGATGCCCCCGGTCTTGCCGCCGTTGGCATCCTCGTCGAGCTTCCCCCGCGGCGGCACGTCGGCGTCGGCCGCGATATTGAGCGCCTTGAAGGCCGCGGGTGTCATCAGCACCCAACTGTAGAAGAGCTGCACGTAGGCGGGATGTTCCCCCGCCGCGGCGGCGAGCTCGGTCTGCGTGGGCCGCCGTTTCTCCTGAAACTGCTCCGGAGTCCAGCCTCCCGCGACGATGAGCCAATCGCCCGGTTTTGCCCGGCGCGCCGCCTCACGGATGCGGCCGAGCGCCTCCGCGAGGCTGGTGGTGCCGATCCAGTTCACCTCCACGCCGTAGGAGAGCGCCGCGCGGATCGCGTGGATGTGGGAGTCGATGAGGCCGGGGATCACCGTGCGTCCGCGAAGATCGACCACGCGCGTCTTGCGCCCGGCGAGCTTCATCATGTCCATGGACCCGCCGAGCGCCGCGATCCTGCCTTCGCTCACGGCCAGCGCCTCTCGGACCGAGGAGCGTTCGTCCAGGGTGAGAATCCTGCCGTGAAGAAGGATGAGGTCCGCGGTCTGAGCCCTGCCCGGCCCCGCCAGCGCGAGGCTCAGGACCGCCAGCGCCGAAAAGCCGGTGATTCTCGCGGTGGGATTCGTCAACGGGTTCCCCTCCGATATATGCATATTATTCAAATGTCATTAGTTCGAGCCGTCGGGCGGAGTATAATTTTTTTCGTCCCCGTACGTTCGACGGGAGTTCTCGAATTCTCAACTCAGGACCGGAAACGCGCAATCGCGGCGCCCGGGCGTTCCGGTCCGCCACCAAGACGGAGGTCAAAATGGCTGTTCGCATAGGCGATGAAGCACCGGACTTCACGGCAGAAACCACCGAAGGGAAGATCAGCTTCCACGACTGGATCGGAGACAAATGGGCGATCCTTTTCTCGCATCCGAAGGATTTCACGCCGGTGTGTACTACCGAGCTCGGCTACATGGCGAAGTTGAAGCCCGAGTTCGACAAGCGGAACACCAAGATCATCGGGCTTTCAATCGATCCGGTAAGCGACCACAACAAATGGGTCAACGACATCAAGGAGACTCAAGGGACCGCGGTCAACTATCCGATGATCGGCGACCCGGACCTGCACGTCGCGAAACTCTACGACATGATCCATCCCAACGCGAGCGGCGGAAAGCGCACCGCGGCCGACAACGCGACGATCCGCTCGGTGTTCATGATCGGCCCGGACAAGAAAGTGAAGGCGATGCTCGTCTACCCGATGAGCGCCGGCCGAAATTTCGACGAGGTACTGCGCCTGCTCGATTCCCTGCAGCTGAACGCCAAACACGCGGTGGCGACCCCGGTGAACTGGAAGCCGGGCCAGGACGTGATCATACCGACCTCGGTGTCGGACGAGGAGGCGAAGAGAAAGTACCCGCAAGGCTTCAAGACGCTCAAGCCGTATCTGCGGACCGTGGCGCAACCCAAGTAGCTTGAACGAGCACAGGAGTCCAGCGGGGGGATCGGGGACGCTGCAGCTCGGCGAGCTCAACGTGCGGCGCATGGGTTTCGGCGCGATGCGCGTGACCACCGACGGCGGCGACATCTGGGGCCCGCCGGCCGATCCGCGCACGGCGAAGCGGCTGTTGCACCGCGCGCTTGAGCTCGGCATCAATTTCTTCGACACCGCCGACAGCTACGGGCCGCACGCTTCCGAATCCTTCATCGCGGAAACCCTGCATCCCTACCCCGAGGGCTTGGTCATCGGCACCAAGGGCGGGGTCGTGCGCCCGGGAAGGCGCCGTTGGGACCCGGACGGCCGCCCCGAGCACCTGCGCCGGGCGTTGGACGGGAGCCTGAAGCGCCTGAGGCTCGAGCGCATCGACCTCTATCAGCTTCACGCCCCGGACCCGCAAGTACCCTTCACCGACTCGGTGGGTGCGCTCGCCGAGGCCCAGCGCGCCGGCAAGATCCGGCACCTGGGGCTCTCCAACGTCAGCGTTGAGCAACTGGAAGCTGCGCGCCGGATCGCTCCGATCGCATCGGTGCAAAACCAATACAATCTGGAGAACCGGAAATCGGAAGACGTGCTCAAGGCCTGCGAGCGGCTCGGCGTCGCCTTCATCCCGTGGTATCCGCTCGGCGACGGAGCGGCGCTCAGGTCGCGCAGCGTGAAACACCTCGCCAGACGGCTCGGCCTGCCGCCCGCGCAGGTGGCGCTCGCGTGGCTGCTTGCGCATTCGCCGGTCCTGCTGCCGATTCCCGGCACCGCCTCGATCGTGCACCTGGAGGAAAATACCGCGGCCGCGGCCCTGAGAATCTCGCCCGAGGACCTTGCAGCGCTCAACTGAAAAAGAACGGAGGAACCCATGCAGCGTATAGCGATGTTTCTTGCAATCCTGGGCGCCGGCGCGTCGGCCGCCCTGACCGGCGGCTGCAAGAGCCCGCCGACTCAGGCGGAGATGGCCGCCTACGACTACGGCCCGCGCCCCGAAAACTCCGAGAAGCTCATCCGGGACTACCTCTGGCCCAAGCTCCTCGATCCGGGCAGCGCGATCATCGAGTTCAAGGCCGGACCCAAGCAGCTGTTCCAGCAGGAAACGGCGCTGCGCCCCCTCCGGTACGGCTGGGGGGTATGCGTTTGGATCAACGACAAGAACACGAGCGGCGTCTACGACGGCCCTTTTCCGATGGTATTTTTCATCCGCGACGGGAAGATCGTCGCGACGAACGGCGGGCCGGACGACAACGTCATCGGCTGGCGCTACGCGCGCACCGGGTGCAACGAGCTCGGCGCGCCGTTTTGGACGCCCTGATCAAACAGCCCGTGCGCCTGCTGATGGGGATCCTCGCTGCGACCTCGATCGCCCTGGCGTCGCTCGCCGGGTGCCAATCTCCTCCGCTGACCCGCGAAGAACTCGCGGCGCTCGACTACGGCCCGCGCCCGGAGGACTACGAAAAAATCGTCCGCGACCATCTGAGAACCCGGCTCGTCGAGCCCGATTTTGCCTTGATCGAGTTCAAGGCAGGCCCCAAGCCCCTCTACCAGAAGGACTCGGTCCTGCGCGACCGCAAACACGGCTGGGCGGTGTGCGTGATGATCAACGACAAGGATAGACGCGGAGGCTATGAGGGGTTCTATCCGATGGTTCTCTACATTCGCGAAGGGAAAGTCGTCGCGGCGAACGGGGACGGACTGGAGCGCGTCGCGGGAGTCCGCTACGCGCATGCTGGCTGCAGGGAGCTGGGCTACGAGGTGTCGTGATAGGAGAATTCAGAACATGAGAATCGCCCTCAAAGCCTGCGCGGCGCTGCTGCTCGCCGCGGCGGCCGCCCTCCACGCCCAGGACTACCCCAAGGGATCGGTGACGCTCGTTATTCCGCTCGCGTCCGGGGACGCGTCCGATACTTCCGCCCGCGCCATCGCCGACGAGCTTTCCCGCGAGCTCAAGGTTGCGATCGTCCCGGTGAACCGGCCCGGGGCGGGCGGCGCGCTCGGCACCGAGCTGGTCGTGAAATCCAAGCCCGACGGCTACACCATCATTCTCGCCAACAACGCCTCGCTCGTCTTCCGCTCGATCCTCGATCCCAAGACCGCGAGCTACAACCCGCTCACCGACCTGACGCCGCTCGGGCTCGCGATGCGCTCACCGAGCATCCTTGCCGTGCGCGGGGACGCGCCTTATAAGACGTTCGGTGAAATGATCGAGCACGCGAAAAAGAATCCGGGGAGCGTGCGCATCGGCACCGCCGGGGCGGGATCAGTGGGCGATTTCTGCGTGCTGACGCTCAATTCCCTCACCGCTGCAGGGCTCACCACGGTGCCGTTCACCGGCGCCTCGCCCGCGGTCACCGCCCTGCTCGGCGGGCACGTCGAAGGCGTTGTCCTCGCGCTCGGCACGATGACCGGCCACTTGAGGAGCGGCACGCTGCGGGGCATCGTCATCTCGAGCAGGTATCCGGATTTTCCTAGCATCCCGACGCTTGCGGAGCTCGGATACTCGGATCCGTTTTTCGGAGTCTGGGTGGGATTCTTCGCGCCGGCAAACGTCCCCGTCGAAGTCACGCGGACGCTGGTTCCGGCGCTGGAGCGCGCCATCAAGTCGCCCGCGATCGGGGCGAAGCTCAGGCCTCTCGGGATGATGATGGACTATGCCCCGCCGGAGAAGCTTCTCGCGGAGATACGCGAAGAGCACCGGCGCGTTTCGGAGATCGCAGCGAAGTCCGGACTGATCAAGTAGGCCTCCGCGATCGCGGTTCTCAGGGAAGCTGGATCTTCCCGCCGCCGCCGCTCAAGGGGCCCTGCGGAACGACAATCGAGGAGCTCGCCTGGCGGCGCAGCTCCTGCAGCTCGCGCACGGTGCGGTCGATCGCGTCTCTTGCGGCCGGTCCGAACTTCTCGGCAGCCTCCTCGAGCGACCCGGCGGCGATCTCGAACCCGATCGGGATGGAGCCGGCGGGGGTCATGATCTGCGTCTCGCCGACGTAGACGATGGCTCGCGACGCGTCCGTCTTTCCGTCCTTGGTGACCGGAGTGAGCCGACGCAGGGTCCCGATGCGGCGGTCCGTGAATACCTCCTCCAGGTAGAGCTTGTCAGGGTCGAGCTTCAGCTCCGAGGATTTAAGTTCGGGCGTGGCCATGCGTCGGCTCCATGAGACCAAAGGGTGCGAGCTTGGCCTCCGCGTGTTCCGACGTCAAGAGGCGATGCGAATTCAGCGGCTGTCGCCGGCGAACCGGTAGCAGCCTTTTCCCGCGCGCTTCGCGTCGTACATGGCGCGATCGGCCTGTATCAGCAATTCGTCGGCGATTCGCTCCCGCGCCGGATCGGCGCCGCTGCAGGCGATGCCGACGCTCGCGCCGACGCGCAGGCCATGCTCCGCAAACATTTCGATCTCGCCGATCGCTGCCACTACCGTCTCCGCGACCGGGATGGCATCGGACCTGTCATGGGCTATTTCCATGAGGATCACGAACTCGTCGCCGCCGACTCTGGCGAAAGTGTCCGCCTGGCGAACCCGGCGTCCGACGCGCTCAGCGATCTCCTGAAGCAGGCGGTCCCCTGCCTCGTGCCCCAACGTGTCGTTGACCGCCTTGAAGCCGTCGATGTCGAACAGGAGGAGCGCGATCTGGCGTCGGGTCCGTGCTGCCGCGGCGACCATCTGCGCCAGACGCTCGCGGAAATAAGGCCTGTTCGGCAGCTTGGTCAGCTGGTCCTGCCACGCGAGGCGCGAGACTTCCTCGATTTTCTCCGCGAGCAGGCGGTTCCCGCCCGCGATCCTGCCGAGGAGAATCGAGGCGTTGACCGTGTTGGCGATGAGACCGAAGATGATCGTCGCGCCGAAGAGCGAGTTCTCCTGCCAGTACGGGCTCGAAGCGAGATTCCAGGCCATGCCGAGGATGGCGATGCCGGTCGCGAGAAACAGGTAGTGGCGTCCGAACCGCAGGCCCCACCCCACCGTCGTGAGGAAAAGAAACCCCACGTACGCGGCGAAACCGCCCCCGAATTGCGCAACGAAGTTTCCGACGAGATTGTCCATCAGGACCGCAAAGGCCCGCCGCGCGCGCGTCGGCGCGGGGCGCTTGTAGGCGAGGATCAAGTAGGCCAGCGCGTAAAGCGGAAACACGATCGCCGTAGCGACGATGCCGTCGGGAAGGCTGGCGAAGCGCCCCAGGACCAAGAAGCCTCCGACCCCCACGACGGTGCAGATCAGGCGTGTCTTCGCCTGGGCCAGCTCCAGGCCGCCCGCCGCTTCCGCGCTCAGCCAGTGCCTGAGCGGCAAAAACCGGTCCCAAAATCCCTCGCGCCGGGCCGAAACTTCGGCGGAAGCCGCGTCCATGTGTTCTCTCAATTCTCGAGCGTACGGGTGCGCATTTGGCACCCGAACGGCGCCGCAGTCAAGCAAACGGGACGGCCGACATTCCGACGATGCGCGGCAGCGTCTCCCCGATCGCACTGCGAAGCACCGCGTCGGCGATGTGGTCGAACGGGGTGGCTTCCGCGTTCATGATCACGATGCGCGCGCCCGCATTCTTCGCTGCGGGCAGGGCGCCCGCAATCGGATAGACGCGCAGGCTCGTGCCGACCGAGATGAGCAGATCCGCCTCGGTGGCAGCCTGCATCGCGCGGTCGATAACCTCGGGCACGAGTGCCTGCCCGAACGAGACGGTATCGCTTTTCAGGATTCCGCCGCAGCGGTCGCACGGCGGGTCGGATTCTCCCGCGCGAACACGCGCCAGGGTCGCCTGCATTGGTCCCTTCCAGCCACACGACAGGCACACCGCGCCGTGCACCGTGCCATGGACCTCGATCACGCGCTCGGGCGAGTTGCCTGCCTTCTGGTGCAATCCGTCGATGTTCTGGGTGACGAGCGCGTGGAGCTTGCCGCGCCGCTCGAGCTCCACGATCGCCACATGGCCCGCGTTCGGACGCGCCGTCCACGCTGGATGCGAGAGGCGCGCCTGCCAGGATTTCCTTCGGATCTCGGGATCAGCGACGTAGTAATGGATGTTGGA
>VBCH01000064.1 GCA_005884455.1 Betaproteobacteria bacterium
CACAAATGCAGCCGGAAAGATCACCTACTCCGGCACGAATTGCAGGGAGCTTGGCCTGAAAGACGCCGGCGAAGTCAAAGACCGGCTCAATGTGAATCCGGCCTACCGGCCGCCAGCACCGGCAATCGGGTCGCCGCGCCCCTCCGCACCGGCACCGGCCTCGGAAGCCTCGAACACCGGCGCGCCTGCCGCCGCCGCAGAACCCGCCAGTCCGGAGCGCCGCTGCTTCACCGTACATACCGCCAAGGGCAACATCACCCGCTGCAACGACAAGCCCGAAGAATGACCGCATCCAACAATGGGGAATGAACTCATTTTACTGATCAGGGGTGGGAATATCAGCTGGATTTAACGCGACGCGAATAATTGCGGAGCACAGATGGCGGAATCCACTGCTGCACGGGCATTGTTGCGGGTACACAACGTCGGGGTGCGCTTCGGCGGGATCGTCGCGCTCGACGACGTTTCGTTTGACGTCGCGCCCAATTGCATCGTCGGGCTGATCGGCCCCAACGGCGCCGGCAAGACCACTCTCTTCAACTGCCTGTCGCGCCTTTACCAATGCGACTGCGGCGACATCGTATTCGGCGAAAGGTCTCTGCTTCGCGTTCCGCGTCACCGCATCGCCGCGCTCGGTATCGGCAGGACGTTCCAGAACCTGGCGCTGTTCGGCACCATGACGGTGCTCGACAACGTGATGATCGGTCACCACAGCCGCATGCGCAGTGGCTTCCTATCCAACGCTCTGCGGCTGCCGAGCGTGGGGCGCGACGAGAGCGCGGCGACCGGCAAGGCTGAAGCGCTCATCGAATTCCTCGGCCTCAAGGCGGTTGCCGGGAGAAGAGTATCGGATTTGCCCATCGGCACACAGAAGCGGGTCGAGCTCGCGCGGGCCCTCGCGAGCGACCCGACGCTGCTGCTGCTCGACGAGCCAGCGAGCGGCCTCAACCACGAGGAAGTCGGCATTCTGGGCGCGGTGATCCGCGAAATCCGCGACCGGCTGGGAGTGACCATCCTGCTGGTCGAGCACCACATGAACCTCGTGATGAGCATCTCCGATCTGGTGGTGGCGCTCGACTTCGGGCGCAAGATCGCGCAGGGCACGCCCGACGAGGTGCGCGCCCACCCGGAAGTGGTTCAGGCCTATCTGGGGAGCGCATGCTGATGGCCCTGCTCGAAGTGAAGGGCCTGCACGCCTCGTACGGCCCGACCCGCGTGCTGCACGGGATGAACTTCGCGATCGACGAGGGCTCGATCACCGCGGTACTCGGCGCGAACGGCGCCGGCAAGACGACAACGTTGCGCGCGCTGTGCGGCATGGTGAAAACCGAGGGCGAAGTGCGATTCGGCGGCGCGCGCATCGACGGCCGTTTGACCGAGGACATCGTGCGGCTGGGAATCGCCCACGTGCCCGACGGCCGCGGCACCTTCGTCAACCTGACGACCGAGGAGAATTTGAGGCTGGGCGCTTACACGCACAAGGACCCGGCCGCGGTCGAATCGGACCTGGAGCGCGTCTTCGGCTACTTTCCGCGCCTCAAGGAGCGCCTGCGCCAGCAGGCCGGCACGCTCTCGGGCGGCGAGCAGCAGATGCTCGCGGTATCGCGCGCGATGATGCTCAGGCCGAGGCTGCTGCTGCTCGACGAGCCGTCGTTCGGGCTGGCGCCGCTCCTCGTGCGCGAGCTTTTCGAGATCATGCGGACCGTCAACCAGCGCGAGCGGGTGAGCATCCTGCTGGTCGAGCAGAACGCCGCGATGGCGCTCGACCTCGCCGACCATGCCTACCTCATCGAGACCGGACGGGTCGTGCTTTCCGGCCCCGCCGATGAGATCAAACGCGACGACGCCGTGCGGCGTTCGTATCTCGGATACTAGGAGGAAGACCGTGGACGCCTTCATCCATCAGGTCCTGTCGGGGCTGGCCACGGGCGGCATCTATGCCAGTCTCGCGCTCGCGCTGGTGATGATCTATCAGGTGACGCACCTGGTGAACTTCGCGCAGGGCGAGATGGCGATGTTCTCGACCTACGCTGCCTGGAGCCTGATCAACGCCGGCATGGGCTACTGGCCGGCCTTCCTGCTCACCGTGCTGTTCGCGTTCGCGCTCGGCGTGGTGATCGAGCGGGTCGTGATCCGGCCGGTCGAGGACGCGCCGGTGCTCGCGATCGTGGTCATTTTCATCGCGCTGCTTGTAATCCTCAACAGCGCGACCGGCTGGATCTACAGCTACACGATCAAGACCTTTCCGAGCCCGTTCCCCAAGGAACCTTTGTTCGGCAATACCTACGTTTCCTCGCACGAGCTCGGCGCAATCGGCGTCACCTTGGTGGTGCTGGTGCTGCTCTATGTCTTCTTCCGCTTCACCCCGCTGGGGCTCGCAATGCGCGCCGTGGCGCAGAACCCGGAATCGAGCCGGCTGGTGGGCATTCGCGTGGGCTGGATGCTTGCCCTCGGCTGGGGGCTCGCGGCCGCCGTCGGCGCGGTCGCCGGCATGATGATCGCGCCCATCGTGTACCTCGATCCGAACATGATGGGCGGGATTCTGCTCTACGCGTTTGCCGCGGCGCTGCTCGGGGGCATCGAGAGTCCCTTCGGCGCGGTGCTCGGCGGCTTCGTCGTCGGCGTGCTCGAGAACGTGCTCGGCGCCTACGTGATCGGCAACGACCTCAAGCTCTCGGTGGCCCTGGGGCTCATCATCGGCGTGCTGCTGGTGAGGCCCTCGGGCTTCTTCGGCAGGGTGCACGTGACCCGCGTATGACGCGACGCGCGTCCATCGGCGTTGCGGTGCTCCTCGTGATCGCGTGCCTGCTGCTGCCTTTCGTAGTCAGCAACTACCGCACATTCCAGTTCACGCTGGTGCTGGTCTACGCGATCGCGCTTCTCGGGCTGAACATCCTCACCGGCTACAACGGTCAGATCTCCCTCGGGCACGGCGCCTTCTACGCGATCGGCGCGTATACCGCGGCCGTCCTGATGGACCGGCTCGGCGCGCCTTACTGGGCGACCGTTCCCGCGGCGGGCGCGGTATGCCTGGTGGCCGGATTCCTCTTCGGGCTGCCGGCGCTGCGCCTGGAGGGCCTGTACCTCGCGCTCGCCACCTTCGCGCTCGGCGTTTCCATGCCGCAGCTCCTCAAGTACCACCACCTCGAGAAATGGACCGGCGGCGTGCAGGGCATCGTGATCGCCAAGCCCGAACCGCCCGCCTTCCTGCACGAGGCCGGTTTGCGGATGAATTCCGACCAGTGGCTCTACTTCTTCGCCCTCACGGTGGCCGCGGTCATGTTCGTGCTCGGATGGAACCTGCTGCGCGGGCGCGTCGGGCGCGCGCTCATCGCGATCCGCGACCAGCACATCGCGGCCGAGGCGATGGGCATCAACAGCGCGCTCTACAAGTCGCTCGCCTTCGGCGTGTCGGCCATGTACACCGGAGTCGCCGGGGCGCTGGGGGCGATCGCGGTGCAGTACGTCGCGCCGGACAGCTTCACCATCTTCCTTTCCCTGGTCTTCTTGGTCGGGATCGTGGTCGGCGGGCTCGCGTCCATTTCGGGCGCGCTCTACGGCGCGCTCTTCATCCAGTTCGTGCCGAACGTCGCGGACGAGATCTCGAAGGCCGCCCCGTGGGCGATCTTCGGCCTGTTCTTGATCGGGTTCGTGTACTTGATGCCCACGGGGGTCGCCGGCGCCGTTCGCATGCTGCTGGTGCGATTCACGCGAAAAGGGGCAAAATAACGGTCCCAGCCTGGCCGGAGAAAGCGACCGGCATAACTCAAAGGACGAAGTCACCATGAAAAGCAAGCTCGTTCCAATCGCAGCACTGCTTGCCGCCGCGCTCGCGTCCCCGGCGACCCTCGCGCAGAAGAAATACGATCCGGGCGCGTCCGACACCGAGATCCGCATCGGTAACACCAATCCCTACAGCGGCCCGGCCTCGGCCTATGGCACGATCGGCAAGACCATCACGGCCTACTTCAAGATGGTCGACGACCAGGGCGGCATCAACGGCCGCAAGATCAACTTCATTTCGTACGACGACGCCTACAGCCCGCCGAAGACGGTGGAGATGGTGAGGAAGCTGGTCGAGCAGGACAACGTGCTGTTCGTGTTCCAGACGCTAGGCACGCCGTCGAACACGGCCATCCACAAGTACATGAACATGAAGAAGGTGCCGCAGCTCCATGTCGCGACCGGCGCCTCGAAGTGGAACGACCCGAAGAACTTCCCGTGGACGATGGGCTGGCAGCCGAACTACCAGACCGAAGCGCGCATCTACGCCAAGAGCATCCTGCAGACCAAGCCCGACGTCAAGATCGGGGTTCTCTACCAGAACGACGACTACGGCAAGGACTACCTGAAGGGCCTGAAGGACGGGCTCGGCGACAAGGCCGCCAAGGCGATCGTCGCCGAGGTCTCGTACGAGGTGAGCGATCCGACCGTGGACTCGCAGATTGTGCAGCTGCAGGCCTCAGGCGCCAACGTTTTCTTCAACGTGGGCACCCCGAAGTTCGCGGCGCAGGCGATCCGCAAAGCCTACGACATCGGCTGGAAGCCGGTGCAGTATCTCAATAACGTCTCTTCGTCGATCGGCGCGGTGCTCACGCCCGCGGGACTGGAGAAGTCGGTGGGCATCATCACCACCGCCTATCTCAAGGACTACAGCGACAGCCAGTGGGCGAACGACCCTGCGGTGAAGAGGTGGGAAAGCTTCATGAAGAAGTACTACCCTACTGGCGATCTGAACGACAGCTCGAATATGTACGGCTACACCGTGGCGCGCACCCTCGAGCAGGTGCTGAAGCAGTGCGGCGACAACCTCACGCGCGAAAACGTGATGAAGCAGGCCGCTTCGATGAAAGGCCAGTACATCGATACGCTGCTGCCGGGGATCACCATCACGACCAGCGACAACGACTACGCTCCTATCGAGTCGGTGCAGATGCAGCGCTTCAACGGCAAGCGCTGGGAGCGGTTCGGCGAGGTGATGGGTAATTAGCCCTGCCGGCCGGACAGGCGGGTGGCCGCTACGCGCTCGCCTGCCTGCTGTTCTCTTGCTCTTGCAGCAGGCGCCACTGCACTTTGCCGGTGGCCGATTTCGGCAGCGCATCGACGAACTCGACGATGCGCGGATACTTGTACGCAGCCATCTGCTTTGACGCCCATTCGATGATGTCCTGTCCCGATACTTTGCCGCGTGCATCGGGCTTCAGCACGACCACCGCTTTCACCGTTTCGCCGCGGTGCGGATCGCGTGCGGCAATGATGCACGCCTCCTGCACGGCCGGATGCTCAAACAGCATGCTCTCCACCTCCGCCGGCCACACTTTGAAGCCCGAGGCGTTGATCATGCGCTTCAGCCGATCGACCAGGAAGAAGTAGCCGTCCTCGTCGATGCGCGCCAAATCGCCGGTGCGGAAAAAACGCTTGCCGTCGATCTCGATGAACGCTTCCGCCGTCGCTTTCGGATTGTTCCAGTAGCCGAGCAACACTTGCGGCCCGTTCACGACGATTTCGCCGACCTCGCCGGGTGGCAGCTCGCGGAAGGTTTCCGTGTCGACCACGCGCGCGTCGACGTCGAAAATCGGTATGCCGAGGCATTGCCTCTTGGGCCGCTCCGGCGGATTGATGTGGCTCGGCGCCATCGTTTCCGTGAGCCCGTAGCCTTCGACGAACTCGATATCGAATTTGTCTTGCAGCCGCTTGGCGACGGCCTCGGGCATGGCCGCGCCCCCGCCGCTCAAGCGTTCTAGGCTCTTGAGGTCGTAGTCGAAGACTTTGGGATTGGCGAGAAAATCCACCACCATCGTCGGGATGCATTGCCACGCGGTGATCTTGTAGCGCTGGATCAGCTGCGCCGCTGCTTCCCGATCCCAGCGCGGCAGCAGGACGATGGTGTTGCCCGAGTAGATCGTCCCGTTCATGCTGCCCTGCATGCCGGTCACGTGGAAAAACGGCAGCACCGCGAGTGTCGTCTGGCTGGGGTCGGGGCCGAACCAATGCACTCCCGCAACCATGGTGAACATCACGGTGCGATGCGTGTGCATGCATCCCTTGGGGCGGCCGGTGGTGCCGGAGGTGTAGGGCATGACGCAGAGATCGTCGGGGCGGGCCGTCATCGGGCCGGGGCGGAGGTCGCGCGCCATGGCGTCGCTCCACAGCGTCACCCCGGGATCGCCGATGGGCCGGCGCGGGGCCGCGATGGGCTCCGGGATGCGCAGATCGGTCGGTTGTTTCAAATAGTCCGAGTACGCCGCGACGATGACGCGTTTCAACTCCCGGCCGATCAGCGGCTTCACCTGCGGATAGAGCTCCTGGGCGACGAGAGCGGTCTCGGCGCCGCTGTCGACGACGTATTGGCGCAGCTCGTTCGTCAAGTTCATGGTATTGATCGGCACCACCGCCGCGTTGGCGCGGAGGATGGCGTAGTACGCAATGACGAACTGCGGGCTGTTCTGCATGAAGAGCAGCACGCGATCGCCCTTTTTTACCCCGCACTCGCGCTCGAGGAACCCGGCCATGCGCTCGGCTTCGTCTTGCAGCTCGGGGAAGGTGATCGAGGTATCGTAGTAGATCAAATACGGTTTCTTCGGATAGCGATGGGCCGAAACCTCGAGATTGTAGAAGACGTTCGTCTCCGGTATGACGAGATGTCGCGGCACGTTTTCGGGCCAATAGGCAAGATGACGGTCGGACATGGCTTCTCCTCCTCTGCTGATTTTGGAGACGATGGCAGTATCCGTCGGGCCGGCGCTAGACGAGTCTGATCAGCTGTTTGCCGAAATTCTTGCCGCTCAGCAGGCCGATGAAAGCCTTGGGCGCATTGCGCAGTCCCTCGACAACGCTTTCCCTGTACTTGAGCCGTCCCTCCCGCACCCACTCCTCGAGATCCTTGCTCGCGGCCGCGTGGCGCGCCGCGTGATCCGAAACGATAAAACCCTGCAACTTCACGCGGTTTATCAAGAGGGCTCCGATGTTTTTCAGGCAGTAGGGCTCGGTCAGGTTGTATTGCGAAATGAGCCCGCACAACGGGACGCGGGCAGACCGGTTCAAGCGCCGCAGCACGGTGTCGAGGATCTCGCCCCCGACGTTCTCGAAATAGATGTCGATGCCCTTCGGCGTCGCCCCGGCCAGATCGTCCGCCAGCCGGCCCGCCTTGTAGTCCACGCAAGCGTCAAAGCCGAGTTCCTCGACGACGTAGCGGCACTTTTCGGGTCCGCCGGCGATGCCGACCGCACGGCAGCCTTTGATCTTCGCGATCTGCCCGACCGCGCTTCCGACCGCGCCCGAGGCGGCGGACACGACCACGGTTTCGCCGCTCTTCGGCTCACCGATGTCGAGGAGACCGATGTACGCGGTGCGGCCCGGCATGCCGAGGACGCCGAGATACGCCGAGATCGGGATGTCGGTGCCTTCGATCTTGCGCACGTTCGTGCCGTCGCTCACGCCGTACGCCTGCCACCCGGTACGCGCGACCACTTTGTCGCCCGGCTTGAAGCCGGTGTGCCGCGAGGCGATGACTTCGCCCGCGGCCTCGCCTTCCATCACGTCGCCGATTCCGACCGGCTTGGCATACGACTTCGCGTCGTTCATGCGTCCGCGCATGTACGGATCGAGCGAAAGATAATGGTTGCGGACGAGAAATTGCCCGTCGCGGATGCCGGGGATCGCCGTCTCGACGATGTGAAAATCGCTCTCCTGAGCTGCGTCCTTCGGCCGGCGAGCCAGCAACACCTGCACATTTTTCTCGTTCATCGCGTTTCCCCCTGCGATTCGGCTGCGTCGGCCGCACTGCGCCGCAGCTCGAAGGAAGCGAAGAGCGCAGCTCCTTCAGGCCTTCGCGAAACGCTCGAGGTGGTGATCGGCGTCGCCAAACTGTTGCGCGATCATGGTGAGGCGCCGGAAGCTGTGGCTCACCTTCAACTCCTCGGTCATGCCCATGGCGCCATGCAGCTGCACTGATTCCTGGCTGACGTGCCGGCAGGCGTCGGCGATCTTGATCTTCGCCGCCGAGATCGAGCGAGCGCGCTCGCGGGCGTCGGACGCCGCGTCCGCTTTGGTGCAGGCGAGGCAAGCCATGGATTTCGCCTGCTCGTAGCTGATCACCATGTCCACCATGCGGTGCTGCAGCGCCTGGAACATGCCGATCGGTACCCCGAACTGCTTGCGCGTCTTCATGTACTCGAGGGTGGCGTCGTTCGCGTACTTGATCGCGCCGACCGCCTCGGCGCATAAGAGCGCGGTGGCGTAGTCCACGACTTCCTCGATGAGCGCCAACGCTGCGCCTTCCTTCCCCAGCAGTGCATCGGCCCCCACCGTCACGCCCTTGAGGGAAATATCCGCGGCGCGCAACTCGTCCACGGTGCGGTAGGGCTTGAGCGCCATGCCTTTCGCCTCGCGCTCCACCAGGAACAGGCTGATACCGCCCGTGTCCGCGGACCGCGCCGAGACGACGAGCATCTCGGCAATCGGCGCGCCGATCACGGCGCATTTCCCGCCGTCGAGCTGCCAGCCGCCGCCCGCTTTCCTCGCCGTCGCCGCGACGTGCGCGAGGTTGTAGCGCGCATCCTTCTCGGTCTGCGCAAACGCCATTTTCAGCTTGCCCTCCACGACCCGCGGCAGAATGCGTTTTTTCTGCGCCGCAGTGCCCGCCCGGGCGACGAACTGTGCCCCGAGGCCGACGGTGGCGAGGTAAGGCTCGACCACCAGCGCCTCCCCGAACAATTCCATGACGCTCATCAGGTCGACGGCGCCGCCGCCGAACCCGCCGTAGTCCGGCGAGAGCGGCAGCCCGAGCAGCCCCATCTCGGCGAAGGTGCCCCATATCTTCTCGCTCCATCCCTCGGCCGAGGCGACGATCTTTCTTCGCGATTCGAAGTCGTAGTCCTTGCGGATGAAGCGCCGCACCGAGTCGGCGAGCAGCTGCTGTTCTTCGTTGTAATCGAAGTTCATAGCCCCAGAATCGCCTTGGAAATGATGTTGCGCTGGATCTCGTTTGAGCCCGCGTAGATCGTGGTCTTGCGGAAGTTGCAGTAGCGCGGCGCCAGCCCGGCCGCGAATTCGTCGAAGTCGCCGGCGCCGCCGAGCGGCCGGAACGGCTGCGCGAGCGGCCCGACCGCCTGCATCATCAGTTCGGTCAGCGTCTGCTGGATCTCGGTGCCCCTGATCTTGAGCATCGATACTTCGGCGCCCGGGACGCGGCCGCTGCGCAGCTGGTCGAGGAAGCGCAAGTTCGTGATCTCGAGCGCGGTGAGCTCGACCTCAACCCGCGAGACCTTGTCGCGAAAGCGAGCCTCCTCCATGAGCGGCCTGCCGTCCTTCATCTGCTTGGAGGCGATTTCCTTGAGCCTGGCCAGCTCGCGCTTGGAGGCGCCGATGCGGCCGGTGGTCAGGCGTTCGTGACCGAGCAGGTACTTTGCCACCGTCCAGCCCTTGCCTTCCTCGTGCACCAAGTTCTCGACCGGCACCTTGACGTCGTCGAAGAACACCTCGTTCACTTCGTGCTCCCCGTCCATCAGGATCAGCGGCCGCACCGAAATGCCCGGCGTCTTCATGTCGATGAGGAGGAACGATATGCCTTCCTGCCGCTTCTCCACGTTCGGATCGGTGCGCACCAGGCAGAAGATCCAGTCGGCGTAGTGCGCGAGCGTGGTCCACGTCTTCTGGCCGTTCACCACGTAATGATCCTCGCGTCGCACCGCTCTGGTCTTGAGCGAGGCAAGGTCCGAACCGGAGCCGGGCTCTGAGTAGCCCTGGCACCAGAAATCGTCGCCGTTGTAGATGCGCGGCAGGAACCGTTTCTTCTGCGCTTCCGTCCCGAAGCGCAGCAGCACCGCAGCGCACATCGTCGGGCCGAACGGGATGAGCGGCGGGGCGCCGACGTAACCGCATTCCTCCTCGAAGATGTAGCGCTGCGCCACGCTCCAGCCGGTGCCGCCCCATTCCCTGGGCCAGGCCGGCGCAACCCAGCCCGCCCTGGCGAGGATCCGGTGCCAGCGCGCCAGGTCTTCCTTCGACAATCTCTCGTAGTCGGCGACCTTTCGCCGCAGGTCGTCGGGAAGGTTGGCGTCGAGCCAAGCGCGTATTTGGTCGCGGAACGCAAGCTCTTCGGCGGAATAGTTCAGGTCCACGCGGACTCTCGGGAAGCAATCGCAGGATTGTAACTCCAGCGTCGGCCGGCACGCACCCGAGAGGTCAACGCTTAAGGAACCGCGGGAAGGTCGACGCCAAAAAAAAGGGGCCCGGTCGGGCCCCGTCCGTGCTGGTATTTTTAGAAGCGGTACGAGAAGCCGGTGTAAAGCTGCGCCGAGCTTTCGCCGGCGGCGGGGATGGTTCCGCCGTTGGCGGAAAGAGAAAAGAACTGGTAGGCGGCGTTCGCCTTGTTGTCTATCTTGGCGTAGAACACGCCGAACGTGGCGAGCTTCGACAGCGCATATTCCCAGCCCAGCGCGTACGCGGTGGCATCGGTGGAATCGGTCGCGCCGCCGCCATTCGGACCGCTCAGCTTACCCACCTTGACAAGGGTGAGGAACGCGGTATGGCTGCCGAAAACGTAGGAGGCCGGCACCATGAAGGCGTTGCGCTTGGTGAGGCTGTCCCCTTCGTTCGCTGGGCTTGCGCCTACGCGCCGTTGCGAGTTGTCGAAGCCCAAGCCGACCTTCAGACCCATGGGCAAGGTATATCCTCCCCAAAGGCGGAGTGATCTCTGCTCCCCAATAGGACTTGACGTCGCGGCCTCGGGCTTCGCGGTCCAATAGCTCGCGCCCAGTCCCAACGGTCCCCTGGCATAGCGCACGGCGGCGGTCAGCGCCCCCCCGTTGCTGTTGTTGGCGCCTTTTCCAGAACCTTCGTTACTAGAAACGCCGGTGAGATTCGTCGCAAAGGCGGTGGAGTAAGCGACGCGGGCCGTGACGCCGCCCATGTTCGCGCTATCCCACATGATCACGTTCGGAGTGCGGGTTCCGTTCGCAATGACACTGCCGTTCACCTGAGCCATGGGGCCGGCGCCCAGAAGGTCCTGCAGCGAACCGGCATAGCCGAACTCGATGGGTATGAACTCGAGATAATGCAGGTCCCAACGGCCGATCGTGAGCTTTCCCCAGTTGCCGGCCAGGCCCACGCCGGTATTGCCGCCCGCCCACAGGTTGATACCCGTGGTTGCGCCGACATTGGTCTGCGTGCTGCCACCGACGTCCGATTGGAAGCGGCTGTCCAGCTGGAACCACGCCCTCGTGCCGCCGCCCAGATCCTGCGTGCCGGAAAAGATGATGCGCGAGGACTGGTCGGAAACGCGTGGCTCGTAGTGGTAGGAAGCCGCGGGAGTGGCAGCATTGCCCGCCCCCAGTTTGTACATTTCAAAACCGTCCTTTATCTGTCCGGAAATGGTTATCTGGGCAAGAGCCCCCGGGGCGGCGAGCATGCCTCCGACAACGGCCGCGATAAGTTGCTTTTTGTGCACGGTTACCTCCTTTGATTGGGTGTTAGGGCTGATATCGGGTCCTCGCTTACCTTTCTACTTGATGACAACGAAAAAGGCGTTTGCTGCTTTTCAATCAGACCATCGGCTTTAGCCTGCCATTTTATACTGGTATATTTTCATTGTTGCAATGATGGCTATATCCAGAGTCTTTGCGTCCAACTTCTTTCGGGCTGCCTTGGCGGCGAGCCTGGCGCTCGCCTTGGGCTCCTGCGGCGCATTGGGTTCCAAAACCGACAAAGACGGGCCGGAGGTGCTGCGCTACGAATATCGGCCTTCGCCGGGCTTCGTGCGCATCGAGCGCATCGAGTCCGGCGCCCCGGACAACGCTCACCCCTTTGGAATTTCCATTGACGCGATGCGTCAAAAGCTGGCAAGCGTCAAATTGAGGGGCGATCCAATCTTCACAAGCGAGGAGCTCGACGAGCTCGTGCCATATCTCGCGACCGCGCTGAAGAGCGTCGGATCCAACGAAGATGTCACTTTTGCGCTCACGGGCAGCCACGGCCTGTTGGGTAAGTTTTCGCCGAAAACAGTCACGACCGGCCGCGTCTTTGTTCATGATCGGCGGCTCAACATCATATTCGGAGTGGTTCACGATCCTTTTGCCATCCTCGAGATGCAGACCCCCAGCGTTTCGCCGCAGTTCATTCCCGGAACGCGGGCAAAGCGCATCGATACCAAGCTGGCCATCACGCCCGGCATGGGGCGGCTCGCCGGCGACGATCGTCCGGACTGGGTGACGTTCGAGACTGCGCAGACGCAGTGAACGAAGTCAGTCAGGGCCTGCGAGCACCTGAGAATCAGTTGCAGAACCCCAGGATTCTTTCCTCCGCAGAGCATTTTCTCGAGGGTTTTACAGGTGCCTTGGCGGCGACACAGGCGCGGATCTCTTTCGTCGTCGGCGGATAGTAGATCCAGCCCGGACCGAGAGCGGGCAGGCTCAAGTTGACTTCCTTCCATTTGGGATGGCCCTGCGCCTGCAGGACGGGAAAATTCTGGCACAAGGATCGCGCAAACCGCATCAGGTGGCCCACGGTGAACTGGAGGTTGTAGTCGTAGGTGACCAGAAACGCCCCGACCGAGACCGTGGTGAAGTCTTCCTTCAGGATGTTGGGGTAGTTGTTCGCAAGGACGGTGGAGTAGGAATAGACCGTCAGCGGAAGCTTGCTCGAGGGGTGGTTGGGATCGAACTTGAGCAGCTTGATGAACTTCTGCGCCTCGGGCTTCATGTTGGAGATCAGCGGCGCGGGCTGCCCAGCGGCGACGACGACGACATCGACCGACTTGTCGCCGATCAGCTTGACGAGCGCCTCCTGGTTGGGAAGGAAGCTATCTTGCGCCTCCGGTATGGGCCCCCTGAACATCATCCGGTAAAGCGTGTGCGTGATGAGCGCGGCGCCGCTGCCCAGCTCGCCGCCGTTGATCTTCGCATCCTTGATGTCGTGCAGATAGTTCATCGGCGAGTCGGCCCTGACGATGTAGTGGATCTCGGTGTTGTAGAGCGGCAGGATCACGCGGAGGGGACGTATGATGATGCTTGCATCCTTGCTGCCTCCGGCCGCCCGGTCGATGAAAGCCTGGTAGACATCGGCCTGGACGATCGCGAATTTCACGCCCAGGTCGTAGCGAAGGTGCTTGATGTTCGCGGCCGAGCCCGCCGTTGGGAGAACTTCCAGATTGATCGTGGCTTCGGGAGCCACGTACTTGGCGAGATCGGCGCCGATCGCAAAATAAGTGCCCTTTTCATTGGCCGTCACGATCTTGTAGTCAGCGGCTGCGACGGCCGCCCCGCCGTGAAGGCAAAGGGCCGCTGCCATGAACGTGCTGATGAGTTTCCTGGTCATTTCATTCCCTCCTCTGTGTGGGTCTTGGTGTGCACAGCCCAAGGGCCGCGACCCCTTCCGTGCACGTCTGGGGGTGAGGCGGCTCTTGCGCGCCTGCGTCGCCGGCGCCGGTCGCTTGCGGACGTTTGATCGCCGCCTCGACGGCGGCTGGTTCCTTTTTCTGAACGGATTTCGTCACGCACAATCCAA
>VBCH01000216.1 GCA_005884455.1 Betaproteobacteria bacterium
GGTCGGCGAGGTTCAGCTTGTTCTCGTTGATGAGCATGGTCTGGTGCTTGATCCAGGCCTGCCAGGCTTCCTTGGAGACGTTCTCGTAGATGCGCTTGCCGAGTTCGCCCGGGTAAGGGGGGAAGTCCAGCCCTTCCGCGTCGCGGCCAAGCTTGATGCATTTCACCATCCTTGCCATTTTCGCAACCTCGATTCTGGTATCAGGTCGATTTCAAGTCCGCTTTACTAGGATTTTCGAGCGCCGCTGATAGTTGTACAGCGCTTTCCGTTCCGCCGGCAACACGGCGACATTCGCTTCGGCGAACCCGCGCTCTATGAACCAATGGGTCGCCCGTGTCGTGAGCACGAACAACTTCTTTAGCTTGCTGGCTCGCGCCTGTGTTTCGATATGGTGCAGCAAGCGCTCGCCGTAGCCTGCGTCCCGGTAATCGGGCCGTACCGCGAGGCAGGCCAGCTCGCCGGCACGCCCGTCAAGAAACGGGTAGAGCGCGGCGCAGCCGACGATCACCCCGTCGTGCTCAATCAACGAAAAGCGCCCGATCTCGCGCTCGAGCAGTTCGCGGCCGCGGCGCACGAGCGTCCCGTCTTCCTCGAGCGGCTCGATCAGCTTGAGAATGCCCCCCGCGTCGTCGATTTTGGCCGGCCGCAGCTTCACCACCTTGTCGGCGGTGATCATCGTGCCCGAACCTTCGTGGGTGAACAATTCGATCAGCAGAGCGCCGGGGACTGTCCGGCTGATGATATGGGCGCGTTGCATCCCTCCGCGCACGGCCTCGACGGCATGTGCGAGATAGAGGCGCGTATCGTCTGACAGGCGGTTGCTGCGCGCGAGCAGCCCGGCCGCCTCTTCCGCCGTGAGCTCGGGCAGCAACTCGCCGTCCTTGTCCTGCACGGGCGAATCAGAGAAGAAGATCAACTTTTCGGCGTGAATGGCGGTCGCCGTTGCCACCGCTACGTCTTCCATGGCCAGGTTGAAGACCTCGCCTGTGGGTGAATAACCGACGGGCGATACGATTGCTATGTTGCCGGCGTCCAGACATCCCGCGATCGCCTGCGCATCGACCTTGCGTACCGAGCCGGTGTACTGGAAGTCGATGCCGTCGTGCACGCCCAAGGGCTGCGCGGTGATGAAATTTCCCGAGACGCTGTTGATCGCGGCGCCCGCCATGGGTGAGTTGGGAAGGCCCAGGGACAGCAACGCGTCGATCTCCACGCGCAACAAGCCGACAGCCTCCTTCACGCATTCGAGCGCAACGGGATCGGTGATGCGCAGGCCCTTCGCGTAGCGCGAACGGAGCTCGCGGCGCTTGAGCTGCGCCTCGATTTGCGGGCGTGAACCGTGCACCAGTACCACGCGCATGCCGGTGCTATGAAGCAGGCTGATGTCGTGTGCGAGGTCGACGAACCTGCGCTCGGCGAATATTTCTCCGCCAAATGCAAGTACGAAGGTCTTCCCGCGGAACGCGTGGAAATACGGGGCAACAGAGCGAACCCAGCTGACGAACTGGGTGGGATGGGACGGCATGGTGGTGTTGTTCTAAAGGAACCCCGATTCTAGCCAGTTGCCCATCGCAGATACAGCGCACCCGGCGTGCAGAGTGCTAGCAATCGCCCCACAGCACCTGCATCGCCGCGATCGCTGCGAGCGGCGCGGTCTCAGTGCGAAGCACCCGCGGCCCGAAGCGGACCGGAATGAACCCCCTTGTTTCCGCGCGCTGCCGCTCCTCGGGCGCGAACCCTCCCTCCGGTCCGACCAGCAAGGTCACCTTGCGAGGCGGTTCAAGCTGTTTCAAGTCTCGATCGGCATCCGGCGCCAGAAGCAGCCGTAGCTCGTCCGTGGCTGCCTGGCCAAGAAACCCGTCGAAGCCGATGATCGCCCCGATCTCGGGTACGCGGTTGCGTCCGCATTGCTCGCAAGCGGCAATCACCACGTTGCGCCAGTGTGCGACGCGCCTGTCGGCGCGATCGCTCGAGAGTCTCACTATAGAGCGCTCGCTCGCGATCGGCACGATCCTGGACACGCCAAGCTCGGTGGATTTCTGCAAGGTAGCATCCATTCGGTCCCCGCTGGGTACACACTGGGCGAGCGCGATGACAAGAGGCGACTCGCGTTCCGGTGTCTGCCTCGATATCACATGGGCACGCGCATCGCCGGGGGAAACTCGCGTCAGTTCGGCGGAGAATTCCCCGCCCTCGCCGTTGAACAAGGTGATCGCGTCGCCGCGGCGGAGGCGCAGGACGCCACAATGGCGCGCCACCCGCTCTGGCAAATCGATCTCGGCATCGAGGGAAAGCTGCACCGGTGCAAAAAACCGCGGGACGGAAGATGGAAAGCCTTTCATGCCGCGATTTTATCTAAGGCGGACCCTGGCCTTGACCACTCCTGTAACCCACTGATTCCAAGGAAACTACGGCTTTTTTCGGCGTGGCGCTGTTATAATCCAGGCAATAAGAATAGTTCCTGGGGAGAACGGCTTACGTAGGAGACCGGCCGCACCTATTGCTCTCGTTGCACTGCCGCCCGGGCAGGGAATGGGCGGCTCAAGACTGCGACGATATCGAGCTACCTTGCTTGCACCCAGCTTGCGCTTGCTCCAAGAGTTGCGATTTGTTTTAAGCGGCCGCACGATGATCTGGAAAGGAAGCCAAAAATGAAGCTTTGTCGTTACGGCAGGAACGGGTTCGAAAAACCGGGCGTCATCGACGCGCAAGGGCAGTTGCGCGATTTGTCAGGGGTCCTCTCCAACATCGACCAGGAAACGATTTCCTCCAAAGGCCTGACGAAGCTACGCAAGATTCGCCCGGAATCGCTGCCCTTGGTGCGCGGCAACCCGCGCTTCGGTGTGCCTTATACGGGCATCTCCAAGTTCGTCGCCATCGGTCTAAATTACGTCGATCACGCGCACGAGGCGGGTCTGCAAATACCCGCCGAGCCGGTGGTTTTCATGAAGGCGACGACGTGCATCAACGGGCCGAACGATGACATTCAGCAGCCGCGCAGTTCCACCAAGCTCGATTACGAGGTCGAGATCGCGATAGTCATCGGGACGCACGCCGAATATGTACCGGAGGACGAGGCCCTGGACCACGTCGCCGGCTATACGATCGTGAATGACGTATCCGAGCGTGCTTTCCAGCTGCAGTCCTCCCAGTGGGACAAAGGCAAGGGATGTGACACCTTCGGGCCGATCGGACCATGGCTCGTCACGACCGATGAGATCCCCAATCCCCAAGTGCTCGACGTCTGGCTCGACGTCAACGGCGAACGCAGGCAATCCTCCAATACCAAGAACATGATTTTCTCCTGTGCGAAGCTCGTGTCGTACGTGAGCAATTACATGACGCTGCTCCCGGGGGACATCATTACCACCGGAACACCCGCCGGTGTGGCGCTGGGGATGAAGCCCACCCAGGCGTGGCTGAAGCCAGGTGACGTGGTCACTCTCGGCATCAAGGGACTCGGTGAGCAGCGGCAAAAAGTGATTCCTTACACGGGAAAATAAGCAAGGCTTCCGGTTCCTGCCCTCATGCAAGCCCGATGCAGCACCTTCGGGTTTGACCTGTATATCGAGGAAACGACTTGTGCATGGAAGCGGCGAGACGGCTGCTTGCCGGGCGAAAGTCAAGAGTGTAGATTCGTTTCCAAGGGGGGATACAGCGCGAGCTTTCCCCCTTTTGTTTTCTATCGGAGGCGGGCATGAGAGTGATCGTTCTCGGCGCCGGTGTCATAGGCACGACGAGCGCGTGGTATCTCGCGCAGAGCGGCCACGAGGTCATGGTGGTGGACCGTCAGCCCGAACCTGCCCTTGAGACGAGTTTTGCAAATGGCGGACAGATTTCGGTCAGCCACTCCGAACCCTGGGCCAACCCGACTGCTCCTTTGACGATCCTGAAGTGGTTCGGGCGCGAGGACGCCCCACTGCTCTTTCGGCCACGCGCCGAGCTCGCCCAATGGCTTTGGGGCCTGCACTTCCTCTTTGAATGTTTACCGGGCCGGACCCGTCGCAACACGGATTCCGCTTTCACACTCGCGCTGTACAGCCGCGAACAACTGCGTCAACTGCGCCGCGATACCGGCATCCGCTACGATTTTGATACCCGGGGCATCCTGCACCTGTACGAGACCGGTGACGAATTCGACCACGCGAGGAAACAGGCCGAGCTGCTCAGAGCTCGCGGCCTTGACATCGAAATCAAGACGCCTGAAGGGTGCCTCGTGATCGAGCCGGCGCTCAGGCAATCGATAGGCCGGGTCGTGGGGGGAGCCTACGCGGCTTCCGACGAATGCGGCGATGCCCAGGTTTTCACTCGAGCCTTGTCGGATCTTTGTAGGGCGCAAGGCGTGAGCTTCCGGTTCAACGTAAGTGTGAAGCGCCTCGAAGCCGCGCGCGGAGCGATCGAGCGCGTGGTCATAGACGACGAAAAAGGAATTGAGGAGTCTCTGCGCGCCGAAGCTTATGTTGTTGCGCTGGGAAGCTATAGCCCGCTTCTGCTCGCGCCGGTCGGCGTCTCGGTACCGGTGTACCCGGTGAAGGGCTATTCGGTTACTTTGCCCCTCGAGCCTGGTGACGAAGCCCCACACACGAGCCTGACCGATCACGCACGAAAGATCGTGATCTCGCGACTGGGCGATCGCTTGCGCGTGGCAGGCACGGCGGAATTGAACGGCTACGACACCGAAATGAACGAGCCCCGCTGTGCGGCGCTCGTCAAGCGCTGCTTCGAATGGTTCCCGAACGCGGGGCGTCCGGAGCGCGCTCAGTTCTGGACGGGACTGCGACCGGCCACGCCCAGCAATCTGCCCATCATTGGACGTTCGAAGTACTCGAACCTTTTTCTCAACACCGGGCACGGTACGCTCGGGTGGACCCTTGCGTGCGGCTCGGGCCGAGCCCTTGCTGACATCGTGAGCGGCCGAAAACCGGAGCCCGAGTTCGGTTTCCTCGGGTTCGAGACCAAAACGAAAAGGGCGGCCCTCTCGGTCACCCCGCACCCCACGGGCTGACGCCCGCGTCTACTTCACGCCGCCCGCGGCGCGCTTTTTCGTCGCGACGAGCCTGGGCTTGGGCACGGCTTCGACGGTGAGCTCACGCACGAAGTTCGGCAGCGCGAACAGCGCCTGATGGGCCGCGCCGTTGTAGTACTGCAGATGGTTGAGGCCCCGGTTGCCGATTCGTATATCGATCTCCCCGCTACTTACGGCCGCAACGTCCGTGGAATCCGAGCACGCGCACATCGACCACAGGCAGCCGTACAAGGGAATGAACATCGTGTACGGCCGGGCGATCTTGAACATCTTGGCCAGACGCCCATAGAGCATCTTGACCCGGTCGGGGCGCGACCAGGGGGAGCCCATGTGCAGGGTGAGCACGCCGCCTGCGGCAAGGGCACGCTTGCAGTCGCGGAAAAATGCCTCCTGGTAGAGCGCGGTGGCAGGACCGATCGGATCGGGCAAATCAAGAGCGATGTAATCGAACTTTTCCTTGGTCTCCGCGATGTATTTCAGCCCGTCCTCGATCAGCAGCTTCAGTTTCGGATTGTCGAATACGCCGCGGTGAATCGTGGCGAAGTGCTCCTTGGCGATCTCGACCACCTTCTCGTCCAGCTCGACCATGACGAGTTGCTCGATCGACGGATGCTTGAGGGCTTCTTCCGCCGCGCCGCCGTCGCCCCCTCCGATCACAAGGACCCGCTTGGGGGAGGGATGGGCGGTGAGCGCAGGGTGGGTTAGGGTCTCGTGGTAGACAAATTCCTCGCGCTCGGACGTCATGAAGCACCCGTCCAGGCGAAACAGCTTTCCAAATTGCGGCGTCTCGTGGATTTCGAGGTCCTGGAAACGCGTCTTCGAGGACTCGATCAGTTTGGAGGACCGCAGGAAGAATCCGTAATCGCCGTTCAGCGCTTCGTACATGAGGCGCTTGTCGCGCGGCACATCGTGCTGCACGTGCTCCTCAGGGCGAAAGAGCTCCATCAGATCGCTTACGACCTGGCGCGCCTTGGCGCTGTTGTCCTGGGTGTAATTGCACACGTAGACGTCGAGGGTGACGCTCTGGAGTTCCGGCCAGGTATGGATGGCGAGATGCGACTCCGCCAGCACCACCGTGCCCGTGACTCCGCCACCGTCGAACTCGTGGAACAGGTCGCCGAGTATCGTGAGACCGGCCCTGTTGATGGAGTCGTGACAAAAACGACGCAGCCCGGCTGCGTCAGTCAAATACCGTGCATCCCCCCCGCAACGGTACAGATTCGCAACAATGTGCAGTCCGTCCAATTTGCATAAATCCCCACGATCGTTGATAACCGAGATGCCGAACTACGATGCAAGCATCTCCCCTTTTGCCGCATCGATCAACCTGCGAGCGATGCTGATTCTAGCAGGCAACCGCGGCAAATTTTCAAGATTTTTCGCGTCGAACCACTTCGCGTCTTCGATTTCCGTTCCATCGACGCGAATTTCGCCGCTGCAATAGTCCGCGAAGAACGCGATCATGAGCGAATGCGGGAACGGCCACGGCTGACTGGCGAAATAGCGCACGTTACGTATCTTGATCCCGACCTCTTCATATACCTCGCGCTCCAAACACTGCTCCAGGGTCTCACCCGGTTCGACGAAACCAGCCAAGGCGCTATACATATCCTTGGGAAACCGCGGCGCGCGCGCCAGGAGAAGGTCCTTTTCACGCCGCACTAACCCCATCACGGCCGGCGCGAGCCTGGGATACGCCACCAGCCCGCAACCCGGGCATTCTCGGCTGCGCTCGCTCGTCCGCGCTACCGTCGCCCTCCCGCAAGCACCGCAGTACTGGTGCGTGCGGTCCCACTCGACGATCTGCAGCGCCCGTCCGGCGAGCGCAAACTGCGCTTCATCGAGCGCGCCGAACAGCGCGCGCAGCCCTTGCCAGATCCATCCTCGCGGCGCGACAGCATCAACCGCAAGCTCGGCCGAGAAACAATGCTGCTCGCCGAGAACCCCAAGATATTGTATTCGCTGGGGCATCATACCCAAAGTATTGGGGTGATTGCAATGGGGAAGCGTGGCTGCGCCCGGCGCAGCGGCGACGAGAAGCTCGGCGCCGCGGAAAACGAACCAGAGCGAGGGCTCGGGCAGGTCAACGGGAGGCTGAATGGCCGGGGCGTAGGCCGCCGGCCACTGGAAAGGCATGCTCACCGTGGGGCGCGCCGCAAAGGTGCCCCTGGCGCGGGTCAGGCCCGGCGCAGCCGCCGGATCAGGCTGGAGGTATCCCAGCGGCCGCCGCCGATCTTCGATACCTCGTCATAGAAACCGGCGACCATCTGGGTGACGGGGAGCTGAGCGCCGACCTCCCGTGCCGTCTCGGAGCAGATGCGCAGATCCTTTCTCATCCAGTCCACCGCGAACCCGAAGTCGAACTTGTCGTCGACCATGGTCTTGCCGCGGTTCTCCATCTGCCAGGACTGCGCTGCGCCCTTGGAGATCACGTCGAGCACGAGTTTCGCGTCGAGGCCGGCCCGGATGGCGAAGTTGAGACCTTCCGCCAGGCCTTGCACTAGGCCCGCGATGCAAATCTGGTTGACCATCTTGGTGAGTTGACCGGCGCCCGAGGCTCCCATCAGAGTCACCGCCTTGGCGAAATGTGCGATGACCGGCTTCGCCCGCTCGAAGGCAGCAGCGTTACCGCCCACCATGACGGTTAGCTGCCCGTTTTCGGCGCCCGCCTGACCTCCGGAGACCGGTGCGTCGAGGAAATCGAAGCCGCGCTTTTTCGCTTCGGCGGCGAGCTCGCGCGCCACCTTCGCCGAGGCGGTCGTATGGTCGACGAAGACCGCGCCCTTGGCCATCTTTTGAAAAGCGCCGTTCGGCCCCAGGGTGACTTCGCGCAAATCCGGGTCGTCGCCGACGCAGGAGAACACGATGTCTGCTCCTTCCGCTGCCTTGGCCGGAGTGTCCGCGACGCGCCCCTTGTGCTTGCCTACCCAGGCTTCGGCCTTGGCGCGCGTACGGTTGTACACGGTGAGCTCATGGCCGCCTTTGGTCACGAGGTGTCCAGCCATAGGAAAGCCCATCACGCCGAGCCCGACGAATGCGAGTTTGCTCACTGCTCCTCCGTTGCGGTTTTTCTCGCCAAGCGAGCGAGATTCACCGATAATTATAAGGTTTCCACCTACCCTCCTGAATTTTCCGAGTAAATGAGCCAGGACTTGACCAACGCGATTCGTGCGTTGGCCATGGACGCCGTGCAGGCGGCAAACTCCGGTCACCCTGGAATGCCCATGGGAATGGCCGAAATCGCCTTGGCGCTGTGGGGGAGGAACCTGCGGCACAACCCGGCAAACCCGCAGTGGCCGGACCGTGATCGTTTCGTGCTCTCCAACGGCCACGGCTCGATGCTTCTGTACGCGCTGCTTCACCTGACGGGCTACGACCTGTCGATGGACGAGCTGCGACGTTTTCGACAGCTGCATTCGAAGACACCGGGCCACCCCGAGTACGGGCTTGCCCCAGGCGTGGAAACCACCACCGGCCCCTTGGGGCAGGGTCTGGCGAACTCGGTCGGGATGGCGATCGCCGAACGCATCCTCGCTGCGGAGTTCAACCGCCCGGGCTTCGATATCGTCGACCACCGTACGTATGTGTCGGTCGGCGACGGCTGCTTGATGGAGGGAATCTCGCACGAGGCCTGCTCGCTCGCCGGGGCGCTCGCCTTGGGCAAGTTGATCGCCCTTTATGACGACAACAAGATCTCCATTGACGGTGAGGTGAAGGATTGGTTCCGAGACGATACGCCCAAGCGCTTCGAAGCCTACGGCTGGCACGTGATCGCCAACGTCGACGGCCACGACGTCGAGTCGGTTGACCGAGCGATCGGAGCGGCGAAGGCGGTAGCAGACAAGCCCAGCCTCATCTGCTGCAAGACCGTTATCGGGAAGGGAGCCCCCAAGCGCGCCGGGACGGCCAAGGCGCACGGGGAAGCGCTCGGGGCCGAGGAGGTTGCGGCGACACGCGCGGCGATCGGTTGGCGCTACCCGCCGTTCGAGGTTCCCCAGCAGATTTACGACGGTTGGGACGCGAAAAAGCGCGGCTCGGCCCTTGAGCGCGCCTGGAATGACAAGTTTGCCGCGTACCAGAAGGCACATCCGGAACTCGCGCGCGAATTCCGCCGCCGAGTCGCTGGCGAGCTGCCGGCGAACTGGAGTGCCCACTGCCAGTTGCTGCTCGAAAAGATCATCGCCAAGACCGAATCCATCGCCACTCGCAAGGCCTCGCAGAACGCGATCGAGGGCCTTGCCCCGGTGCTGCCCGAGTTGGTCGGCGGCTCGGCCGATCTGACCGGCTCCAACCTCACCCTGTGGTCCGGCTCCAAACCCGTCGGGCGCGGGGGGGGCGGCAACTACATCTACTACGGCGTGCGCGAGTTCGGCATGAGCGCCGTGATGAACGGCTTGGCCTTGCACGGCGGGATCATTCCTTACGGCGGCACCTTCCTCACGTTCTCGGACTACTCCAGAAACGCGCTGCGCATGGCGGCGCTGATGAGGATCCGCTCGATCTTCGTCTTCACCCATGACTCAATCGGTCTGGGGGAGGACGGCCCCACGCACCAGTCGATCGAGCACGCTTCGGCCCTGCGCCTGACCCCGGGCATGGACGTCTGGCGACCTTGCGATCCGGTCGAGGCGGCGCTGGCCTGGATGGTCGCAATCGAGCGACAAGATGGGCCGACTTCGCTGCTGTTTACACGCCAGAACGTACCGTTTCAAAAGCGCGACGCTCATACGGTCTCGGCAATCCGCCGCGGCGGCTACGTTCTTTCGGACGCGCAGGAACCCAAGGCGATCATCCTTGCCACCGGATCGGAAGTGCAGCTGGCTCTCGGCGCCAAGCAAAAGCTCGCCGAGGAGGGCATTTCGGTTCGGGTCGTGTCGATGCCCTGCACCTCGATTTTCGACCGTCAGCCGCCCATGTACAGAGACGTGGTCCTGATCCCGACTTTGCCCAAGGTCGCAGTCGAAGCCGGCGTCAGCGACTACTGGCGCAAGTATGTCGGCCTCGAAGGCGCGATAGTCGGTATCGACCGCTACGGTGAATCGGCGCCCGGGGCGAAGTTGTTCGAATACTTCGGCTTTACCGTCGAGAACGTGGTGAATGCCGTTAGAAGCGTCCTGAAGTAGGAAAACCCGGAAGGAGTCTGAATGAGCATTCGAGTCGCAATCAATGGCTACGGCCGCATCGGCCGCAACATCCTCCGCGCGCACTACGAAAGCGGGAAGAAGCATGGCCTTCAGTTCGTCGCGATCAACGACCTCGGGAACGCACAGACCAACGCGCATCTGACGCGCTACGACACCACGCACGGAAAATTCCCCGGAACGGTCGCCGTGGAAGGCGAATCGATGATCGTGAACGGCGATCGCATCAAGGTCTGCGCGAAGCGCAATCCGGCCGAGTTGCCGTGGAAGGACCTCAAGGTCGACGTCGTTCTCGAGTGCACGGGGCTCTTTACTAGCAAGGAGAAGGCCTCCGCACATCTCGCTGCGGGCGCGAGGAAAGTGCTTCTCTCGGCGCCGGGCGAGAAGGATGTGGATCGTACCGTAGTCATCGGCGTCAACGACAAGACGCTGAAGGCCTCCGATACGGTGATTTCGAACGGCTCGTGCACTACCAATTGTCTCGCCCCGCTGGTTAAGGCGGTTGACGATCGCATCGGCGTAGTCTCCGGCCTCATGACTACGGTCCACGCCTACACCAACGACCAGGTGCTGACCGACGTCTACCACAAGGACCTGCGCCGCGCGCGGTCGGCGACACACAACATGATCCCGGCGAGCTCCGGCGCCGCGGCGGCGATCGGTTTGGTATTGCCGCACCTCAACGGCAAGCTCGACGGATTCGCGTTCCGCGTGCCGACTATCAATGTGTCGATCGTGGACCTGACCTTCGTGGCGAAGAAGCCGACGACGGTGGAGGAAGTCAACGACGCCGCAAGGCAGGCATCTCAAACGGATCTCAAGGGCATCCTCGAGTACAACAACGAGCCGCTTGTGTCCTCGGACTTCAACCATAATGGGGCGAGCAGCATCTTCGACGCTACCCTGACCCGGGTGTCGAACGGCACGCTGGTGAAAGTCTCGAGCTGGTACGACAACGAATGGGGCTTTAGCAATCGGATGCTGGACGCGACGGTCGCGTTGATGAACGCGAAGTAGTCGATGCGCGTGCTGAGGATGTCGGACGTGGACCTGCGCGGCAAGCGCGTGCTGGTCCGCGTCGACTTCAACGTTCCCATCCAGAACGGCAAGATTACCGACGACACGCGCATCCGCGCGGCGGTCCCGGGAATCCGCGAGGCGCTTGCGCAACGCGCGCGCTTGATGCTCGTGTCACACCTAGGTCGGCCTACCGAGGGCGAGTTCAGCGAGAAAGAGTCCCTCGCCCCGATAGCTAGACACCTGTCCGGATTGCTCGGCGAGGACGTGCCGCTCAGGCGCGACTGGCTGGAAGGGGTATCAGTCGAACCCGGCAGGGCGGTGATGTTGGAGAACTGCCGGTTCAACAAGGGGGAGAAAAAGGACGACGATGCACTGGCGCAACGGATGGCGGCGTTGTGCGACGTTTACGTCAACGATGCCTTCGGTACTGCACATCGCGCCGAAGCGAGCACTCACGGCATCGCGAAGTACGCGCCGGTGGCCTGCGTCGGGCCGCTGATGGCGGCGGAGATCGAGGCGCTGTCCAAGGCGCTTGAGCGCCCCGCACGTCCGTTGGTGGCGATCGTAGGTGGGGCGAAGGTCTCGACCAAGCTTGCGGTTCTCGGCGCCCTCGCGGAAAAGGTCGACCGGCTGATCCCGGGCGGAGGTATCGCCAATACCTTCATGCTCGCGGCCGGCATGAAAGTAGGCACGTCTCTGGCCGAGCCCGAGCTCGTCGGCGAGGCGAAGAAAATCGCAGCGAGCCTGCGCGACCGAGGCAGCGAGGTGCCGCTGCCGGTGGATGTGGTCTGCGCAAAAGAAGTCTCGGTAGCGGCCAAGGCGGTGATCAAGCCTGCAGCCGAAATTGGCGACGACGACATGATTCTCGATATCGGCCCGCGTACCGCTGCGGCGTTCGCAAAACGGCTTTCCGAGGCCGGCACTATCGTCTGGAACGGCCCGCTCGGCGTGTACGAATTCGATCAGTTCGGACAGGGAACGAAGGCGATCGCCGAAGCGATTGCCGGAGCGGGCGCTTATTCGCTCGCCGGCGGCGGCGAGACGCTAGCCGCCATCGCGAAATACGGAGTCGCCGAAGGGATTTCCTACATCTCGACCGGCGGCGGAGCTTTCCTGGAGTTCCTCGAGGGTAAGAAACTGCCCGCTATCGAGGTGCTGGAGCAGCGCGGCAAAGCCTAGGATTTGGCCCCGCGTGCCTCGATCCCGGCGGCGTGCGCAAGCTCGCGATGAACGCGACCCACACGCTCGACCTCGCCTTTGGCGGTGAAGCGCTCGTAGAAGCCCTCCGACTTGAACGCCTTTACCTGGTCGCGCCAGGGGGCGAGACGCTCTTCCCAGCGCTTGACTCGGCCTTCCGCGGGCTCGCCGTCCTCGCGAGCGAGGTCGGCGCAAACCCGCAGCATGGCCTTCAGAGTCACCGGCTTGGTGACCATGTAGTTGCTGTGGCCCCAGGCCTCGCCCCAGACGCGCTCGGCCGCCTTGAAAAAGTCGCGCACCATGCCATAGTAGTTCGGCACCTGGGTACGGCTGCCCCCGGCTAGCTGGATCTTGCGCCAGTCTCGGTTGACCCAGCGGTGCAACTCGTTGAACAGTTCCGCCTGCAGGATCCACTTATCCTGTGCGCTGCGCCCGCCGAGGCGGTTGATGCGGTAGCGCAAGGGGCTGTCCCCCTCGCTGTAGAGGCTGCCCACCAGACGTGAGGCGAATTTGCGATGGGGCTCTGCCCACGACACCCGCTCGTACAAGTCGATCAGGTGGCTCTTGTTGATGCGCGTCGGTGTGGAATTGATGATTACGAACATCTCGGTGGCGAAATCCTCGCTCCTGCCGTCGAAAATCACACACGGGACATTGATGGTTTTCGCGTCGTCCGGGCGCTCGTCCAGGTAGAAGCGGAGGGCCGCAAGCCGGTGTTGGCCGTCGATGATGAGGAACTTGGACTGCGGCTCCGCCAGCTGGCCGACCCCGTCGGTACCGGTTGCTTGGAAGCGCAGTTTTTCCGGGGTAAACAACAGTACCGTTCCCGGGATGGGCGGCTGGGTGATCGCCGTCTCATAAAAGTTCTTGAGTTGGCGCACCTTGGCCCGGGAAAGGGTTCTCTGGAAGGCGCGGTCGGTGCGCTCGATTTTGGCGATGAACTGGGCGATCTCATCCTCGTGGGAGACACGCGACGGGATGATCTCCTCGCCTTCGCCGTAAAAACGGCTGATGAAGCGGACTTTGGCGAGCAGCTCGGGAGCGCGGACGCTGCCGAAGTAGAAGATGCCATCCTTCTGGCGAATCTGCGTGGCAAGCACGGGGTCCTCCCTTGTAAGTATGGCTCAGCCGCTGGCGCAGACCAGAAATATAGCCGAAACCGGGCGCCCACTGCGAAAAAAACGGGTTCAGCGCCTTTGTCCTGCATCGGGTCGAGCCGGGGGCCGCTCCTTGCGGTTTGCTTGTGTCGAGGGGCTGATGGACGCTCCGCGGAGCGGGGCCCAAAGCGGGCAGTCGCCCGGGGAGTTCCATGGGCAAACGCCTTCCCAGAGGGAAAGTAGCCTCGTAAGCATCTGGTAAAGTAGAACGGTTTTCCCGGAGCGTCAAATGAGCAGAAGCACCAAAATCGTCGCCACGCTCGGCCCCGCGTCCAGCGATCCTCAAACGCTCGAGCGGATGTTTCTCGCCGGGGTGGACGTGGTGCGCATGAATTTCTCGCACGGGATCGCCGAGGATCACGAGCGCCGCGCCGAGTTGGTGCGCGAGGCCTGCCGGAAGACCGGACGCACGGTCGGCATCATGGGCGACCTGCAGGGCCCGAAGATCCGGATCGGCAAGTTCAAGGACGGCAAGGTGGTTCTGAATCCCGGGGACGCCTTTGTGCTTGATGCCGACTGCGAGCTTGGCGTCGACGGCCGAGTCGGCCTGGACTACAAGGAGCTGCCGCGCGACGTGCGGGGCGGCGACGTGCTGCTCCTTGACGACGGCAAGATCGTGTTCGAAGTCGAAAAGGTCGTGGGCAACGAGGTGCACTGCCGCGTTCGTCACGGAGGAGTCCTCTCGAACAACAAGGGGATCAACCGCCTAGGAGGAGGTCTCACCGCCCCCGCGCTCCCACCTAAGGATAGGGAGGACATCCGCACCGCGGCGAAAATCAAGGTGGATTATCTCGCCGTTTCCTTCCCCAAGTCGGGCTCCGACATGCATATGGCGAGGCAACTTTTGCGCGCCGCCGGCGCAGACGCCTTTCTCATCGCCAAGATCGAGCGCGCGGAAGCGGTCGAACCGAAAGCGCTCACCGACATCATGTCGGCCTGCGAGGGCATCATGGTGGCGCGCGGGGACCTGGCGGTCGAAGTCGGGGACGCCTCGGTCCCTGCGCTGCAAAAACGCATGATTCGCCAGGCGCGCGAGCAGAACAAGCTCACCATTACCGCCACGCAGATGATGGAGTCGATGATTTCAAGCCCGATACCTACGCGCGCCGAAGTGTCGGACGTCGCCAATGCGGTGCTGGACGGGACCGACGCGGTGATGTTGTCGGCGGAAACCGCAAGCGGCAAGTACCCGGTCGAGACCATCGCCTCAATGAGCCGCATCTGCGCAGTCGCGGAGGACTCGGCCGAGGTGACGCTCGACCGCGACTTCCTCGACCGCGTCTTTACACGAGTGGATCAGTCGATCGCCATGGCCGCGCTATTCACCGCCTACCACCTCAAAGTGAAAGCGATCGCCGCGCTCACCGAATCGGGGTCGACTGCGCTGTGGATGTCGCGAATCAACTGCGGCGTTCCGATCTACGCGCTCACCTCGCAGACCGTGACGCGTTACCGTTGCGCGTTGTTTCGCGACACCTATCCCTTGATGGTCAAGTACGTCGGCGACGACCGCGAGGAGCTACTGGAGGAGGCCGAAAACGTCTTGGTGAGGAACGGCGTGGTGCAGAAGGGGGACCTCATCGTGCTCACCATCGGCGAGCCGATCGGCAAGGCCGGCGGGACCAACACGATGAAGATCGTCCGCGTCGGGGAGCACCGGAAGGGATAATTTCGGAAGAGAAGTCATGCCTGAGCAAAGACTCGGCGTCATCATGAATGGAGTGACGGGCCGTATGGGCACGAACCAGCACTTGGCGCGCTCCGTCATGGCTATCCGCAAAGAGGGCGGAGTGCGGCTCGCCGATGGCACGCGGGTGATTCCGGACCCGATCCTGGTTGGGCGCAACCCCGAGAAGTTGAAGAAGCTCGCCGCCGAGCACGGTGTCGAGCGCTGGACGACCGATCTAGACGAAGCGATCGCAAATCCCGACGACGCGGTTTTTTTTGACGCCGCTTCGACAAAGCACCGGCCCGCCGTGTTGAGGAAGGCCATCGCCGCAAAGAAGCACATCTACTGCGAGAAGCCCGTGGCCACGTCCCTCGCGCAGGCGCTCGGACTCTGTCGCGCGGCGAGACGCGCGGGCGTTCGGCACGGAGTGGTACAGGATAAACTGTGGTTGCCGGGACTGCTGAAGATCCAGGCGCTGCGTGATGCCGGTTTCTTTGGCAGGATACTCTCGGTCCGGGGCGAGTTCGGCTACTGGGTCTTCGAGGGAGATACGCAGCCAGCGCAACGGCCTTCCTGGAACTACCGCACGAAGGACGGAGGCGGAATCATCCTCGACATGCTGTGCCACTGGCGCTACGTGCTCGACAGCCTGTTCGGGGAAGTGAAGAGCGTCTCCTGCCTCGGTGCACGGCACATCGCAGAGCGCTGGGACGAAAACGGAAGCAGGTACAGGGCGACCGCAGACGATGCCGCGTATGCGACTTTCCGGCTCGCAGGCGGCGTCATCGCGCATTTCAACAGTTCCTGGTGCGTGCGCGTGCGCCGCGACGATTTGGCGACATTCCAGGTGGACGGCACGAAAGGTACCGCCGTGGCCGGTCTCACGCGCTGCTTCGCCCAGTCACTCGCGGACACACCCCGGCCGGTATGGAACCCGGACGTGCGTCAAACGCACGATTTCAGCGCAGACTGGAAGGAGGTTCCGGACGACAGGTTCTACGATAATGCGTTCAAGGCTGAATGGGAGCTCTTCATCCGTCACGTTTGCGAAGGCGCGCCATTCAAGTGGAATCTGCTGGAAGGCGCAAAGGGGCTGCAGCTTGTGGAGTGCGCGCTGAAGTCCTGGCGCTCGCGGCGCTGGGTCGACGTTCCCAGCCTGAAATTGTAAAGCGAGTATGAATGCTCCGGAGAAGCTGACGCTGCGTATCAAGCTGCCTTCCGCAGGCAGGAATCTCGAAGAGTTCCGGCTGAGCGCGCCCCGCGATTTCGGCACGGCCGGAAGGAGAGCGTTCAATCGCATCGCGCTCGCCGCGGCCCACGTGGTCGCGGATCCTCTCGCCCGAGGGAATCCCTGGCTCGATGCGGCAGTCGACTGGGATGCGACCCTCGCCTATCGGCGCTACCTGTGGTCGCTCGGCTTGGGCGTCGCCGAAGCGATGGACACTGCGCAGCGCGGCATGGGGCTCGACTGGAAGAGTTCGCTTGAGCTGATTCGCCGCTCGATCGATGCGTCAGGGGACATCGAAGGCGCGGTGCTCTTCAGCGGTGCGGGCACGGATCAACTCGCGCCCTCCAGTGGCGTCACACTCGATGAAGTCATCGCCGCGTACCAAGAGCAATGCGAAGCAATCGAAGGGCTCGGCGGGCGGATCGTCCTCATGGCGAGCCGCGCGCTCGCTGCGTGCGCACGCTCATCGGACGATTATCAACGCGTCTACGGGCGCGTCCTCTCGCAGACAAGGCGGCCCGTTATCATCCACTGGCTCGGCGAGATGTTCGATCCGCAGCTCACTGGCTACTGGGGCGAGGGGAGTCACGGCAGGGCGATGAACGTTGCACTCGCCGTGATCGAGGCCAACCGCACCAAAGTCGACGGCATCAAGATGTCGCTACTCGATCGGCAAAAGGAAATCGACATGCGCAGGCGCCTTCCGCGGGGAGTGCGCATGTACACCGGGGACGACTTCAACTACCCGGACCTGATCGAAGGCGACCGGGCGGGCCACTCCGACGCCCTGCTCGGTATTTTCGACGCAATTGCCCCCGCCGCCTCCGCTGCCTTGGATCGCTTGGCAGCCGGTGACGCGCCCGGCTTTCACGATATCCTCGCGCCGACGGTGCCGCTCGCGCGTCACATCTTTGCCGCGCCGACTCGCTTCTACAAGACCGGTCTTGTGTTCCTGGCCTGGCTGAACGGTCATCAGGAACACTTCGTCATGGTCGGCGGCCAGCAATCGGCGCGCTCGGTAGTCGATCTCGCCGAGACCTTCCGGCTAGCGGACGCTGCTGGATTGCTGCGTGATCCCGAGCTCGCAGCGTCCAGGATGAGGCATTTGCTCGCCTTGAACAGCGTCGGTGGATGAGAAATCCGCCCGATCCCGAGCTGCTTTCGCTCAATACCGCCACGGTGCGGGAAAAGTGGAACCTGCGCCAGATGATCGAGGGTTGCGCGCGCCATCGCATCCGGGGAATCTCGCCTTGGCGCGACAAAGTCGCAGAGATGGGGGCGAAGGAAGCGGCCAAGGCGATCCGCGACAACGGCCTCGTGGCCACGGGGCTTTGCCGTGGAGGGATGTTTCCCGGCGCGGACCGCCGGGCGCGTCAGGCCGCGATCGACGACAACCTGCGTGCGATCGACGATGCTGCGACGCTCGAGGCAAGGTGCCTGGTGCTCGTTGTCGGCGGGCTGCCGCCGGGCTCGAGAGACCTAGCCGGCGCGCGAGCGATGGTGAGGGACGGTATCGGCGGCGTGCTCGATCACGCGCGCTCGGCGGGCGTCCCGCTCGCGATCGAGCCGCTGCACCCGATGTACTGCGCCGACCGGGCCTGCGTGAACACCCTCGCGCAAGCGCTCGATCTGTGCGACGAGCTGGACGGCAGTGGGAGCGGAGCTCTCGGCGTCGTGGTGGATGCCTACCACGTCTGGTGGGACCCCTCGCTCAAGACCCAGATCGAGCGCGCGGGCGACAAGCGCCTGCTTGCGTTCCACATCTGCGACTGGCTGGTCCCCACCACCGACCTGCTCACCGACCGGGGAATGATGGGCGATGGCGTGATCGATCTTCCGCTCATGCGTGCGTGGATGGAGGAGGCCGGGTACCGGGGTTTGCACGAGGTCGAGATCCTGTCTTCGCGCAATTGGTGGCTGCGGGATCCGGATGAGGTGCTCGCGAGCTGTCGCGTGCGACATCAGACCGCCTGCTAGGTTTCAGCTCGAGTGCTCCCGTTTTGGCCGAGCAGGCGCTAGGCAAGGTAAAATTACGGTCCTCGGCTTTTGTCTTCATCCAGAAACGGGAAACGTTCCATGGACCGAAATCTGCTTTCCAAGACCGCCGCAGCCATGCTTGCCAAGGGCAAGGGTCTGCTTGCGGCGGACGAATCGAGCGGCACGTGCGAAAAACGCTTCACGTCGGTCGGGGTCGAGAGCACCGAGGCGAACCGTCGCGCCTACCGCGATCTCCTCTTCACCACCAAGGGGATAGAGGAATTCGTGAGCGGAGTGATCCTGTTCGACGAGACGCTCAGACAAAGTACGATCGTCGGCAACGAGCCGTTTCCGGAATTCCTGGCGGGCAAAGGCATCATCCCAGGGATCAAGGTGGACAAAGGCATCCATGATCTTGCGCTCTCACCGGGCGAGAAGGTCACCGAGGGGCTGGACGGTCTGCGAGGGCGGCTGGGGGAATATTTCAAGCTTGGCGCCCGCTTCGCAAAGTGGCGCGCGGTCATCACCATCGGCCCCGGTATCCCCAGCCACGCCTGTCTTTACGCCAACGCGCACGCGCTGGCCCGCTATTCGGCGCTGTGCCAGGAGGCCTCGATCGTTCCCATCGTCGAGCCCGAGGTCCTGCTCGACGGCGATCACACGATCGAACGCTGCTACGAGGCGAGTGAGGCAACCCTCTCCGCAGTCTTTGCGGCGCTGCGCGCCTACAACGTGTCGCTCGAGCACACCGTTCTCAAGGCGTCGATGGTGGTGTCAGGCAAGGATTGTCCGAAACAAGCGGGCGTGGATCGGGTCGCGGAGGAAACGGTGCGTTGCCTCAAGCGGACTGTTCCGGCGGCGTTGCCCGGCATCGTGTTCCTTTCCGGGGGCCAGAGTGACGAGGCAGCCACGGCACACCTGAACGAAATGGCAAGGGCGCCAGGGCTCCCTTGGCCCCTCACCTTCTCCTACAGCCGGGCGCTGCAGAATTGCGCGCTCAAGGCTTGGCGTGGCGCGCCCGGCAGCGTCGCCGCCGCGCAGAGGGCGTTCCACCACCGGGCTCGCATGAACGGGCTCGCGGCGCAGGGTAAATACCGTCCGGATTTGGAGAAGCAGGCGGCGTAGCAATGGCAAGCCCGCTCTACGAATCGAGCATCAGGAGCCTGCCGTTTCTCGGGCGAGGCAAGGTGCGTGATATGTACGCCGTGGGCGACGACCGCCTGCTTATCGTCACGACCGATCGCCTGTCGGCTTTCGACGTCGTGCTACCCGACCCTATTCCCGGCAAAGGAGAAGTGCTGAATGAGATGTCCAACTTCTGGTTCAAGAAGCTCGCGCACATCGTACCCAATCACTTGAACGGCGTGGCGCCCGAGGCGGTGATCAAGGGCTCGGACGAGTCCGCTCAAGTCATGGGCCGAGCGGTCGTCGTAAAGAAACTAAAGCCGCTGCCGGTCGAAGCGGTCGTGCGCGGTTACCTCATCGGTTCAGGGTGGAAGGACTACCAGAGCACGGGCGCCGTCTGCGGCATTCCGCTGCCCAAAGGGCTGAAGCAGGCCGACAAGCTGCCGGAGGTGATCTTCACGCCCGCCACCAAGGCCGAAGTCGGCGCGCATGACGAGAATATTTCGTTCGATCAAGTGGAGAAGCTCATCGGGAAGAAACTTGCCGCAAAGGTGCGCGAGGTCAGCATTCGCCTGTACCGAGAGGCGGCCGAGTATGCGCGGGCGCGCGGCATCATCATCGCCGACACCAAGTTCGAGTTCGGGACCGACGAGAAAGGGAATCTGGTTCTGATCGACGAGGCGCTGACCGCGGACTCCTCGCGCTTCTGGCCCGCGGACGAGTATCGGCCCGGAATCAGCCCTCCTTCGTTCGACAAGCAGTACGTGCGCGACTACCTAGAGAGGCTTCGCTGGAAGAAGACGCCCCCCGCGCCCAGGCTTCCCGCCGAAGTGATCGCGAAGACCTCCGAAAAGTATCGCGAGGCCCTGTTCCGTCTGACCGGACGAAAACTGGGAGCATGAAGGTGGCCGGTCGCTCGCCTCTTGTCGGGATCGTCATGGGAAGCGCAGGCGATTGGGAAGTGATGCGCGAGGCGGCGAAGCAGCTCACCGATTTTTCCGTGGCCTACGAAGCCAAGGTACTGTCGGCGCACCGCTCTCCCGACGCGCTCACCGAATGGGTGGAACAGCTCAGTGCCAAAGGCGCGAGCTGCTTCATAGCGGGTGCCGGAGGCGCGGCGCACCTTGCCGGTGTGATCGCAGCAAAAACGACACTCCCGGTGTTGGGGGTGCCGATGCCCTCAAAGTATCTGCATGGATTGGATTCATTGCTGTCGATCGTGCAGATGCCCAAGGGGATTCCGGTGGCGACTTTTGCCATCGGCGAGGCGGGCGCCGCCAACGCGGGACTCTTTGCCGTCGCGATGCTTGCCCAGGGAGACGCGAAACTGGCCAGACTTCTCGCGCAGTTCCGTGCGAACCAGGCCGAAGCGGTAAAGAACGTCAAGCTGCCGGGTTGACACGGGCTTCGTCCCGCCTATCCTTGCCTGCGAAAGTCGACGCGCTCCAATCCGTTCCGATTCGGGATGCGGTGGCGATACTGCGACGTGGCGGCTTGGTTGCCTTTCCCACCGAGACGGTGTACGGACTGGGCGCCGACGCGTCCAATCCTGCAGCGGTACCGCGAATTTACGAGGTCAAGGGCCGTCCCGCGGGCCATCCTGTCATCGTCCATATCGGCGACATCGGGCAGTTGGCGCGCTGGGCGCGCGATATCCCCGAGGCTGCGACGAAACTTGCAACGCACTTCTGGCCGGGGCCGCTGACCTTGGTGCTGAGGCGTGCGCCCAGTGTCGGTAGTCAGCTCAGCGGCGGCCAGGATACGATCGGCCTACGCGTCCCCGGGCATCCGGTCGCTCTCCAACTCCTCCGGGAATTTGGCGCAGGCATAGCTGCCCCGTCCGCCAACCGGTTTGGCCGGATGAGCCCGACGACGGCGGAGCATGTGCGAAGCGACCTGGCGAGCGAGGTTGAGCTGATCCTAGACGGAGGCGCGTGCGAGATCGGTATCGAATCCACGATCGTGGATCTGTCTCGCGGGCGGCCCGTGCTCCTTCGTCCCGGCCGAATCGCAGCGGGGGATATCGCGGTTACGCTCGGTGTTGCGCCCTTGGCGCGTGATTCGGATGCTCCCCGCACGCCCGGGGCACTCGCGGCGCACTACGCGCCCCGGCAACCCCTTCGGCTCATCGAATCGGACCGCTGGGAGCGAAGCGTACGGGAAGCCTCGCGTGGGCGAGGCGTCCTGTCATTCCGCTCGGCTCCGGAAGGGGACATGGGCGCGATGTGGATCCAAGCGCCGAGGGAGCCGCGGCGATACGGGCGAGACCTTTACGCCAATCTGCGCGCGCTCGATTCGTCCGGCTGCGATCGGATTCTGGTCGAGGAGCCGCCGGATACTCTCGAATGGGCTGCCATCCGCGACCGGCTCACTCGCGCAAGCTCGGCCTGAGACGCAAGCTTGACCACGACGTCCTTTCTCGTCAGTGGCCGCGCAGAAGTTCTCCTGAGAAATCAAGTGAGCCTGATGCGTGTCACGCTGTCCTTGCGGATCAGGTTCTCGTGCTGCGCGGCGTTGAGGAAGAGAGGGATTGCAGCTAAAATTACCATGGCGTGGGGTTGTAGCTCAGCTGGGAGAGCGTCGCGTTCGCAATGCGAAGGTCGGGAGTTCGATCCTCCTCAACTCCACCACCTCCCCGTGGATTTGACGTATTGTGGGCCCGGCTCCACCTCATCGACGCATGCCCACGCCCCTCAAACTTCTGATTCTCGAAGACAACGCCTTCGACGCCGAGCTCGAAGTAGGGACGCTTCAAGCCGCCGGCTATGATTGCGAATGGCAGCAAGTGCAGACCCGGGAGGAGTTCGAGGCTTCTCTAGATCGCCCGGAGTTCGAGCTGATCCTCGCCGACTACAATCTTCCGAATTTCGACGGGCTGAGCGCGCTAAGCCTGCTGAGGGAGCGCGGACTGGAAATCCCCTTCGTCCTCATCTCCGGCACGCTCGGAGAGGAACGCGCCATCGAGAGCCTCAAAGCGGGCGCCACTGATTACGTAATGAAGGAAAGGCTCGAGCGCCTTGCGCCGGTCGTTACCCGCGCCTTGAACGAGCGCCTTGAGCGAGCCAGTCGCAGCGCCGCGCAACAGGCACTGCGGGACGCCCACCGCAGGTTGCAGGCGCTCTCGATGCGACTCCTCCAGGTGGAGGAAACCGAGCGCCGCCGCATCGCGCGCGAACTGCATGACGGCATCGGGCAGCTGCTCACCGCGGTCAAATTGCGCCTCGCGGGCCTCAATCCGTCCTCGGCGGACTACGGCTCTCGCCGGGGCGAATGCGTTGCGGCGATCGACGACGCGCTCGAGCAAGTGCGTCGCGTGTCGCGCGACCTGAGACCCTCGCAGCTGGATGATCTGGGTCTGTTGGCGGCGCTGCGCTCGCATCTCGACCAGCAGGCAAGCAGCGCCGGGTTCAAACCGAATTTCATGCACGAGGGGGTGCCCTCACGTCTCGCCGCCGAGATCGAGACCACGTGCTTTCGCATCGCGCAGGAGGCCCTCACCAATATTGCGCGACATGCCCAGGCGAGCGAAGTTTGGGTTACGCTCGCCGGCACGGAGGAGGAATTGCGTCTGGAGGTGCGCGACAACGGCCGGGGTTTCGACGTCGCGGCCGCGCGGCTGCGTGCGACTGCCGGCAGCAGCATGGGGCTGCTGAGCATGGAAGAACGCGCCACGCTCGCGGGGGGGCGGCTTGCGATCGACTCGGCGCTCTCGCGGGAGACGAGGTTGAGCCTTACGCTGCCTCTCGTCCGGGTCCGCGCGGAACAAGCATGATCCCGGTGCGCGTCCTTCTCGCCGATGATCACGCGCTGGTGCGTGCCGGAATACGCGCGCTTCTTGAAGGCCTTGAAGGGGTCACCGTCGTGGCCGAAGCAGGCAACGGCGGCGAGGTGCTCGAGCTTGCACGCAAGCATCGCCCGGATGTCGTGCTGCTCGACATTTCCATGCCTGGACTTGGGGGACTCGAAGCGAGCGCTCTGCTCAAGCAGGAGCTTCAGGAGGTGCGCGTAGTGATGCTTTCCATGCACGCCAACGAGGAATATGTGCTGCAGGCGCTGCGCGCGGGAGCTTCAGGCTACATGCTCAAGGATTCCGCGACCGCTGAGCTGGAGCTCGCCTTGCAAGCGGTGGTGCAAGGCGAGACTTACCTCAGCCCGCGCATATCGAAGCAGATGGTGGAAGGCTACGTGCAGCGGGTCGGCGGCGAGCAGCCCAAGTCCGACAACCTTACGCCGCGGCAGCGCCAAGTCCTGCAGCTCATCGCCGGGGGGCACAGCACCAAGGAAATCGCCTATCGCCTCGAGCTTTCCGTGAAGACCGTGGAGACCCATCGCGCCCAGCTGATGGATCGCTTGCAGATCCGCGATATCGCCGGTCTGGTCAAGTACGCGATCCGCAACGGCCTCGTCACCACCGCAAAATAACAAGCTTATAAATCAATAGCTTCTCCGTAACTCCGGCTTGCCCTTAAGGTATTTAGCAGACGCTGCTCAGGGCCGGCCCGATTGGCTCGCCCTCCGTCTCGCTCTAAGGTGCCCGAATTCAGCCGCAGGCGGTTCGCCACGCGCCGGAACGGCGCGTCGCCTGCTCACGTTCGAGAGGGGAGACGTTGAAGCGCATCAGGGTCATGGTCGTCGACGACAGCTTGCAGTTCGCAAGCGCCGTCCGGCAGTTTCTCGCCAGCAACGGCAACTTCGAAGTGCTGGCGAGCGCGAATTCCGGGGGCGAGGCGCTGGCGCGCGCAAGCAGTGATCGGCCCGACCTCATGTTTATCGACATCGACATGCCGGGCGTGAACGGCTTGGCAGTGACTTCCCTGATCAAGGGGCAGGAGGCCGCACCCAAGATCGTGATGATGACGCTGGAGGACAGCGACGAGCATCGCATCGGCGCGATAGCGGCGGGCGCGGATGCTTTCTTGCCTAAGGATGATTTCGCCCAGGGGTTCCATGCGGTGCTCGATTTGTTGTTCGCCCAATCGGGCTTCAACGAGGAATCGCGGGCATGGCACGGATGATCGCTTTGAAGCGCGAAGGGGCACACGCGCGCAGGCACCGGCTATTCCATGCCGCGTGAAGACCGCCGGGTCGGCCCTTCCGCGAGCGAGACTGGGTCGAAGCCGGCCGTCCTTCTGCTCGACGACGACGAGAGGGATCTGATCTTGCTCGAGCAGATCCTGCGCCCCGACGGATTCCAGGTGCTGAAGACGACCGATCCGACGCGCGCCTTCGAGCTGCTCGCGAGTCATCCGGTCGGGATCGTGATCTCCGACCAAAACATGCCGGGGCTCACCGGGGTGGAGTTCCTACGCCAGGTGAGGAAGCTCTATCCCGACGTGATCAGAGTACTCTTCACGAGCTCCTACGATCCCAAGGCCACCGCCGACGCAGTCAACGAAGCCGCCATTCACAAGTTCATGATGAAAGACTGGAACGGGGAGCGGCTGCGCACGGAGGTCCGAGAGGTGTCACGCCGTTACCGTCCGAACAACGGGACGCTCCCCACATCTCCAAAATAGCGTCCCTGCTAGACGCTCAATTTCATAGGCAGGATGACCATCTGCATGCCGCGCAGATGGAAGCGGCGCTGCAGCGCCATCGCCGCCTGATTGTGCAGTATCTGCGTCAGCCAGTTGTCCTCGTCGAAGATGAGCTTACTGGTGAAGAAGATCGCGTTGGGAAACTCGCCCAGGACGCGTTCGGCGAGCCGCGTGAATTCATCGATTGGATCGGTCCCGAAGGACAGGTATGATTTTGCTGCCCAACCCTTGCTGTTGCAGAAGTTGGCGAAGTAGGAAAGCGAGGCGTTCGCCTCCACCTTCATCGCTTCGAGGTCCTCGCGCCCGCCAAAGCTCTGCGCGTCCACCGTGCGCGCGTTGACGAAGATGAAGTTTCTGAAGTGATCCGGGAACATCCGCTGTACCCAGAGCAGCGCGTGCAGCCCGCCGCCGCGCGAGGAGCCTACCAGAAACGCCGCGGTCGGCCGGCTGGGGTCCGGCTTGGGCGGATTGGCGACGCTGCCAAAGGGAATGCCCGAAAAATCGGCGTCGATTTTCTTCAGCTGCGCCTTGGCCCAGTCGTAGTGGTTGCGGATGGTCACGCATACGGCGATGATCGCAGCGATGATGAGGACCGTGAGCCATCCACCCTCGAGGAACTTCTCGGCGAGCAGCATGAGCAGAATGCCCGCACATACGAGGAACCCCGCCGCCGACAGCGCGAGTCTCCCGAGCCAGTTTCGCCCGGCGCGCAGACGGGCCCAGTACAAGCACAGGCCGAAGAGCGACACGGCGAAGGTCAGGAAAACGCTCAAGCTATAGAGAACGACGAGCGTGGAAACGCTGCCGCCGGTCCACAGAAGGATGACCAGAGATCCGAGCCCCATGACCAGAATACCGTTCTGGGTGACGAGCCGCGTCGACAGATAGCGGAACTGGTGAGGCACCCAGGAATCGGCGGCCATGTTGGAAAGCACGGCGGGACCGCCTAGGAATCCGGTGTTGGCGGCGACGAAGAGAAGCCCTGCTTCAAGCGCAAGCACCACCAGCAACGCAGCGCCGCTCATGCGGGCGTCCCAGCCGAAACTGTTTATGATCGCGCCAAAAGTGACGGCGTTGAGTGTCTGTCCTTCCACCGGGCTCGCGCCCCACAGCAAATACAGCAAAATGATTCCGCCGGCGGTGAAGGCGAGCGACAGCGCCATATAGAGCATGGTGACCTTGCCGGTGTGCACTCGCGGTTCAGCGAGCACGTTGACGTTGTTCGACACGGCTTCGATCCCGGTGTAGGTGCCGCCTCCTTGGGAATAGGCGAGAAGGAGCAAGGCTGCGACGCCCGTCCAGCCGACCTGCCGCGAAAGGTCCAAGGTTCCGTGCCAGACATCGGGCACCAGACTCGGCAGCACCGTCGCATGGGTGAGCACTCCGTATATGATGAGGAACGCGTGCGTGAGAATGAAACCGAGAAAGATCGGCAGCAGAACCGTGATGGCTTCCTTCATCCCGCGCAGGTTGAGCAGCACGAGCGCGACGATGAACGCGACCTCGGCCGCAAGCTTGTACGGCTGGAAGCCGAGCGGAAACAGCGAGAACAACGCATCGACGCCGCTCGCGATCGAAATCGAAATGGTGAGCACGTAATCGAGGATGAGCGCTGCACCCGAGGTGAGGCCCGCGTAAGGGCCGATCAGCCGCGTGGCGACCCGGTAGCCGCCTCCGCCCGTGGGAAACAGCTCGATGACCTGATTGTAGGCGAGCGCGATGATAAACACGGTCGCCGCCGTGGCGAGCGCGAGGTAAAGGCCCAGATCCGTGTGCTCGCCCAGCGCGCGAAACGCCTCTTCGGGCCCATAGCAGGAGGAGGAGATCCCGTCTGCTCCCAGGCCCACCCAGGCGAAAAAAGCGACAAGCGCGATATGCCGTCTTGCCTTCGTATCCAGGGGATCGAGCGGCTTGCCGAACAGCCTCCGGCGCAGGTTTGCAAACTCGCTCATGGGCGTGCGGGGGTCGCCTTGCCGGAAGCGATGGCCTTTTCGAGGCGGCGCGCGAACACGGTCATTTCCTTCGCCGCCTGCCGGTCACCCTTCCTTTGCGCGACCTCGATGCCCTTGCGGTAGGCCGCGAGCCCCTCGTCGGCCCTTCCATGGCTGGCGAGTGCGTTTCCGAGGAGTTTCCACGCCGCGGAATATCCCGGGTCTTTTTCGACTGCCGCATTGAGGTGCGCGATGGCGGGTTCGAGCTCGGCGCACTTCAGGTATTCGCTTCCGAGAGAAAAACGCAAGAGCGCGCTGTCCCTGGGCGTGCCCACGAGCTTCAGGAGATTGACTATCTGCTGCGAAGTCATCGGGGCTACCGGGATGCTGGCGCCGCCCAGCCGAGCGCGGATATTATAACCGTTCGCCTCCTACTGACTTGATGCTCGACATGACACGATCGACTGTTTCCACCTCGGATGCCCCGGCCGCCATCGGCACATATTCCCAGGCGGTGCGCGCCGGCGACACGCTCTATCTCTCCGGGCAGATCGGACTGGACCCGGCAACCGGACAACTCGTGGACGGAATCGAGAACCAGATCCATCGTGTCTTCGGCAATCTGAAGGCAGTGGCGAAAGCCGGTGGCGGATCGCTCGACGACGCGGTGAAGCTCACCATCTATCTGACCGACTTGTCGCATTTTGCGCGCGTCAACGAGATCATGGCTCAATATTTCGAGAAGCCGTACCCGGCGCGCGCCGCAGTCGGCGTTGCGGCTCTCCCGCGCGGCGCGCTGGTCGAAGCGGATGCGATCCTAGTGTTTTAGGGTTGACACCGGGATCTAGGGATCAGGCGTGCGGAAGGCTTCGGCTCGATCCTCGGGCAGCCGGACGGTTGCCGCGAAGCTCAACAAACTCGGTATCCGTCGCGAATTCGATCTCGTGCTACACCTACCCTTGCGTTACGAGGACGAGACGCGCGTGACGCCGATTGCGAACACGCCTCCCGGCTTGCCCGTCCAGGTGGAAGGCACGGTGCGCTCGACCGAGATTGTGTACCGTCCGAAGCGCCAGCTGATCTCGCGGATCGAGGATTCCACGGGAGAGCTCGTGCTTCGTTTCTTCAATTTCTATGGAAGTCAGGCGAAGGCGCTTGAGCCTGGCGCCACGGTGCGCGCATTCGGTGAAGTGCGCACGGGCTTTTTCGGCGGGGAGATGATTCATCCGCGTTTTCGCGCGCTGCATGGAGCGACCCCGCTGCCGACGGCGTTGACGCCGATTTATCCGACCACGGACGGCCTTGCGCAGGCGGCGCTGCGGCGCAAGATCGAAGACGCACTCGCGCATGCACAACTCGATGACACGCTGCCTGAAGAGGTCTTGAAGCGGCTCGGCCTGTGCGGTTTTCGCGAGGCTGTCGACACCCTGCATCATCCCCGCCCGGGAGCGGATGAGGAGGCTCTCAGCGGCCGCACGCTGCCCGCGTGGATGCGCATGAAATTCGACGAGCTGCTGGCGCAGCAGCTCTCGATGCGCAAGCACTACCGTGAGCGCAAGGCACACAGGGCCCCGGCGCTTGAGCCGCCGGTCGAAAAGGCCCGCCGTCTCACGTCTGCGCTGATCGGGCGGTTGCCATTCCAGCTGACGCAGGCCCAGCAGCGGACCTGGAGAGAGATCGAGCGCGATCTCGCGCAGCCGCACCCGATGCATCGCCTGCTGCAGGGCGACGTCGGCAGCGGCAAGACGGTAATCGCCGTCCTTGCAGCCTTGCGCGCGGTCGAAAACGGGCTGCAGGCCGCAGTGATGGCGCCCACTGAGATTCTGGCCGAGCAGCATTTACGCAAGTTCAGTGAGTGGCTATTGCCGCTCGGCCTGGAAATCGCGTGGCTCACGGGAAGCCAGACCAAGAAGGAACGCGGCTCCGCGCGTGCCGCGATAGCCTCCGGAAAAGCCGCGGTTGCCATCGGCACACACGCGCTCTTCCAGGAGGGAGTGAAATTCCGTTCTCTGGGCCTTGCCGTGGTCGACGAACAGCACCGCTTCGGGGTCGCCCAGCGGCTGGCGCTGCGCACCAAAGGGGAGGAGTCGCACCAGCTGATGATGAGCGCGACGCCGATTCCAAGAACGCTTTCGATGAGCTACTGCGCCGATCTCGATGTGTCGGTCATCGACGAGCTGCCGCCGGGACGAAAGCCCGTGGTCACGAAGCTCTTCGCGGATTCGCGCCGCGCAGAAGTCGTGCGGCGTATCCGCGAGGCTTGCGGCGACGGAGGCCAGGCTTACTGGGTGTGCCCCCTGATCGAGGAGTCCGAGCAGTTGCAGCTGCAGACGGCGCTCGATACTCACGCTAGGCTGAGGAAAGAGGTCCCTGAACTCGATGTAGGGCTGATTCACGGCCGCCTGAAACCCGCCGAGAAGGCGCAGACCATGGCCGCCTTTCAGACGGGCCGGATCGATCTGCTGGTGGGAACGACCGTGATCGAGGTGGGCGTGGACGTCGCCAACGCTTCGCTCATGGTAATCGAACACGCCGAGCGCTTCGGGCTTGCACAATTGCACCAACTGCGCGGGCGCGTCGGACGCGGTGCGGCGCAATCGGTGTGTGTCCTGCTCTATCAGAAACCTCTGGGGGAGGCCGCCCGCAAGCGGCTGCGGGTTATTTTCGAGAATGCCGATGGGTTTGTCATCGCACACGAAGATCTCAAGCAGCGAGGTCCCGGCGAATACCTTGGCGCCCGCCAGAGTGGAGAGCCGCTCTTGCGCTTTGCCGATCTCGCCGAAGACGCGGACCTGATCGAACCCGCGCGCGCGGTGGCGGAGACACTCCTAGCCCAGCATCCCGTCTCGGCAGAACGACACCTCGAACGCTGGCTCGGCGGGCGCGCCGATTTTTCAAGAGCCTGAGGCCCGCGGGCTACAATGCGCTCGCCATGAATCTCGCCGCTCTCGCCGCCAGGCTGACGCTGTACGAACGCCTGATGCGACTCGACAAACCGATCGGCACGCTCCTGTTGCTGTGGCCTACGATGTGGGCGTTGTGGCTCGCGAGTGACGGCAGCCCGGAAGGGCGGATCGTGTGGGTCTTCGCGCTGGGTACGCTCCTCATGCGCTCGGCCGGCTGCGTGATGAACGACCTCGCGGACTGGCGCTATGACGCTCACGTTGAGCGCACGCGAAACCGACCGCTCGCCACGGGCATGGTGAGCCGACGCGAAGCCTGGATTCTCGCCTCCGTGTTGACACTCGCCTCCTTCGGGCTGGTGCTGTCGCTCAACCGGCTGACGGTGCTTCTCTCATTTGCCGCGCTCGGCCTCGCGGCGACCTATCCTCTGACCAAGCGGTTCCTGGCAATTCCCCAGGCCTATCTTGGAATCGCGTTCGGGTTCGGCATTCCGATGGGATACGCCGCGATACTTGGAACCATCCCGTCCGAGGGCGGGTGGCTGCTCCTTGCCAACATCTTCTGGGCGATCGCCTACGATACCGAATACGCGATGGTGGATCGCGACGACGATTTGCGAATCGGCATCAAGACGGCCGCGATCACCCTGGGCCGATACGATGTGCTCGCGGTAATGGTTTGCTACGGCGTGACGCTCGCGCTGCTCGCGGGCATCGGTCTGCACCGCGGGCTGGGTCTCGTCTACTATCTGGGTCTCGCCGCTGCGGCCGTGGTCATGACCTATCACTATCGCCTCATCCGCGGCCGCGACCGAGAAGCCTGCTTCAAGGCCTTTAACCAGAACAACTGGGTCGGCGCGATCATTTTTGTTGGAATTTTTGTCGACTTCGCAATTAGGCGCGCAATTCCATGGACCTGAACCTAGCCGGACTGCGCCGAAACGGTAACGATCGGCTGGAGAAATGAGATACGGGGACCTGCGCGATTTTCTGTCGCAGCTCGAGCGTGGGGGCGAGCTGAAGCGGGTGCGCGCCGAGGTCGACCCGAAGCTCGAAATGACCGAGGTCTGCGATCGCATGCTCAAGGCAGGCGGCCCGGCCCTGCTGTTCGAAAAGCCCAAGGGCCACGTGATTCCGGTGCTCGGCAACCTGTTTGGCACGACGCGCCGCGTCGCACTCGCCATGGGCGCAGAAGCAGGCGCGGATCCGCGCGAGACGCTGCGCGATGTCGGAAAGCTCCTGGCGTTCCTCAGGGAACCCGAGCCGCCGAAGGGATTTCGCGACGTGCTGGAGCGCTGGATTCCGATCGGAAGACAGGTGATGCACATGGCCCCGAAGCAGATCTCGGGCGCTCCCTGCCAGCAGCTCGTGTGGGAGGGAAAGGACGTGGACCTTGCGCGCCTTCCGATACAGACGTGCTGGCCCGACGATGCAGGACCGCTCATCACGTGGGGATTGACGGTGACGCGCGGGCCGCGCAAGGAGCGCCTGAACCTCGGCATCTACCGCCAGCAACTCATCGCGCCGAACAAGCTCATCATGAGGTGGCTTCCCCATCGGGGTGGCGCGATCGATTTTCGCGAACATTCCGAGGTGCAGGCCGGTGAGCCCTTTCCGGTGGCGGTGGCGCTCGGAGCCGATCCCGCCACGATTCTCGGCGCGGTTACCCCGGTTCCCGATACGCTGTCGGAGTATCAGTTTGCCGGGCTGCTGCGCGGCTCGCGTACCGAACTTGCGACCTGTCTAGGCTCGGATCTGCAGGTGCCGGCGTCGAGCGAGATCGTGCTCGAAGGGGGCATTCGGCCGGGAGAGACGGCGGTCGAAGGTCCGTTCGGAGACCACACGGGCTATTACAACGAGAAGGAAGCCTTTCCCGTCTTTACAGTCGAGCGCGTCACCATGCGACACGAGCCCATCTACCACTCGACCTACACCGGCAAACCCCCCGACGAGCCGGCGGTCCTGGGTGCAGCGCTGAATGAAGTGTTCGTGCCGATCCTGCAGAAGCAGTTTCCCGAGATCGAGGACTTTTACCTGCCGCCGGAGGGGTGCTCCTATCGCCTTGCCGTGGTGAGCATGAAAAAGCAGTACCCGGGACACGCCAAGCGGGTGATGTTCGGAATCTGGAGCACATTGCGGCAGTTCATGTATACCAAGTTCATAGTCGTGACCGACGATGACGTGGATATTCGCGAGTGGAAGGAGGTCGTATGGGCCCTGACTACGCGCGTGGACCCTAGCCGCGACGTGCTCATCGTCGAAAATACGCCGATCGACTATCTCGATTTCGCAAGCCCGGTAGCGGGACTCGGATCGAAGATGGGAATCGACGCTACCAATAAATGGACGGCGGAAACCTCGCGCGTCTGGGGGCGCCCGATCGCAATGCGCTCCGACGTGAAACGACGCGTCGACCTGCTCTGGAAAGAGCTCGGCCTGTAGGGGATCGAGGAGAAAAGACCTGGAAAACGGTCTCTAGAACAGGGACGCCGTCAGAATTTGAAGATGAGGTTGGCCGAGGCCATCTTCGCGTTAGCGCGGCCGGTGCAGGTGCCGGGCGGGATGCTCGGGCTGCACTCATTGCCGACCTTGCCGAAGTTCTCGAACTCGATGCGCACGCCGCTCTCGCCATCGAAGAAATACTGTGCCCCGAAGCCGCTGAGGAAGGTGACATTGCTGAACTGGCGGCCAGAACTGCTCGCCCCCACGACAAAACCTTCGTTGTAAAAGGTCAGTCTTGTCTGGGAAAAGAACCCCCCCAGTCGACCGTAGACGGAGAAGTTCCTGGTGAAAGGGACGGTCGGTACCAGCGAAACCCCCATGCCCGCCACTTTGTAGGTCGCATCCTGGGTGATCCCCCCACTTTCGTACTTGTAATGAAATTTACCGACTATGACATAGCTCAACTCGGCCCCCCAGTTCCGGTTGATCTGATGGCCGATGAACCCTTTGAAGCCGGCATCGTACTCGTTTTTCGTTTCGTTGAAGGTCCCTCCGGAGCTGAAGTCTAGAGGATAGAATTGAGCGCGAGAAACGCCCACCCCAAGGCCCGTGTACCAATAGGAGGAGTCCGCGCCATAAGTGGAGCACACGCCCGACAGCAGTAATGCTGTGACCGTGCAACGCAGAGCAGGGTGTTTCATCGAGCAGGCCCCTTTCTCCCTCTTGAATGCTCGGAACCAGTCTGGAAATAGAGTCTTAGCGACACCGCCGCACTGTAATCCAAGGGGGAAACTCGTGTCAAGCCAAGACTTTGGCAAATCTATGTAATCCAACTTCTGCACAGTACAGGTTTATGCTCGGAATTTAGATACTTATCGCCGCGGCAAAAAGGAATAGCAAGGCGCTGGAAGGAGATCGATAGTGCCACTCGCGCATAGGAAGCCATTTCGAAAGGCGCTCTGAACAAAAGAGGAGCCAACCTCCTGTAAAGCCGACCGCGGATAGAACGTATGAACGGCCTCTCTCGGCGGGACTTGAAATTTGCCAACCTCGCCCGTATGATTAGCACTCGCTGGAGATGAGTGCTAACACATAGTTTCCCCTGTTCATTCATGGCCACACCATCAGTTAGTGGCCGCTAACTTGTTCAATATGAAGGAGGACATCCAAATGATGACCAAGATTCGTCCCTTGCACGACCGCGTCGTAGTGAAGCGCCTCGATGCGGAAAACAAATCTGCAGGCGGAATTGTGATTCCCGACACTGCCGGCGAGAAGCCCGATCAGGGCGAGGTCGTCGCGATCGGCAAAGGCAAAATCCTCGAGGACGGCAAGGTGCGCCCGCTCGACGTCAAGGTCGGCGACCGAATCCTGTTCGGAAAATACTCCGGCCAAGCGGTGAAGGTCGAAGGCACCGAGTATCTGGTGATGCGCGAAGACGACATCATGGGCGTCGTCGCGAAGTAAATTCAACGATTCCAATTCAGGAGTGAACAATGCCTGCTAAAGACGTACGTTTTCATGAGTCGGCTCGGCACAAGCTGCTCGCCGGGGTGAATATCCTCGCCGACGCCGTCAAGGTGACCCTTGGCCCCAAGGGCCGTAATGTGGTACTGGAGCGATCCTTCGGTGCGCCCACCGTGACCAAGGACGGCGTGTCGGTTGCCAAGGAAATCGAGCTGAAGGACAAGTTCGAGAACATGGGCGCGCAGATGGTGAAGGAAGTCGCCTCGAAAACTTCGGATGTTGCGGGGGACGGCACGACCACTGCGACCGTGCTCGCCCAATCGATCGTGAGAGAGGGGATGAAGTTCGTCGCCTCCGGAATGAACCCGATGGACCTGAAACGCGGGATCGACAAGGCGGTCATCGCCGTCGTCGAGGAGCTGAAGAAGCTCTCCAAGCCCTGCACCACGAGCAAGGAGATCGCCCAGGTCGGCGCCATTTCCGCCAACGCAGACGAGGCGATCGGCAAGATCATCTCCGATGCCATGGACAAAGTCGGCAAGGAAGGCGTGATCACGGTCGAGGACGGCAAGGGCCTGCAGAACGAGCTCGAGGTGGTCGAAGGCATGCAGTTCGACCGTGGGTATCTCTCGCCGTATTTCATCAACAACGCGGAAAAGCAGATTTCGGTGCTGGAGGAGCCCTATATTCTTCTGCACGACAAGAAGATCTCGAACATTCGCGAGCTGTTGCCGATTCTGGAGCAGGTGGCCAAGTCCGGCAAACCGCTTCTCATCGTCGCCGAGGAAGTCGAAGGCGAGGCCCTCGCGACGCTCGTGGTGAACAACCTGCGCGGAATTCTCAAGACCTCCGCCGTCAAAGCTCCGGGGTTCGGGGATCGCCGCAAGGCTATGCTCGAAGACATCGCCATCCTTACCGGCGGCCAGGTCATTGCCGAGGAAGTCGGGCTGACCCTCGAAAAAGCCGGCCTCAAGGATCTCGGGCGCGCGAAACGCATCGAGGTCGCGAAGGAAGAAACCACCGTCATCGACGGAGCGGGCGACCCCAACGCGATCGAGGCGCGGGTCAAGAACATCCGTACCCAGATCGACGAAGCGACCAGCGATTACGACAAGGAGAAGCTGCAGGAACGTGTAGCGAAGCTCGCCGGCGGTGTTGCGGTGATCAAGGTCGGTGCCGCCACCGAGGTCGAGATGAAAGAAAAGAAGGCCCGCGTCGAAGATGCTTTGCACGCGACGCGTGCCGCGGTCGAGGAAGGTATTGTCGCCGGTGGCGGTGTCGCCTATATCCGCGCCCGGGTAGCGCTCGACAAGCTCAAGGGTGAAAACCCGGACCAGGATGCGGGCATCAGGATCGTCACGCGCGCGCTCGAGGAGCCGTTGCGCCAAATCGTGGCCAACTCCGGCGCAGAGCCGTCAGTCGTGATGAACAAGATCGCGGAGGGCAAAGGCAACTTCGGCTTCAACGCCCAGACCGAGCAGTTCGGCGATATGGTCGAAATGGGCGTGCTCGATCCGACCAAGGTGAGCCGCACCGCGCTGCAAAACGCGGCTTCGGTCGCCGGGCTGCTCCTCACCACCGAGGCGATGGTTGCCGAGCTGGTCGAAGAGAAGAAGAATGCCGGGGGCCACGCTCACGGGATGGGCGGAATGGGTGGAATGGAAGGAATGGATATGTAACTCGCTTGGCGAGTTACCTTCCTCCGAAGGTCAAAGCCCCGCTTCGGCGGGGCTTTTTGTTTCCCGGTACCGGAGGCCACTTCGCCGTCTTTTGAGCCGCTCGGCTACGAGGGGCTGGACGACCTCACGCATTGCCTGCTAGCATCGCGCGGGTTGTCCGGGGAACCGTCTCAGAATGCACTCGACTACCCGACCGGCTTGAGAGGTATCTCGGAATAAAACCACTAAAAGGAGGGGGTATCCATGGCAACTCAAATCCCGAAAAACTTCCGGACCGTAATCGTCGCCGCATCAGTCGGAAACGTTATCGAGTGGTACGACTTCTATATCTTCGGCAGCCTGGCCGCGGTCTTGTCGGTCAAGTTCTTTGAAAAGTCCCACCCGGTCGCGGCCCTGCTCTCCACGATCGCGCTGTTCACGGCCGGATTCTTGATCCGTCCGCTGGGCGCATTCCTCTTTGGATGGCTGGGCGACCGCGTCGGCCGCAAGTACACCTTCCTCATCACCCTGACCGGCATGGGTGTCGGCACCGGGTGCATCGGTTTGATCCCGACCTACGAGACGATCGGTCTGACCGCCGCGTTCCTGCTCTTCGGCCTGCGGATGATCCAGGGCCTGTGCCTGGGCGGTGAGTATGGAGGCGCGATCACTTACGTCGCCGAGCACGTCTCGGACGAGCGCCGCGGCTACTACACCGGCTGGCTGCAGACCTCTCCGACTCTCGGCATCGTGGTGTCGCTTGTGGTGATCATCGGGTGCCGCACCTATTTCGGCAACGACGTATTCAATGCCTGGGCATGGCGCGTTCCATTCCTGATTTCCTTCCTGCTGGTGGCGATTGCCATCTACATCCGGCTCCAGCTCCAGGAGACGCCCATCTTCCAGGAGATCAAGGCCAAGGGCCAGATGACCAAGAACCCCTGGAAGGAGGCCTTCCTCAGCGCGAATATCAAGTTCGTGGCGATCGCCAGCATCGTGGTGATCGGGGAGGGAGTGGTCTGGTACAGCGGCCAGTTCTGGGCCCTGTACTACCTGCAGCAGGTTTCCAAGGTGGACCCCTTGACCACGGCCTACATCGTTGGAGCCGCGCTGCTCCTTGCATCGCCGACCTTGATCTTCTTCGGCTGGCTGTCCGACCTGATCGGCCGCAAGCCGGTGATCCTGGGAGGCTTCCTGCTGGCAGCGGTCACCTACTATCCGCTGTATGCGTGGCTGGGGACGGTCACCAAGCCCGGCGCCATCAACTATCCCGTCGCGATCTTCATCATCTTCATTCTCGTGTCCTACGTCGGGATGGTGTATGGGCCGATCGGAGCGTTCCTCGCGGAATACTTCCCCGGCAGGATCCGCTACACCTCCGTGTCGGTCCCGTATCACATCGGCAATGGCTGGGGCGGTGGACTGGTGCCGTTCATCACTTCGGCGGCCTTCGCGGCCACGGGCAGTCTCGGCTACGCTCTGATCTATCCGATCGCGGTGCCCGCGGTGTGCTTCGTGCTTGCTCTCTTCCTTATGCCCGAAACCCGCAAGATGAGCATCTGGGAACCGGAGAAAGCCAGGGCGTAGCTCCCGGCGACCCAAAGGGCACACTGAGCCCGCCTTCGAGGCGGGCTTTTTTTTGGCTTGAAGGGTCGGCAATTTCCCGGTGCAGAGAGTGCCGAGGTGCCCCGCTTCTTGGCGGTGCCAAGACTTTCCCCTTATAATCCGCGCTCCTTTTCCGCGCGCTCCGGTTTCCGGACGCACCGGCCCGGCCAAGTAGCTCAGTTGGTAGAGCAGCGGACTGAAAATCCGTGTGTCGCTGGTTCGATTCCGGCCTTGGCCACCATCCACCCGACGACGTCTATCCGCTCAGCGCTGCTGGGTCTTGGTTTCTTCCGCGGCAATGATCGGGTCGAAAAAACTGACCCGACTCGCGGCAACCGATTGCCGGAATTCCTCGTAGCTGGCCTTGTGCTGCTGTTGAAGGATTTCGATTTCGTGCTTGAATTCTTCGGTTCGGCCCAGCGAAGCCACTTTTTCAAGCACGTCCCTTACGGCGCCGTACGGCCGCAGGGAATCGCGGTCGTAGCGTTTGAGCAGTAGATCGAAAAGGGTTTCGATGCCTGCGGCACGGTCGCAGAGGTCAAAGGAAAGATGCAGGGAATAGTCGCCGACCGTCTCGACCTGATGCGGAGTGCCGCTGCGCAGGAACAACACGTCTCCGGCGTGCATGACCAGCTCGGCATCGAGCGGCCCCATTTCCGATTCTCCCAGCTCGACCAAGTGGGTCCGCCGGGGAGATTGGCGTGTGTGCAGTCGCCATTTTTTTGCTCCCGCAAGATGAATTGCGAGCACGTCATCGGTATCGAGATGCCCTCGATATGCTTCGCTCCCGCGCTGGGAAAAGAACACCACTGCATTGCTGAACGTGCACGAATGCGCCCGGTCCAGGCTGGCCGCGAGCAGGTTGACCTGCGGCTCCAGGATGTCGACACCCTCGAGCAGGCAGGCAGCTCCGTTTTCCAAATGCTTCTGAAGGACAATTCGATTGACGAATTCGATCTGACGGCGTTGCACGACCTTGAAGCAGCGCGCGGCGCGCAAGTCGACCAGTTGACCGCGGTCGATGATCTGCACGAAGTCCAGATCGAGGAAGGGATTGTTGAGATGCTTGCGGAGATCCTCGAGCCGGAAGATCGTCTGGTTCTTGATAAGCTCCGGCTGGTGAAGGTAGGTGCGCTCCGGTGAAAGGGCCAGGGCCTGTTTGAAGAAAAAGTCCCGGACTTGTCGCAGCTGAGGAGGAAGCTCGGTCATATTCGCTGCTCCCAACGCAAATTGTTCGGGCGAAACACCTTGGCCGTGGTCGCACCAGCGGGCCTCCGAACTTGCTGGCTTATAATAGCAGGTCACGCAGACCGCTCCCGCCATGCAGCTATTCACGCTCGGATTGAATCACCAGACCGCTCCCCTCGCGATACGCGAGCGAGTGGCGTTTCACGCCGAGCGCCTTAGATCGGCGCTCGCGGAGCTGACGCTGCGCGAGCCGGTCAGGGAGGCCGCGATCCTCTCGACCTGCAATCGCACGGAGATTTACTGCGCGCTGGGCGAGCCGCAGGCCGCACTCGAGTGGCTCGCCGGCTATCACCGCGTCCAGCCCCAGGAACTGAAGCCCTACCTCTATACCCTTCCGCAGGGCGAAGCGGTTCGGCACGCGTTCCGCGTCGCCTCCGGCCTCGACTCCATGGTGGTCGGCGAGCCGCAGATCCTCGGGCAGATGAAAGAGGCGGTTCGCGTCGCCGAGTCCGCCGGTACGCTCGGGACGCTTCTCAACAAGCTTTTCCAACGCTCTTTTGCCGTGGCGAAGGAAGTGCGCAGCAATACCGGCATCGGCGCCAACGTCGTCTCGATGGCGGCGGCTGCGGTAAAGCTCGCTGGCCGGATATTTCCGAGCCTCACCGAGCAGAAAGTGCTGCTGGTCGGCGCAGGCGAGATGATCGAGCTCGCCGCGACCCACTTCGCCGCGCAGCAGCCGCGCGGCATGGCGGTGGCGAGCCGCACGCTGGAGCGGGCCGAATCGCTCGCACGCCGCTTCAACGCCGAGTCGATCGAGCTGCGCGACCTGCCCGAGCGTTTGCCGGAATACGACATCATCGTTTCCTGCACCGCAAGCTCGCTGCCGATCATCGGCAAGGGTACGATGGAGCGCACGATACGCGCTCGCCGCCACCGCCCGGTATTCATGGTCGACCTCGCCGTGCCCCGGGACATCGAAGCCGAGGTGGCGGAGATGGACGACGTATTTCTGTATACCATCGATGATCTCGCGGCGACGGTGCGCGAGGGCATCGATGCGCGACAATCCGCGGTCGCGCAGGCCGAAGCGATCATTGAGTCCCAGGTCGGCTCCTTCCTGCATTGGATGAAGACGCGCGAAATGGTGCCGCTCATCCGCCAGCTGCGCGAATCCGCGGAGGAAGCGCGGCGCCTCGAGGTCGAGCGCGCGGCGCGCATGCTCGCCCGCGGCGACGACCCCAAGACGGTGCTGGAAGCCCTTTCCCGCGGCCTCACCAACAAGCTGATGCATGCACCCACGGAAGCGCTCAACCAGGGCGGCGAAGGGGACGAGTCGCTGAAGGCGCTCGTGGCGCGGTTGTATCAGCTTCGCGCGCGCGATTAACTCGGACGACCGCCTGTGAATCGATGAAGACCAGCATCGCGGCCAAGCTCGATCAGGCGCGCCAGCGGCTCCTCGACATCAACGCGCTCCTATCTTCCGAGAACGCGACCCGCGACCTGGACCAGTTTCGCAAGCTTTCACGGGAGCATGCGGAGCTCGAGCCCATTGTCGAGCTGTTCAACACATACCGTGACACCGAGCAGCACGTCGCCGAAGCGCAGGACCTGCTCGACGATCCCGAGATGAAAAGCTACGCGGAAAGCGAGATAAAAATGGGCCGCGAGCGGCTCGCCGCGCTCGAATCGGAGCTGCAGAAGCTGCT
>VBCH01000065.1 GCA_005884455.1 Betaproteobacteria bacterium
TACGGGGGGCGCTCCGGCAGCCGCGGCCGAGTCCAACCTGTTCTGGCAGCACCTGCGCATCGCCGGATTCGTCCCGGGCCTGACCTCAGGAACGGGAAGCGGAACGCCGCCGCCGAACGCGGCCGCGGGCATCATCGGAGTGGAATCGGCCGTGGTTGGCACGAATGGTCTGGGTTTCACCAGCACGATCGTATGCAGCTCGAACATACCGGACAAGGTGGCGATCGCGGTGGACACGCAGATCGACGATAGCAACTCGGCGACCGGCCAGGTCCGCGCGCAGCTGCAGGCTGCCGCAAACCCAGCCACGGCCGCAAACCCGGCAACGGGCTACGTGGAGACCGGGGTGAACCAGTACCTCGTCTGCAAAGCTTATTAGCCACGCCTCCCGTGACCGCAAAAAGCCCGCTCGCGCGGGCTTTTTCGTTTCCGGCCGACTCTGAGTGAAGACGGTCTCGGCCCAGGCAATGAGCCTGTTGCTCGCGGGCGGCTTGTGTCTGCTGCCGTTCCTGCTGCCGTATCACCAGCAGCCCATCCCGAGTTTTTTCCCCGAGTGGCTGGCCGCAGCACTGGGCATCGCCGCGGCGCTGACCTTGCTCGCCGGGCGAGGTGTCGCGGCCGCATCCTTCGTACCCTTGCCCGTGCCGGCGCGCTGGCTGATCGCCTTTGCGGTGTTTCTCGCCGTCCAGGCGGCGAGCAGCGGGCGCGTTTACTCCCAATTGCCCCTGGTCGCCGCGCTGTATGTCCTCTACGCCGCGCTGACGATTTGGCTCGGGGCACAGCTCACGGCTGCGCTCGGCATCGAGCGCGTCGCGGCGGTGCTGGCTGCGTTTTTTCTGGCCGGCGCTCTTGCGAATTCCCTGGCGGGGGTCATCCAGTTCTACGGCCGACCCAAGTTGCTCGAGGATGCCATCGCCGAGCTGCACGGCAGCCGCGCCTACGGGAATATCGCGCAACCCAACCTCTACGCCAACTACTTGGCGCTGGGCGAGGGCGCGCTCCTGTTCCTGTGGGCGCGCGCCCGCGTGCGAACGGCGTACGCGCTTCCAGCGCTGGCTCTGCTCCTCATAGGCAGCTCGCTGTCTGGGTCCCGTGGCGCACTGCTCTACGCGCTATGGTATGGCGCGCTCGGCGTCGTGGCGGCACGCGTTCAGCATAACGCCGAGGCGCGGCGCCTGAGATTCGCAGCGTACGCGGTCGCGGCTGCGTCGCTGTCCGCGTACTTTGCCGTGCCGTGGCTGAACGACGCACTGCATCTCGGTCCACCCGGAGAAGGTACGCTCGAGCGCATACTCACTCCCCTCGGCGAACATGCCGAACCGCGCCGGCAGGCGTGGCTCATTGCGCTGCGCGTGTTTATCGGCGCACCCCTCGCCGGAGTCGGGGCGGGCGAGTTCGCCGGGGCCGCGTTCGAGTTGGGCCTCGATCCCTCGCTCACGCGACTCGGCGAAGTCTGGACTTCACCGCACAACCTCCCCCTGCACCTCCTTGCCGAAACCGGTCTGGTGGGCACGGTGCTGGTGCTGGGCGGACTGAGCGTCTGGGGGTGGCAGGCCGCGCGGCGTTACTGGACGGGGCGGGAGGTCGCTTCGTGGTGGATCATTGCCGCGGTTGGAATCGAAATGATTCACTCTCTGACCGAGTTTCCGTTGTGGAACGCGCACTTCCTCGGCGTGACGGCCCTTCTGATGGGCGCCGGCGCAAGACTCGAGACACGCTCCCTGGCGGTCTCGCGCACCGCCGGGATTGCCCCAACAGCCGCCTGTGCCGCGCTCTCGGTTGTTTTGGGCGTCACTCTCAGGGACTACGTGCGCCTGGACACGACGCGCATCAGCGGAACGACGCTCACGCTGACCCCCGCCGCCCAAGCGCGTCAGGACGCCGAGACCATGCGCGAGCTGACGCACGGTCTCATGGCTCCCCTGGCGGAATTATGGATGATCACCGGCGCCCCGTTGGACCGGAGCGAGCTGGCCGACAAGCTTGCGATGAGCGAGCGCGTGGCCCGCTACTGGCCCGCCAATACCGTGGTCGCGCGACGCGCGGTGTTCCTCGCCTTCGACGGGGAGGCAGAAAAAGCGCGCAGCCTGCTCGCCCGAGCCCTGGAAACGTTTCCGCACCAGGTCAACGCGACGATCCTGATCCTCGAGCAGGCGCGCACCGCGGACCCTGGCGCGGTCGAGCCCTTGCTCGTCATGGCCAGAGCCTTTTCCGGATCGAGAAAGTAAGGGACGGAAGTCCTCCGGCGCGGCCCCGAAACGCGCGGATTCCGCCGGCGGCCACTAGCCCTGGAGCAGGCGCATCTCCGCAGCAGCGAGTTGTTCAGGCGTGCCGAGCAGCACGATCACGTCACCCTCCTGCAGCGCCGTTTGCGGATCGGGCGAAATCATCCGCAGCTCCCGCCGGCGCAGCGCTGTCACGCGCACGCCGAGTTCGCTCAGCGCGAGCTCTTCCAGGCTGCGCCCCAATGCGCCCGCGCCCGTCGCGAGTGTCACCGAATGCAGGCGCGGTTCGCGCGCCTCGTCGGGGTCTTCGGCTTCGTCGGTGCCTCCGTGAAAGAAGCCGCGCATCAAGCTGTATCGATGCTCGCGCACGTCGCGAATGCGGCGCACCACCCGCCTCAACGGCACTCCCAACAGCACCAGGGCGTGGGAGGCGAGCATCAAGCTCGACTCGAACGTTTCGGGCACCACTTCCGACGCTCCCGCGGCGATAAGCCGGTCCATATCGGCGTCGTCCAGAGTGCGGACGATCACGGGCAACGCAGGATTGAGCGCGCGCACATGATGCAGGATCCGCAGCGCAAGCTGCGTGTCCGCGAAGGTAACGACGAGCGCACTGGCGCGCGCGACACCGGCCGCCACGAGCGTTTCGTAACGTGACGCGTCGCCGAAAACGACCTTCTCGCCTGCGGCTTCCGCTCCGCGCACGCGCTCCGGATCGGTATCGAGGGCGACGACATCGATGTGCTCCTGCTCGAGCATGTGCGCCAGGCGCTGGCCCGTGCGGCCGTAGCCGCACACGATGACGTGGCGCTCTGTCGCGAGACTCTGCGCGGCTACTCGGTGCAGCGCGAGGGATTGCAGCATCCATTCGGCGCTCGACCAGCGCAGAGCGAGTTTGTCGCTCGCCTGAATGACGAACGGCGCTACAAGCATCGAGAGCAGCATCGCCGCGACGACCAACTGGGAAAAGTCGCGATCGAGCAATGCGACCGACTGCGCGGAGACCATGAGCACCAGGCCGAACTCGCCCACCTGGGCGAGAGCCAGACCCGTGCGTACGGCCGCACCCGGACCGGCTCCGAAGAGCCGCGCGAGGCTCGCGACCAGGATGAACTTGAACACGACGAGCAACGCCGTGAGCGCCAACGTCAGGGATAGATTCTCTGCAACCGTCCCCAGGTCGAGTCTCATGCCTATGGTCACGAAGAACAGACCCAGCAGGACCTCCCGAAACGGCCTGATGTCCTCCTCGACCTGATGGCGGTACTCGGTTTCCGCAATCAGCATGCCGGCGAGAAACGCGCCGAGGGCCAAAGACAGCCCCGCTCGATCCGTCAGCCAAGCGAGCCCCAGCGTGATAAGCAGGACGTTGAGGATGAACAGCTCATGCGAGCGGCGGCGCGCCACGATGTGAAACCAGCCGCGCATGAGTTTCTGCCCGACAAAGAGCAGCACCACGAGCACCACCGTGGCCTTGGCGAGCGCGAAGCCCAGACGCTGCGCAAGCCCGCCGCTCCCCTCCGCAATCGCGGGAATCAAGATCAGCAGCGGAACGACCGCGAGGTCCTGGAAAAGCAGCACGCCGACGATGTCGCGTCCGTGGGGGGTTTCCAACTGAATGCGCTCCGCGAGAATGCGCATGACCATTGCCGTCGACGACATGGCGATCGCGCCTCCAACCGCGAGAGCGGCTTGCCATGGGGCCCCCGCAAGCGAGGCCGCAGCGAGGACGGCACCTAGCGTGAGCAGGACCTGGGAAAGCCCGAGCCCGAACACGGCGCGACGCAACTGGAACAGCTTCGGCAGGCTGAACTCCAGCCCGATCGAGAACATCAGGAACACGACGCCGAATTCCGCAAGATGCCGTCCTTCGCTGGTGTCTGGAATCCACCCCAGCGAGTAGGGGCCCACCGCGACCCCGACCAGCAGATATCCGAGCAGCGGAGGCAAATGCAGCCAGCGAAACAGCACCACGACGAACACGGCGCTCGCCAGCAGAATCAGCACCAGCTCAAGCGTGTCGCCCATCCGGAAGTCCTTGTTTTTTTGGGATCACGTGGGAAAAGGCGCGGATTCGGTCTGGTATACTCCAGAACCTATGATAAAGGGTGCTCCCGGCGCGGGCCAGCGCGGTTTCTCTCGATGAACGATCGATCGAAGAAGGCAATTTCGACTTCCGCGCTTGAGCTCGCGCGCAAGGTGCTCTCGATCGAGGCCGATGCGGTGAGCGGCTTGATATCGCGGCTCGACGAGCGCTTCCTGGATGCGCTCGGTCTGATCCTCGCGTGCCGCGGGCGCGTCGTAGTAAGCGGCGTCGGCAAGTCGGGGCACATTGCCCGCAAGATCGCATCCACACTGGCAAGCACGGGGACACCGGCTTTTTTCGTTCACGCCGCTGAGGCGGGGCACGGCGACCTCGGCATGATCACGCGCGATGACGTGGTGCTCGCGCTCTCGAATTCCGGCCAGTCGGACGAGCTGCTCACGATTATCCCCCGGATAAAACGCCAGGGCGCGAAGTTGATCGCGCTCACCGGCAACCCCGACTCGGCGCTCGCCCGGGAAGCCGATGTGCACCTTGACGCGGGTGTCGCGCAGGAAGCTTGCCCCATGAATCTTGCGCCGACGGCAAGCACCACCGCGGCGCTCGCGCTCGGCGACGCTTTGGCGGTCGCTTTGCTCGACGCTCGCGGTTTCAATGAGCAGGATTTCGCTCGCGCCCACCCAGGCGGTGCGCTCGGCCGGAAGCTTCTCATCCATGTTTCCGACGTCATGCGCACCGGCAACGACGTTCCGGTCGTATCCGACACCGATTCCTTTTCCGACTTGCTGGCCGAGATTTCCAGGAAGAGCATGGGCATGGCCGCGATCCTCGGCCCCGGCAAAAAGGTCGTCGGAATATTCACCGACGGCGACCTGCGCAGGACGCTGGAGCGCAAACCCGACGCGCGCGCTCTCAAGATCACCGATGTCATGAAACGCAGTCCGCACACGATCGCGCCGCACAAGCTTGCCGCCGAAGCCCTCGAGCTGATGGAGCGTCACAAGATCAATCAGCTGCTCGTCGCGACCGAAACGGGAGAGCTCGTTGGCGCTCTCAACATGCACGACCTGTTTCGCGCCAAGGTCATTTGATGCGCGACGACGTTCTGGAGCGAATGCGGCGGCTGCGCCTGATGATCTTCGATGTAGACGGGGTGCTCACGGACGGGACCCTATACTTCAGCGAGACCGGAGCCGAGTTGAAGGCATTCAACGCCCAGGACGGCCATGGGCTCAAGATGCTGAAGGAGAGCGGGGTCGAGGTCGCCATTCTTTCCGCGCGTCGCTCGCGCGCCGTCGAGATCCGCGCCGCCGAGCTCGGCATCACGCTCGTCGAACAAGGTGCGGTGAACAAGAGCTCGGCTTTCGAAAGCTTGATCGGCCGCTTGCGCACGTCGGCCGCCGCCGCCGGATACATGGGCGATGATTGGGCGGATCTGCCGGTGCTCGCGCGTTGCGGTTTCGCCGCGAGCGTGCCCGAAGCGCCGGAGCTCGTGAGAGAGAGAGTCCACCACGTTACGCGCGCCCCCGGCGGCAGAGGCGCCGTTCGCGAGGTCTGCGAGCTGATCATGCGGGCCCAGGACACGCTGGAACGGCTCATCGCCCGCCAGCTCGCATGAAATCACGCGTCACGCCTCTGCTCCCGCTCGTTCTGATGGCGTTTCTCGGGTTGCTGACCCTTTGGCTGCAATACGCCGTGGTGGAGGGTTTCGGCGGCGACGCAAAGCCCGTCGGGCACGATCCCGATTCCATCGTCGAAAACTTTACCGTTCAAAGGCTGGACGCCACGGGCAAGCTGCGGTACACGTTCTCTGCGCCGAAGATGACGCATTTTGCCGACGATGGTTCGGGCGAAGCGCTTTATCCGCGCTTCGTTGAAATTGTCCCTGACGGCGGCAATTTCATCGCGACCGCAAATCGCGGCACCATCAAGAGCCAAGGCGAGGAGGCTTTCCTGTACGGCAATGTGCTCTTCTTGCGCGAGGCCACGCCGGAGCGACCCGAGTTTCGCGCTCGAACGGAATTCCTCCACGTACTCGCCGAGCAGGGGATCGCGCGTACGGATCACACGGTCGCGATTGCGGAGGGACGCTCGATGTTGACAGGCGTCGGGATGATCGCGAACCAGAATAATCAACAGTTCATGCTGCAATCGCAAGTGAAAGGCATCTTTGATGTGCCATCCAGGAAATAGGGCGCGTGCAGCCGCGGCCCTGGGTCTTGCGGCAATGTGGGCGTTGACATCAGAATCGGCGCTTGCCGAGAGAGGCGATCGCGACAAACCGATCAACATCGAATCCGACAGCATGATTTCCGACGGAGCCAAGAAAGTTTCCACCTTCGAAGGAAAAGTCGTGCTGGTCCAGGGCTCGCTCATCATCCGCGCGGACCGGATCGTCGTGCGGCAGGACGGCGACGGCTTCTACTACGGCGTCGCGAGCGGGAAGCCGGCGACGTTCCGCCACAAGCGGGAGGGCTCCGCAGAATACATCGACGGAGAAGCGTTCAGGATCGAATACGACAACAAGCTCGAGCGCGTCGAGTTCTACAACGCCGCCCGGCTGCGCCGCGACAGCGGGGACGACATTCGCGGGGATTTCATCTCCTACGACGCCCGGACCGAGCGTTTTACCGTGAAAACGACCCGCGAGGCGTCCGGGACCGAACGCGAAGGACGCGTGCGCGCAACCATCATGCCGAAAAAGCCGGCGGAGCCCGAAACCCCGCCAGACTCCGGCACGAGCCGGAAGGACTAGTCTCCCCGTACCTCCGAACGGGGCGAACTCGATGAGCCAGCTGCGGGTCCACGGACTTAAAAAGCACTACGGCTCGCGAGTCGTGGTCAAGGACGTGTCGCTCGAGGTGACGAGCGGTGAGGTCGTGGGGCTGCTGGGCCCGAACGGCGCGGGGAAGACGACCTGTTTTTACATGATCGTGGGGCTGATCGCGGTGGACGACGGCGCGATCCATCTCGACGGCAGAGAGATCAGCCACTTCGCGATGCATCGCCGCGCCCGCATGGGCCTGTCGTACCTGCCCCAGGAAGCCTCCGTGTTCCGCAAGCTGACCGTCGAGGAGAACATCCGCGCGGTGCTGGAACTGCAGGAACTTCCCGAGGAGGAGATCGAGTCCCGCCTTTCCGGGCTCCTGCGCGATCTCAACATCGCGCATCTGCGGCAATCTACCGCTCTGTCCCTGTCCGGCGGCGAGCGTCGCCGCGTCGAGATCGCCCGGGCGCTCGCGACGCGTCCGAGCTTCATACTGCTCGATGAACCCTTCGCGGGCGTCGACCCGATCGCGGTGCTCGACATTCAGAAAATCATCCGCTTTCTGAAGGAACGCGGCATCGGCATCCTCATCACGGACCATAACGTGCGGGAAACGCTGGGGATTTGCGACCACGCCTACATCATCAACGACGGCCTGGTGCTCGCCTTCGGCAAACCCGACGAGATCGTTTATAATGAAAACGTTAGACGCGTTTATCTCGGCGAGAATTTCAGGCTGTAGGGGACAACGCCGCGAACCACCCCCCGTTTTCCAATTTGGCCCGCCTGAACTACGATCCTCCTGGCGAGGTACCCGCGTCCCATCTCGATGAAACAGACTCTACAGCTCAAGCTCTCGCAGCACCTGACGCTGACGCCGCAGCTGCAGCAATCGATACGTCTGCTGCAGCTCTCGACGATGGAATTGAACCAGGAGCTCGAGAAATTTCTCGCGGAAAATCCGCTCCTCGAGCGCGAAGACGCCGACAGCGAGATTCCGCCACCCCCTGCGCCCATGAACGGCGAGCCGGCGACCGCCCTTCAGGCGCCCGCCGAGGAGGCGAGCACCGAGAATCCGTCGCAGACGGACATTTTCTCGGCTGACATCGATTGGGGGCGAGAAGGCGGCTCGAGCTCGGGTACGCGCGACGATGCCGACGATGGCGATTTTTTCCAAGTCCCCGCCGAGTCTCCCAATCTGCGTGAGCATCTACACCGGCAACTCTCCCTGACCCAGCTCGAACCGCGCGACCGCAGCCTGGTCGCGTTCCTCATAGAGGGGCTGGACGAAGGCGGCTATCTCACGCAGTCCATCGAGGAGCTCGCGCAGCTCGTGCCCGAGGAGCTGCAGATCGAGCCGGAGGAGCTGGCCATCGCCCTCAAGCACCTGCAGAACTTCGACCCGACGGGCGTGGGTGCCCGCAATTGCGCGGAATGTCTCGAGTTGCAGCTGCTTGCCCTGCCCGAGTCCACGCCGAGCCGCGCCACGGCCCTTGCCATCGCGCACGAGCACCTCGAGCTTCTCGCGGCCCACGACTTTTCGAAGCTCAAGAAGGCGCTGCAATGCGGAGACGACGAGCTGCGCCAGGCCCAGCGCGTGATCCAGAGCCTCAACCCGCGTCCCGGCGCCGCGTTCTCGACCACCGAGACGCGCTATATCGTACACGACGTTGTAGTCAAGAAGATCAAGAACGTCTGGGTGGCGAGCCTCAACCCCGACGCGCTGCCGAAGCTGCGCATCAATCGCATGTATGCCGATATCCTGCAGAACAATCGCGGCCAGTCGGGCGGCCAGCTCTCGCATCAATTGCAGGAGGCGCGCTGGCTGATCAAGAACGTGCAGCAACGGTTCGAGACGATCCTGCGCGTGTCGCAGGCGATCGTCGACCGCCAGCGCCATTTTTTCGAGCACGGCGAGGTCGGGATGCGGCCGCTGGTGCTGCGCGAAATCGCAAACACGCTGGGTCTGCACGAATCGACCGTCTCGCGCGTTACGACCCAGAAATTCATGTTCACGCCGCGCGGCATTTTCGAGCTCAAGTACTTCTTCGGGAGTCACGTCGCCACCGAGACCGGCGGCGCCTGTTCGGCGACCGCCATCCGGGCGCTGCTCAAGCAGCTGGTTGCCGCAGAGGACGCTCGAAAACCTCTTTCGGACAGCAAGATCTCCGAGATCCTCAGCCAGCAGGGCATCGTGGTCGCGCGTCGCACTATCGCCAAGTACCGGGAGTCGATGCAGATTCCTTCCGTGAGCATGAGAAAGTCCCTCTGACGCGAAGGCCCGCTTCGCATGAATCTCACCATCAGCGGGCGTCACTTGGCGGTCACGCCGTCGATCCGCAGTTACGTCGAAACCAGGCTCTCCAGGATCCGGCGGCATTTTGATCACGTCATCGACGTCAACGTCATCCTCGCCGTGGACCATCTCACCCGAGAGGCGGAAGTCAGCTGTCACGTCGCCGGAAAGGAGCTCTTCGTCAAGAGCGGCGACCCGGATCTGTACGCCGCGATCGACGCCGTAGCGGACAAACTCGATCGCCAGATCGTGAAGTACAAGGACCGTCTGCACGCGCATCCGCACGATGCGCTCAAGCACCATTCCCCCTCGGAATGACGGCGGGGCCGCATTCAACAGCCCCTTTAGCCGATGGTGTAGAATTCCACGCCTTTCCGGGCCGCCGGGTACGATTTCTGCGTGCGCGTTGCCCGGACTGGACGAGTCTCAGAGATGAACCTAGTTGCCAAGCTCCTGCCACCTTCGAACATCCTCCTGGACCTGGATGTGACGAGCAAGAAACGCATGTTCGAGCAGGCCGGGCTGCTCTTCGAGAACAACCAGGGGGTGGCGAGGAGCCTGGTGTTCGATAGCCTGTTCGCCCGCGAGCGCCTCGGCTCGACAGGCCTGGGGCAGGGACTCGCCATTCCGCACGGCAGGATCAAAGGTCTGAAGGAAGCGGTCGGGGCTTTCGTGCGACTGGCGCAGCCGGTTCCGTTCGACGCACCCGACGGCAAGCCCGTCAGTCTGGTGTTCCTGCTGTTGGTGCCGGAACAGGCGACCGAGCAGCACCTGCGCGTCCTGTCCGAGCTCGCACAGATGCTGAGCGACCGCGAGCTGCGCGAGAAACTCTCGACCGATACCGATGCGGGCACGCTGCATCAGCACATCACCGCCTGGCAGCCTCATGTTGCAGATCAGCGTCGCGCAGCTGTATGACGACAATCGCGACAAGCTCGGGTTCGCCTGGATCGGCGGAAAGGCCGGCGGCGCGACCAAGCTTTGGCGCGACAGCACCGGTGTCGCGGCGCTCGTAGGGCACCTCAACCTCATCCATCCCAACCGCATCCAAGTTCTCGGCAACCACGAGATCGCCCATCTCGCCGCGTTCGGGGAGGCCGATCTCTTCCAGACGCTCGGCAATCTGTTCGCGGTCCACCCGGTCGCCATCGTCGTCGCCGACGGAGCGCCCGCCGATGTGCGCATGCTGAAGGCGGCCGAGGCCTCTGACACGGCGGTGTTCGCCACCGATATGCCCGGTGCGCAGGTCATCGACCGGCTGCGTCGCTATCTCGGCAAGGCGCTCGCGGAGACCACGCAGTGCCACGGAGTATGCATGGACGTGCTCGGGCTCGGAGTGCTCATCACGGGTGACTCGGGCGCCGGGAAAAGCGAGCTCGCGCTGGAGCTGATCAGCCGCGGCCACGGGCTCGTTGCGGACGACGTCGTGGACGTCTCGCGCATCGCGGTGTCGACGCTCGAATGCCGTTGCCCGCCGCTATTGAAGGATTTTCTGGAAGTGCGCGGGCTGGGCGTGCTCAACATCCGCACGATATTCGGCGAGACCGCCGTGCGCCCGAAAATGAACTTGCGGCTGATCGTGCATCTCGATCGCCAGGGAACGAACGAGTCGGAGCGACTGCCGCTGCACGAACAGTCCGAAGACATCCTGGGCGTGACCGTCCGGAAAGTCGTCATTCCGGTTGCGGCGGGTCGCAACCTCGCGGTGCTGCTCGAGGCCGCCGTGCGCAACTACATTCTGCAGCTTCGCGGCATTCACTCGACGGCCGAGTTCATGCAGAGGCAGCAGGCGGAGATGAAGAAGAGTTGAAACGGACGACATGCGTCGCCGTTTCAACCTTCGCTCGTCCAGCGCCCTTTTGCGCGCCTGCCGTCAATCCGCTAAGGTGTCGAAATGCAACTCGTCCTGATCAGCGGGCTGTCGGGTTCCGGGAAAAGCATCGCCCTCAATGCCCTTGAGGACAGCGGTTACTACTGCGTCGACAATCTCCCGGGACAGCTCCTCCAACAATCGGCGGAGCTGCTGCGCAGCGCAGGCCACAACCACGTCGCGATGAGCATCGACGCGCGCATGGGCGATTCGCTCGAGCTCGTCCCGGAATATGCGGCCGCGCTGAAGGCTCAGGGCGTGGACCTGCGCCTGCTTTTCCTCGACGCGAAAAACGACACGCTGATCAGGCGTTTTTCCGAGACCCGGAGGCGCCATCCCCTCGCCACCGGGACGCGCACGCTCGAGGAGGCGCTGACGCGCGAGCGCGAGGTTCTCGCTCCCGTGGGTGAAATCGGCTACCGGCTCGACACGACCGATTTGCTGCCGAATACGCTGCGCAACTGGATCAAGGAATGGCTCGACATCCGCACCGAAACGACGATGCTCCTGTTCGAGTCCTTCAGCTACAAACAAGGGGTTCCCCTGGACGCGGATCTGGTGTTCGACGTGCGCTGTCTGCCCAACCCGCATTACGACCCGCGGCTGCGGCCGCTCACCGGTCTCGACGCGGACGTGGTCGCGTTTCTCGAGAGGGAGCCCAAGGTCGGCACGATGCTGGGGGACATCCGGCGGTTCGTCGAGACCTGGCTCCCCGCATACGGGCAGGACAGCCGCAGCTCGCTCACGGTCGCGGTCGGCTGCACCGGCGGCCGGCACCGCTCGGTGTATCTCGTCGAGCGGCTCGGCGCTCATTTTCGCAGCCTCACGCCGGTGCTGGTTCGCCATCGGCACCTCGTCCCTGCGGCATGAAGCCGACTGTCGCCGTCGCGCTCACCGGCGCTTCGGGAATGCCCTACGGCCTGAGGCTGGTGGAAACCTTGATACGCGCGGAAGCCCGCGTCTACCTCCTCTATTCCCAAGCCGCCCACGTGGTCGCGAAGCAGGAGCTGGACATCGCATTGCCGCCGCGCGCCTCAGACGCCGAGCGCATGTTCGGCGAGCGCTATTCGGCAAAGCGCGGCCAACTGCGCGTGTTCGGCCGCGAGGACTGGTTTGCTCCGGTCGCTTCCGGGTCGAATCCAGCCGACGCCATGGTCATCTGCCCCTGCACCGTGGGCACTCTCGCGGCAGTCGCCGCGGGTCTCTCCGACAATCTCATCGAGCGCGCGGCCGACGTGACCTTGAAGGAGGGCCGCAAGCTGATTCTCGTCCCGCGCGAGACGCCGTTTTCGGCCCTGCACCTGGAGAACATGCTCAAGCTCGCGCGCGCGGGCGCGGTCATCCTCCCCGCCAATCCCGGCTTCTATCACCGCCCCAAACGCGTCGAGGACCTGGTCGATTTCATCGTCGCGCGAATACTCGATCACCTCGGGGTCGAGCACGATTTGATGCCCCGCTGGGGCGAAGAGCGCTAGGCCGGACCCGCTCTTGGAATCGCTGCGCGTCCCGATTTTTCCGCTCAACACCGTGCTCTTCCCGGGAGGCCTGCTTCCGCTGCGGGTTTTCGAAGCGCGCTACATGGACATGACGCGCGAATGCCTCAAGCGCAACGAACCGTTCGGGGTGTGCCTCATCCAACAGGGTGCGGAGGTCGGCGCGCCCGCCGTGCCCGAAGGGGTCGGCTGTCTTGCGAAAATCCAGGAATGCGACATGCAGCAGCAGGGCATCCTGAACCTCAAGACCCGAGGCAGCCAGCGGTTTCGCATCCTCGAGCGCGAAACCAGCACCCAGGGTCTGATCTCGGCCGGAGTGGAGCTGATAAAGCCCGACGCAAGCGTTGCCGTTCCCGACCAGTTTTCGGCCTGCGCGCGGCTTCTGCAAATGGTCGTCGCCGACCAGGGCAATGCCGTTTTCGCCGAACCGCACGCCTTCGACGACGCCGCGTGGGTCGGCTACCGCCTCACCGAGATCCTCCCTGTGCCCCTGGTCGCCAAGCAGAAGCTTCTCGAGCTGACAGACAGCCTGTCGCGGCTCTCCATCCTGCAGCGATTTCTCGAAAGCCGCGGTCTCGCCGCCGCTAAGGGGCCTGCAGGGAATTGAGCAGTTTTCTCACGGGCGCCGGCACCGCCGCCTGGGCCGCTTCCTCGACGGGGAGCCAGACTTGTCCGGGCTCCGAGACGCATGGCGATGCGCTCGCGACGCGGCACACGACCGGCGTGATATCCAGCGTGAAGTGGGTGAAACCATGCCGCAAAAGCGGCAGGGGCGTGGCGCTCGCGAGCCGTGCACCCAATCGGCGCCGGCAGTAAGCGCGCGGATCGGCACGCGGGGAAATCTCCGGGAGACACCACAGACCGCCCCATAACCCGACCGGCGGACGTTTCTCCAGCAGCACTTCCCCTTCGCGCAGAAGCAGCAGCATCGCGGTTTTCCTGAGCGGCACGGGATTGCGCGGCCGCGGCCGCGGATACGCTTCCACCTTTCCCTCCGAGCGAGCCTCGCAGCTCGCCGCGAGGGGACAGCGCGTGCACGCCGGCCGCGTTCGAGTACAGACGCCCGCGCCCAGATCCATCAGCCCCTGGGTGTAGCGCTCGACGTCCTTCTCGGGCAGTTGCGACTCGGCGAGCTTCCACAGGCGGTTTCCGACCCGCCGCTCTCCCGGGTAGCCGCGCACCGCGAAATGACGCGCGAGCACGCGTTTTACGTTGCCGTCGAGGATTGCTTCGCGCTCGCCGAAGGCGAACACCGCGATCGCGGCCGCGGTGGAACGGCCCAAGCCCGGCAGCGATGCGAGCGCCCTGCGCGTCCGCGGAAACTCGCCGCGCCACGATTCGACCAGGACTTGCGCCGCGGCATGCAGGTTGCGCGCCCGCGAGTAGTAGCCCAGGCCGCTCCACAACGCGAGCACGTCGTCGAGAGGCGCTCCGGCGAGCGATTTCACGTCCGGGAAACGCGCGAGGAAGCGCTCGTAGTACGGAATGACGGTCGCGACCTGGGTCTGCTGCAGCATCACCTCCGAGAGCCAGATGCGATACGGGTCGCGCGTCTGCTGCCACGGCAGGTCGTGGCGCCCGTGCCGGACTTGCCAGCGTATGAGCCGGCGGGCGAGAGCGCTCACCTTCTCAGAAGGCTCTTGAGCCGGTCCTGCGCGCGTTCTCTCAGCTTGTCCTCGGCCCCTTGCTTCACCGCATCGCCGACGGCGGCGCGAAGGTCGGCGCGGAAGCGCGGCGCATCGAGCGGACCGCTGACCTTCACCGGCACGGTCACGCCGCGCAGCTCGGCGAGCTCCTTGCCGCCCTGACCGCCCGAGGTGGCGACCACCGAAGCCTTGATGAGGTAATCGATCGAGCTGGCCCCGATGTCGACGTCGCCCGAGCCCGCGAGGCGCAGCAGGGGCGACTTGGCGGAGAGATCGTCGTTGTGCGCGATGCCGTTCCGGATGACGAAGCTCGCCCCGAGCTCGCTGAAATCGGTGCGCTCCGACGCGGTCGCCCCCTGCTCGGCCGGAGGACTCGATCCGCTAAGGGACTTCGCCTTGCGCAGCAACTCGCCCAGATTGACACCCTTCAGGCTGCTGTCCCGCAGCGCCAGGCTCGCGTTGCCCGAGAGCGCTTTTTTCATCGCGCTCACGGTCGCGCCGCCGGTTTGCACGTCGAGCGCGACGCTGCCTCGACCCTCCAGAAGATTGTTGTTGAGCGCGTCTTTCAGCAACGGCCCCAAGCTGACTCCGCCGAGGTCCGCCTTGAGCGCGAAGCGATTGGTTTTGGCGTTGGCGCTCGCAGCGCCGGATAGCTTCCCTTGATACAGATCGGCCGTCAGCGGTTCGGCGTCAACCCTGCCGCCCGCGGCCCTTACGCCGAGGTGCACCTTTTCCAGTTTCACGTTCGATGCGATCAATTGCTCGATCTTCAGGTCGCCTTTCAGGTTGAGCGCGTTCAGCGCTGAAAGATCGATCGGCTCCTCGGGTTTCATCGAAGACGGGCTCGCGCCCTTCGGCGCGCCCGCCGCGGGTTTCGGCGGGGGCGGCGGCAAATAGCGGTCGAGATTCACTTGGTCCGCGGCGAGCGTGAAACGGATCGCTTGAGGCGAAGCATCGAACTCCACGTCCCCCTTCAGCGACAGTGGAGGCGCCTTGGAACCCGGCGCGGCGTCGGATATCTTGAGGTCGATCCCGGAGAACGCGAACGTCTGCTTTTCGAAATTGAGGCGGTAGTCGCCGGACAGACGCACTTGGTAGTCGGCCTTGGGCTGCGTCGCTTCGACCCTCGCGGAAAGCGAGAGCTTTCCCGGCACGCCGCTCGCGATCCGCCCGGTCCTGAACTCGGCGATGCTTGCCTTGAAACGGTTCCCGCTCGATTCGTCGCGCCAGCCGATCGCGCTCGAGCGAATCTCGATTCCCGCGATATCCAGGTGCATGGCTTCCCGCTGGGGCGCCGATTTGGCCTCGCGCTTGACGGCCGCTGTGCGCTCCGGCGCGTTCAGCAGGTAGTCGAAATTGGTCTTGCCGTCTTTGCGCTTGACGAGATCCGCGGTGAGTCCCGACAGGGTCACGCGGTTGACCACCACCTGCCTGGAAAACAGCGGCAGGAGCGCGAGCGACATTCTGGCGTCGTCGAAGCGCGCGAAGATCCCTCTGCCGTCGGGCTCGGACAGGGATGTCCTGCCCACGGCAATGCCGATGCTCGGAAAGAAAGTCAGGGCGAGATTGCCCTCGATTGCGAGCGTGCGTCCAGTCTTGTCCTTCACCGCCGCGGCGATCTCGGGCTTGTGCTTGTTGGGATCGAAGGTTGCGGCAACGATGGCGATCACGAGCACGATCAGCGCGACGAGGCCGCCGGCGACGAGGAGCAGGGTCTTGAGGACTTTCAAACCGGCCTCCGTCTTCTATTCGTTGGCGACGCCGAACGGCACATGCCCGGTCGTGACGTGGCGGCTCGCCGATTCGACGTGGACGCGCTGGTCGTCGAAAAAAATATCCGCGCCGAAAGCCTTCAGGAACGGGCCCTTGTCCAGCCCGCCCAGGAACAAGGCCTCGTCGATGCGGATGTTCCAGGCGCGCAGCGTGCGCACGACGCGTTCGTGGGCGGGCGCGCTGCGCGCCGTCACCAGCGCGGTCCGGATCGGCGCGCGGTCAGCCGGGAATTCGGACTGGATGCGATGCAGCGCCGCCAGGAAACTCTTGAAAGGGCCTCCCGACAAAGGCTCCTTGGCCGCGCTGACTTCGCTCGCCGTGAAAGCCTCGAGTCCCTCCCGCTTGTAGACGCGCTCGGCCTCGTCGGAGAACAGCACGGCATCGCCGTCGAAGGCGATGCGCAAGCCCTCGCTCACCTCGACGTTCTGCCCGATGTTGGAAGGCAGGATCGTCGCGGCCGCGTGCCCTGCGTCGAGGGCCTTGCGCACGTCCAGGGGATTCGCGGAGAGAAACAGGTGCGCGTCGAACGCCGGCACGTAGGGATAGGTGTTCTCCCCTCCGGTGAAGGCCGCCCGCGAGATGTCGAGCTCGTAGTGCTCGATCGAGTTCATGATCCGCATCCCCGTGTCGGCGGTGTTGCGCGAAAGCAGGATCACTTCCACGCGGGCTCCTGCGGGCGCGAGCGTGTTGAGCCTCAAGAGCTTCCTCACCAGCGCGAACGCGATGCCGGGCGCGAGAATCTCGTTCTCGTGCTCGAGCTGATACCGGTAGTAGGCGGTCACGCCCTGCTCTTCGAACACCCGATTCGACTCCTCCAGATCGAACAAGGCCCTGGAGGAGATGGCGACGACAAGCTTACCGTCGAAGGATGCGGGCATTTGATTTGGAGCGGTGCCGTGGGTTTCCTGACGGCGCAGAGATGCCACCGATCACTCGCCGATGCGCGAGTCTTTCACCGGATTCTTCAGCCACCTGCTGACGTCCGCCGCCAGCGTCTGCAGGCAGCGCTCGAGGACGACGCACGAGCCCTTGAAACCAGCGAACGCCCCTCCCATCGAGGAACGCAGGCCGGCAAAATTCCCGATTTCCTTTCCGTCCTCGAGCAGCCGACCTTTGATGTGTACCTGCTTGCGATGGCCGGTGAAGGCGTTGCCCATGGATATCGCGTCCACTATCTCGACCTGCAGGACCCGCCCTTTGCTGGCTTTCGCGGCCTCGTCATCCCTGACTACGCTAATGCCCGCCAGGTTTGCCTGGCTTACGATAAGTTCCGCCTGTCGCTGCGGCAACTGGCACTCTGCCTGAATGGCACTGCTGATGCGCTCGGGGTCGGAATACGGCGCGATCTGCCTCATGTAAACCGAAGTACTCTGGGCAATTGCTCCGGCCTGGATGCCGGTACCGAGAAGCGCAGCTGCAATGACGGCTGTTTTCTTGCTCACGATTTCCCCTTTGGTTGGCGACAAGCAGGACTATCCTAGGACCATGCCTGAGCATATGCAAACAGCCGACTGCGGAACCGGTGCGTAGCGAATGTCGGCGTTTGTACGATTCGCCAAATGGCTCCCCGACCTGGAAGGGTGATGGAGCGGGCGAACGGGATCGAACCGTCGTCTTGAGCTTGGGAAGCTCTCGTTCTACCATTGAACTACACCCGCGGTCGATCGATTTTACGACGTTTCCGTTCGCCTCGGAACCGCGGCAAGGGGTCGTCGTTGCGGCGGGTCAGAAATGCAGTGCCTTGCCGTACAGGAGAGTGATGTTGACTCTTCGATTGGAATACCCGGGCTTGAAGTGCAGCTCGTCGGTCGCATGGAACAGGGTCGAGTCGAACAGGACGCAGCGATTCTCCCTGTACGGAACGCGGTGCGGCTTCGCTCCCTGCTCCTTCATGTAAGCGTCGATCTTGGCGCGGTTGTTGTTGTAGTCCTGAAAACTCCAGTTCCTGGGAGCCGGTACGTCGTAGACGACCATCCCGCCGGTTTCCCGGTCCTCGCATGCCGCATCGGGGGTGATCCAGAAATTCACGTTGACTTTGGCGAGATCGGCATGAAGGTTGGTTCCCCGCATCCTCTGATCGTACTTGAACGCCCACGCCTGGATCAGGGCGTGGTCTCCGAAAACGCTCGGCATGGCCCGTCTCAATTCGTCCGCCGCCGCCA
>VBCH01000066.1 GCA_005884455.1 Betaproteobacteria bacterium
ATCAGCTGCAGCGCGACAGCCGGCACCGCCTGCGCGATCCGATGCGCCCTGATTGCGTATCCCAGGGATTCGTGGATATTGCCCAGCTCATAGCTGGCGAGGCTGGAAATCAGGAGCGCCCGAAAATTGTTCATGTCCCGCGACAGAACCGACAAGGCCAGCGAGTAAGCGCCTGCCCAGTTGCCCGCCGCGCAGGCGATTTCCGCCAACGCGATGTACAAAAGGACCTCGCTGGGCGGCGGGTCCTGCAACCTCGCCCGAATGTAGGCCTGAGCCTCGTCGATCAGCCTGTTGGCGTGCAGGAGAATCAGGTACAGCGCGACTGCGTCGTAGGCGACGCCGGGCTCGCTCACCGCGGCTCTTGCCAGTGACAGCGCCTCGTCCTT
>VBCH01000050.1 GCA_005884455.1 Betaproteobacteria bacterium
AAGTCTCACTTCACTAATAAGAATGGGAAAATGTCGTGTATCGGCACGCCGCATCGACATCTCGAAGTCGGCCTTCGAGTACATCTCACGTGCCGCGCGTGCGTGCTTCTCGACCGCGAATTGTCCTGTCTTCGAATCAAACAATGGATTCTCCTTCGCCTCGGTAGTGCCTGGTATCTGGCGTGTGTACGTGTTTTGAAATACGCCTTTCCCCAGTCTTGATCCTTCGCGTTCAAGTTCCTCACCGTCGCTAGGGACGCCGTAGTAGATGCCAACGGTGTCACTGCGACGGTTGATAAGTTCGAAGTCGATCGGCATCATCGACTCCAGAACTGGCGTCACCTTATACGTTGCGCCTGTCCAGGCTCTCCAGACAAACTGAACTGATTTGAATTCGTCGCTGAGGGCGGGGCCGGTACCAAACACGATCACTACCCCGGCGATCAGAAATATTCGAAGTTTCTTCATACCCTTCCCCTCAGCGGATGCCTAACGTTCGCGGTCACCGGCGCGCGCTGCTCTTGCGCGCGTCCGGTGCACTGCGGGGTTCGGCGTCAACCCTGAGTGCATCGAGCTCGCCGTCACTCGGGGGTAATGCCATAGGACCTTCAATCGGCTTTCACGTTCGCCTGCTTCACGATCGAAGCGTATCGGTTGTTCTGCTTCTTGAGGAAGTCGGCGAATTCGTCAAGCATTAGACCTGCCGGCTCGAGGCCGAGCGCGATAAAGCGCTCCCTCATCTCGGGCGCCTGCAGTATTTTTCGGCTTTCGGTCGCGAGCCGCATGCGCAGCTCGCGCGGTATCCCGGCCGGCGCGAGAAGACCGATCCAACCGCGCATGTCGAAGCCCGGAAGATCGCCCGCCTCGGCGATCGTCGGCAGCTCCGGCAGGGCAATAGCGCGATTCGCGCTCGATACGCCCAAGGCCTTGAGGCGCCCCGCTTTCACGTGGCCGAGGACGGTGGCCGGGGTCTCGAAGGTGTAGGTCACCTGACCGCCTACGACGTCGGTAAGCGCCTGCGCGCTGCCCTTGTAGGGCACGTGCGTCGCCGTGATCTTCGCCATCGACAGAAACACCTCCGAGATCAGGTGGCTGATCGCGCCCGAGCCGGAGGAGGAGTACGAATACTTGTCGGGGTTGGCGCGCAGGAGCGAAATGAACTCCTTCACGTTCGCAGCGGGGAATGAGGGATGCGTGACGAGCACATACGGGCCGTTCGTAAACTGGCTGATTGGCGAAAAATCCGTGACCGGATCGTAGGGAACCTTCTGCACGTTGGGCGGCGCGAGCTTCTCCGACACCATCCGCGCCGCGATATCAGTGGTTTGGCCGGGCGGCCAAGGGACGATCACTTTGATTGGACGGTTCGGATAGCCTTGAGCGAAGGCGGCGCTGGTTGCGGCGAGTGCAAGCATCACGAGCAGGCGACCGATATTTCTCACAGCATTCCTCCCGGCAGTGTGCGAACGAACATAGAAAGGCGACCAGACTGTCCAAAGGCAGCTTTTCATGACGCCGAACTATCAATAGTCAGCAAGAATGCTTCGATATCTTTGTTAAACCGCAAAAGTGCAATTGAGTATGGTGCATTTTCCGCCGCTTCGCCCGGGAATCAAGCGGTCGGTCACCGCTTCGCAACCCGGTACGTGGCCAGGCGCGCGCCACTACAATAGCCCCGCCCATGGACCCGCTCGAATTTTCCCGCTACGCCCGGCAGCTCGTCGCGGCTAGACCTGAGCTGCGCGAGGAGCTGGAGCGCTCGAATGACTCGGGCTGGGCGCGCGAAGCGATGCAGGCGCTTCTGCGCGGGCAGGGCGCCGCGGACGAAAGCGCCCTGCATTCCGGATTGCGGACGCTGCGCCAGCGTGTGCTCTTGCGCACGATGGCCCGCGATCTTTCGGGTGCCGCCTCCCTCGACGAAGTCTGCGGGACGATGTCCGCGCTCGCGGAAGTCGCCGTCGACGCGGCCCTTGCGCATTTTGGGCCTCGAGACCTAATCGTGATCGGCATGGGCAAGCTCGGCGGCGGCGAGCTGAACGTGTCCTCGGACGTCGATCTCGTCTTTCTCTACCCCGGGGAGGACGATGCTGCGAGCAATTTGGAGTTCTTCACGCTGCTCGGCCGCCGCCTGATCGCCGCGCTCGGCGACCGCACCGCGGACGGCTTCGTCTTCCGCGTCGACATGCGCCTTCGCCCCTGGGGCGACTCCGGCGCGCTCGCCACGAGCCTCGACGCGCTCGAGGAGTATTTCGTCACGCAGGGCAGGGAGTGGGAACGCTACGCTTGGATCAAGGCGCGCGCGCTCGGGTCCGATATCAGATCAAGCTCGGGCCGGGGGGCATCCGCGAGATCGAGTTCGTCGCGCAGGTGTTCCAGCTGATCCGCGGCGGCCGCGACCCGGCGCTGCAGATCCGCCCGACGCTGAAAGTGCTCGCGCTGCTCGCGCAAAGGAAGCTGCTCCCCGCTGCAGCCTTCGAGGAGCTCTCCGGGGCCTACGTGTTCCTGCGGCGCCTGGAGCACCGCCTGCAGTACCTGGACGACGCGCAGACGCACGAGCTGCCCGAAGGGACGGGAGACCGTTCGCTCGTCGCACGAGCCATGGGCTTTCACTCCTGGGATGCGTTCCGCGCCGCGCTCGAGGCGCACCGGGCTCGCGTGTCTTCGCATTTCGAGCAGGTGTTTTCGGTCGAGGAGGTCTCGAAGCACGCGCTCGCGCTGCTTTGGACTGGGTCGGAGCAAACCGAAACGCGCCTGGCGCAGCTCGGGTTTCGCGATGCCGCGGGAACCGCGGCGCGGCTTGCGGCAGTGCGCTCGGGCCCGCGCTATGGCGGCCTGCCGCAGGCGAGCCGGGCCCGCTTCGACGCCTTGATTCCGAGGATCATCGAGGAATCCGCCGCGCAGGAAGACCCGGACGCGGCCCTCGCGCGCGGCCTGGAGTTCATCGAGACGGTCAGCCGCCGCGCCGCGTATCTCGCGCTTCTCGAGGAGCACCCGGCCGCGCTCGCGCGCCTCGCGCAGTTGCTCGGCGCGTCGAGCTGGGCGGCGGAATATCTCAACCGGCATCCGGTCGTGCTGGACGAGCTGCTCGACGCGCGCGCCTTGTTCGCGCGGCCGGATTGGAGCGCTTTCGTCCAGGAGCTCCGGGGCCAGCTCGCCTCCCGGCAGGGCGACGAGGAGCGGCAGATGGATTGGCTGCGCGAGGCGCATCACGCACTGGTCTTCCGCCTGCTCGCGCAGGATCTGTCGGGCGCGCTTTCGGTCGAACGCCTGGCCGACGATCTGTCCGATCTCGCCGACGCCGTGCTGCAGGTGACGCTGGAGCTGTGCTGGACGCAGCTGCGCGTGCGCCACCGCGAGGAGCCGCGTTTCGCGATCGTCGGCTACGGCAAGCTCGGCGGCAAGGAGCTGGGCTACGCGTCCGACCTCGATCTCATCTTTCTTTACGAGGATCCGGACGACCGTGCGCCGGAGATCTATGCGCGCCTCGCGCAGCGCCTGAGCCGCTGGCTCACCAGCCGCACCGCCGCGGGGGTTCTCTTCGACATCGACCTGCGCCTGCGTCCCGAAGGCGGGAGCGGGCTCCTCGTCAGCTCGATCGACGCCTTTCGCCGCTATCAGCGCGAATCGGCTTGGACCTGGGAGCACCAGGCGCTCACTCGCGCGCGAGTCTGCGCGGGCGAGCCGGCCGTGGGAGCCGAGTTCGAGGAGGAGCGGCGCGCGATCCTACGGATCGCGCGCGACGAGGCGAAGCTGCGCCGCGACGTGCTGTCGATGCGCGAGCAGCTCCTCCAGGGCCACCCGAACGAGGGCGGCCTGTTCGACCTCAAGCATGACCGCGGCGGCATGATCGACATCGAATTCATCGTTCAGATGCTCGTGCTCGCTCACGCGCACCGCCGTCCCCAGCTCACCGCCAACAGCGGCAACATCGCCCTGCTGAAGCTCGCCGCGAAGCTGGAGTTGATTCCCGGCGATTCCGCCGACGCGGTGGCCGACGCCTACCGCGAATACCGCCGCCGACAGCACCGGCTGCGCCTGAACGGAGCGCGGTACGCACGCGTGCCCGCGGGGGAGGTGCGAAACCACATAGCCGCGACGCGCGCGCTGTGGCGGAGGGTGTTCGCGAGCGAGTGACTACTCGCCTCGCATTGCGCGAATGCCGGTCAAAAAGCCCCGCGGAATTGCACGCCCACGCCCATCGCGTTGTATTGCGGATTGTGTTGGTTGAAGCCCTGGCCGTTCGACACGTGCATTCCCCTCAAGCTCAGGGACAGGTCCTGCCTGTCGTTCAATCTGTAGGAAAAAGTGGGGCCGTACCGGAGCATGAAGTCATAACGGGAAGCGCCCGCGGGGAAATCCCTGTCGTAGAGAAGGACGCCCGCGCTTCCATGCAGCGAGGCGGAGAGGTTCCCGCGGCGCCCGAGTTCGGCCAGAACTGCCAGAACGGGTCCCGCACCGGTCGCGGTGCTATCGTACGCTTCGTCCCTGAGAGTGCCGGCTTGGAAAGAGCCAGTCTGCCGCGTGATGCTTCCGCGGGAGTGGGACACCGTAAGACCTCCATGGAACTTGAAGTCTGGAGTATCGAATGTCCTGATGCGGAAGAGAACATCGAGGTTCGCCGTGCGGATCTTGCGGTCGCTTTCGACCGGTATGAGCTCCTGCACTTCAACGATCATCTCCCGCCCGGCCTGCGTCTCGGGCAAGGCATTCGCTCTTTCCTGCGCATGGCATAAAGCGTTTCCGCTCAGAGCCGGGAGCAGCAACATTGAGAGCATCGCTGGAGTGGGACACGTCCAGCTTGCACGCGGGTATCTCATGGTTTCTCAGGCTCGTGGGATCAGACCTCGGTCGCCCTAAAGCACCAGTGCCACGGTTCATAGTCGTAACCAGACGGATTCCCCGCGGGATACGAGAGAGCGAAACCGAACCGGCCCGCGTTCTTCGACAGCCACCGGAATGCCCGGGTCTTTTCGAACTCGGGCTCGAGGGGCGCGACGCCCTCGTCGGTCGTCACATCGACTGCCCGGCCCGAGTGGTGTTCGCTGTAACCGGGAGGCGCGCTTGTGCAAAGGATTGCGTCCAGGGACAAGCCTTCGGCGAGCTTGGCGCGGATTATTTCGGCTTGGCGATCGACGCTGCGGAACGCCGAAGCGATCTGGATGACTACGCCGTCGGAAAGGGCCGCTGCGCTCATCTCCCGCCATTTCGCTGCCGCAGCGGGCGTAAGCCTGTGCTCTCTGCCGTCGTCCCCAATGGCTGCGACGACCAGCTCCTGCGCCTCGGGATGCAATACCAAGGAACGCGCCGCGATCAGATCCGTCGATATCGCGAGGGAATCCAGGACCGACCTGATTCGCTCGGGGCGTTCGATCGGTCTGGGCATCCGAAGGGTAGAGCGCGTTTTTCTCATGCGCGCTCGATTTCGCGCAGCATCAGCAGTTCGCCTGGCTCGACCCGGTGCTTGGCATGCTGCTCGGGCGATGCCAGCGAGAAACCCAGGCGCTCGAGCAGGCGCATCGAGCGAAGATTTTCGCGTTTGAGCACAGAGGGGAGGCTGCGTACTCGATAGCGCCCGACAAGCTCGGAGATTATCACTTGGACGGCTTTGCGCGCGAGGCCGCGACCCCAGTAGGCGCTGGACATCTCGTAAGCGATGGCCGCGCGCCCGTCGGGATGGACCGTCGCTTGAACGTAGCCGATAAGCTCGGAACTTGGTAGGCGGATGACCCAGTTGAGCCACTGTTCCCGGCCGCTCGGCGAGCGCCTCGATTCGAGCTTCGTGAACCGAGCGCGCAACCAATCGGGAGACGGCGGCGGTTCGTTCTCGTACTCGTAGATCGCCGGGTCGCCGAGGACCGCGAACATCTCTTCCGCATGCGCCGCGGTTTGCGGCTCCAGCGTGAGGCTGCCGGTCTCGATGACGCGCATTACGGCGAATCCGGACGATCGCGCGCCACCACCGCGAGATATTCCGACACACTACCGGCGGCAAGTGGTTTGGCCATGACGCGTAGCGTGTTCAGCGGTCCATCCGACGGCTAACGTACTCTTTCTTCCCACTTCGGCATGTCCACCCCCTTTACGATGAGCCACAGGGCGAGCCCCAACTCCGCGGGGAAGGCGGGCAGCATGATC
>VBCH01000067.1 GCA_005884455.1 Betaproteobacteria bacterium
GCTCTACGTGGGCATGGTCGTGGACCGCGGCACGCAGCGCGTGGCGCTCATGGCCTCCAGCGAAGGCGGAATGGACATCGAGGAAGTCGCCGCCCACGCGCCCGAGAAGATCCACAAAGTGTTCATCGATCCCGGCACGGGCCTGAAGGACGCCGAGGCCGACGGCATCGCGGCGAAGATCGGCATCCCCGCCGCGAGCGTGCCGCAGGCGCGCGTCACCCTGAAAGGGCTCTATAAGGCCTTCGACGAGACCGACTCCAGCCTCGCCGAGATCAATCCGCTCATCCTCACCGGGGAGGGCAGAGTGGTCGCGCTCGACGCCAAGATGAACTTCGACGACAACGCGGCCTTCCGCCATCCCGAGTGGCAGCAGCTGCGCGACCTGGACGAGGAGGATCCGGCCGAGGTCGAAGCATCCAAGTACGACCTCAACTATATACAACTGGACGGCGACATCGGCTGCCTGGTGAACGGCGCGGGCCTCGCGATGGCGACCATGGACATCATCAAGCTCTACGGCGGAGCGCCCGCGAACTTCCTCGACGTGGGCGGGGGCGCCACCACCGAGAAGGTGACCGAGGCGTTCAAGATCATGCTGCGCATCGCGCACCTCAAGGCGATCCTCGTCAACATCTTCGGCGGCATCATGAAGTGCGACGTGATCGCCGCTGGCGTTGTGGCCGCTGCGAGGCAGGTGAGCCTGCGCGTGCCGCTGGTGGTGCGTCTGGAGGGCACCAACGTCGATCTCGGCAAGAAGATCCTCGCGGAGTCGGGGCTGCCGATCATTTCCGGCAGCAACATGGCGGACGCCGCGCAGAAGGTCGTTGCCGCGTCCAAGGGAAAGCGCTGATCATGTCCATCCTCATCAACAGGAACACCCGTGTGATGACCCAGGGCATCACCGGAAAAACCGGTCAGTTCCACACCAAGATGGGCAAGGAGTATGCGAACGGCGGGAGTTGCTACGTCGCCGGCGTGAACCCAAAAAAGCCTGGGGAAACGTACGAGGGCATTCCGATCTTCGCAACGGTGAAAGAGGCGAAGGAGAAGACCGGCGCGACGGTGTCGGTCATCTACGTCCCGCCGCCTTTCGCCGCGGCGGCGATCGACGAGGCGGTGGAAGCGGACCTCGATCTCGTCATCTGCATCACCGAGGGCATCCCGGTGCGCGACATGATCCGCACCAAGTACAAGATGCAGGGCAAGCGGACCAGGCTCGTGGGCCCGAATTGTCCAGGCGTTATCACCCCCGACGAAATCAAGATCGGCATTATGCCCGGGCATATCCACAAGAAGGGCCGCATCGGCGTGGTGTCGCGCTCGGGCACGCTCACTTACGAAGCGGTCGGGCAGCTGATGGAGCTCGGGCTCGGGCAATCCTCCTGCGTCGGGACGGGCGGCGACCCGGTGAACGGCCTGAAGCACATCGACGTATTGAAAATGTTCAACGAGGACCCCGAGACCGACGCCGTGATCATGGTGGGGGAAATCGGCGGCTCGGACGAGGAGAACGCAGCGCGCTGGGTGAAGGCCGGCATGAAGAAGCCCGTCGTCGGATTCATCGCGGGAGTCACCGCGCCTCCCGGAAAGCGCATGGGCCACGCCGGTGCGATCATCTCAGGCGGCAAGGGCACGGCGCAGGAAAAGCTGGCGGTGATGGAAGAGTGCGGGATCAAGGTCACGAAAAACCCCGCCGAGATGGGCAAGCTGTTGAGGTCCGTGCTGAAGTAGCCGACCGTCCGGCACGTGGATCGCGCGAATATCATTGCCGATGCGCTGATTGCCGAAGGCAATAAAGCGGAAAACTCGGGCAAGCTGCGCGAAGCTTGCGAGCAATACCGCAGGGCCGTGGTTGCGGCTCCCGGCTACGCAAGAGCCCATCTCAATCTCGGCATAGGACTGGAAGCCGCCGGCGACGTCGACGCGGCGATCAGATCGTATGAAGCAGCTCTTGCGATCGATCCGCGTGATCCTTACGCCAATTACAACCTCGGCAAGGTGCTGTGCCAGCGCCGGGAACTTGGCCGGGCCGAGCCTCTGATTCGAACGGCGCTCGATTGCAAGCCGGAGTTTCCCGAGGCGCAGGTCGTCTTGTCCAATCTGTACGAATCACGCGGAGACCTGGCCGCGGCCGAGAGCGCCCTGGAAAGCGCGCTGAAGCAACGGCCGGACTGGGCCGGGGTCTTGTTCAACTATGCGGGTGTGCTGTGGAAACTGGACAGACTGTCCGAAGCCGAAACCGCGCTGCGGCGCGCAATCGCGATTGATCCCGGACTCGTCCCGGCGTATGGACTGCTGGGGCTTGTTCTCAGGGGCTTGGCCCGCATTCCCGAAGCCGTTGAAGTCCTCGGGGCGGCGCGAAAGCTTGACCCGGAGCGGTTCGATATCGAGTCCACTTTGTTGTTCATGCTCACCTGCTGGGACGAGATCTCCAGCGACGCTCTTTTCGCCAGTCACAAGGATTTCGGAGCCCGGCTGGAGAGCGTTGTCGCGCGACGATTCGAGCCGTTCGGCAATTCCAGAGATCCGGAGCGACGTCTTCGCGTCGGCTACGTTTCAGGCGATTTCTACTCCCACCCGGTCTCGCTTTTCGCGATCCCCTTGTTCGAACGGCACGACCGCTCCACTTGCGAGGTCTTTTGCTACTCGACCGGCGCCAAGGCGGATGAGGTCACGGAGAAGGTGCGTGCGCGTGCGGATGTCTGGCGCGACGTGGCTTCCATGTCCGACACCGGTCTCGCAGAGACGATCAACCGCGATGGAATCGACATTCTCGTCGATTTGTCCGGGCACAGCGGCACGTTTCGGATTGTCGTTTTTGCTCAGCAACCGGCACCGGTGCAAGTGACGTGGCTCGGGTATCTGAATACGACGGGACTCACGAGGATCCAGTACCGTCTTTGCGACCGACACACGGATCCGCCCGGCGTGACCGATCGGTTTCATACCGAGACACTGGTCCGGCTCCCCCGCAGCCAATGGTGTTACCGCCAGATGGTTTCGATCGATTGCGCGGAGGCGCCGCCGTTTGCACGCAACGGGTTCATCACATTTGGGTCGTTCAACAACGCCTTGAAACTTTCCCAGTCGACCCGCCGCCTTTGGGCCGAGATCTTGACGCGGTTGCCGGATTCGCGATTGGTTTTCGCCGGCATCCCGAAAGGTCCGGTCCGGGACGGATTGATCCGGGCCTTCGAGCGCGCGGGAATTGCCGCGGACCGGCTCGCGATCTTCCCGCGCTTGGCGCTCCCTGAGTATCACCGCTTGTTCAATACCGTGGATCTGGCGCTGGATGCGACTCCGTACAGCGGCGGTACCACCACCTGCGACACGCTCTGGATGGGGGTTCCTGTAATCACGCTTCGGGGAACCCGGTCGGTATCGCGGAGCGCCGCAAGCATCCTTGCGACGGTCGGCCTGAGCGACTGGATAGCGGAGAGCCCGGAGGACTATGTGCGACTGGCCGTCAAATACGCGGGAGACCGAGCGGTCATCACGGAGCTCCGCCAGACGTTGCGCGAGCGAATGCGGGCCTCACCGCTCATGGACGAGCTGCAATTTGCGCGCGATGTGGAGGACGCTTATCGGCGCATGTGGCGTGCGTGGTGCGGGAGCGAAGCAAGGTGAAAGAGGCAGCGATCGGAATGCTCTAAGGCGCAAGCCAGCGGCTCGCAAAGATCGTCGCCGGCGCGAAAGGGTTCAGGCGAGCCTGGGCGACCAGGGCTCGGCCCATTCCGCGATGTAGCTCTTGAGGAACCCGGTGAAGTCCTCGAAGCCCGGCGGCTGTTTCCTGCCGCGGCTCGTGATTTGGCACAGGTCGATCGGCACCATGGGATCGGTGAGCGGATGCATCGCGATGCGGTGGCGGCGGCAGGCCGGGATCGCGAAAGTCGGAATGACCGCACAGCCGACGCCCGCTTCCACCATCGCGATCTGCGTCTCGAAGTAGTCGAACACCATGTCCGGCGGCTCGCGGCGGCCGAAGCGCTGCAAGTTGCGGTCGATGAGCTGCTGGATCGGATTGTGGGGCGGCGCACCGATCAGGCGCCAGTCGACGATGTCCTTCCAGCGCAAGCACCGCGGCGGCCCGCTCGCAGGCTGCGCCGCCGGCTCGATCACCATCAAGGAGAAGCGGAAGAGCGGCGTGCGGCGCACGCCGCTCACCGGCTGAAGGAAACAGCCCAGGCCGACATCGATCTCGCCGGACAGCGCCATGGCGACGACACGCGAGCGGTCGCCGTCGTGCAATACGATTTTCATGCCAGGACTGTGCGCCGCGTAGTCGCTGATCACCGAAGGCAGCAGCTTGCTGGCGATGAGCGGAGTCGCGCCTATTGCGATACGGCGGTTCGCGACGGATGCAGCGCGGCCGATCAGCGACGCCGCAGCTTCCAGCTCGAGCAGGCTGCGGTCCGCGATCGGCAGGAACTTGGTGCCGAATTCGGTGAGCGCGACCTTGCGAGTCGTGCGGTCGAACAGGCGGAATCCGAGCTGCCCCTCGAGCTCGCGCACCAGCACGCTCATTCCCGACTGCGTGATGAACAGTTGCTCCGCGGCGCGGGAAAAACTCTGATGGCGTGCAGTCAGCACGAACGCCTTCAGCTGCCGCGAGCTGATATTCATGGTGATGAGTGATGAATTGATGAGTTACTTCAATTTGTATCGTAAATCGCCGGGTGTTAGATTTCAACAGCAGGAATAAATAAGTGCGAGTACGTGTGGGTCTAGAGGACCGGGGAAGGGGAAGCAGCATGGGGGCGCAGACGCGGACGTTTTTTGCCACTCGAGTTGCCCACTCCCGCCGCCCACTCCCCTTGCGCCGTTCGGTGCGCTGCAACAATCCCATAAGCATTTCAAAACGAGGAGGTAACTTGAGGACTAAGCCCGTGGGACGTCGCCTCGCAATTGCCTTCTGCGCCAGCCTTTTCGCAACTCCGGCCCTTGCGGAAATGACCTGCGCCGCTCTGGGCAGCTACCTCGCGACGCAGCCGAACATCTCCCAGTACGTGCCGCCGCCCACGCCGCAGGTGCCGTCGCCGGCGCCCGTGCCCTTTACCGCCCTGGTCGCGGCGAGCGGGACGAATGCAGCGCGCTGCGAGGCGAACTTCATCTACTCGGCGCGCGGCGGACTGGCGGACGGCTACGCGGTAGGACAGAACCAGCGTATCGGCATCCGCGTGGGGTTTCCGCTGAACAGCTTCGATGGCGGCGTGCAGGGCGCGTGGAACGGCAAAGTGCGCAACATCGGCGGCGGCGGGCTGCAGGGCAGCCTGAGCTCGATCACCGCGGCGACCAACACCGGCTACGTCGGCTCGAACACCGACACCGGCCATGCAACCGGCAGCCCGGCCTTCGCCGTCATCCAGGATACGCACGAGCTGAACTACGGCACGCTGGACGACTTCCTGGTCGAGAGCATCCATCAGCAATACCAATGGGCGCTTGCGCTCACCAAGGTCTATTACGGCACCGCGGCGACGCGCAACTACTGGGACGGCTGCTCGACCGGCGGGCGCGAAGGACTCTCGATGGCGCTCAATTTCGGCGAGGACTTCGACGGTTTCCTGACCGGCGCGCCGGCGAACTTCCATACGCGGTTGCAGGTGGCGACGGTGTGGCCGTTCTGGGTCCAGAAGGAGCTTACCGGCACCGCCACGCTGACTCAGGCGAAGATGAACGCGGCGAATGCGTCCGCGGTGGCCGCTTGCGACGCGCTGGACGGCGTCACCGACGGCATCCTCGGCGATCCGCGCGCCTGCACTTACGACGCGAAGAACAATATCTGCGGCCAGCCGGGCGCACCTGCGACGAATTGCCTCACGCCGCAGGAAGCCGACGCGGTCAACCGGATCTGGGACGGGCCGCGCAACGACCATGGCCTGCGCATCTGGTTCCCGTTCGGGCGCGGCGCGAATGCCGGCGTGACCAACCAGCCGCCTTTCGGCGGTCCCGGCGGCAGCCTCGGCATCTTCACGTGGTCGCACCGCGACCTGAATTTCGATTTCACCTCCGAGCCGCTCTCACTGTTCGACGACGAGACCAAGCTCGCCACGCGCGTGGTCGCGCCCTACAGCGACATCATGAGCACCGATCTTCATCGGGCGAAGAAAGGTGGCGCGAAGATCCTGATGTGGCATGGCGGTGCGGACCAGCTCATCCCGTGGCGCCAGTCGGTGCACTACTACCGCGAGGCGGCGGAGCGCTACGACGGGTTCAAGGACTTGCAGCGCTGGTTCCGCTTCTACCTGGCGCCAGGGGTCACGCATTGCGGCGGCGGCGCGGGGCCGCAGCCGCAGGCGCTGTTCGACACCATGGTGAACTGGGTCGAGACGGGCAAGGCGCCCGATTCGATCCTGTCGCAGAACGCGACGCTCGGAGCCCGGCCGATGTGCCCGTATCCGCAGACCGCGCTCTACAACGGCAGCGGCGATCCGAAGCTTTTCGCGAGCTGGCATTGCGGCGGCAACATCGAGACGCGCGCCAACGCGTGCATGGACCGCGTCGTCAAGTACCAGCACGAGACGGGCAGACACCTCGAGGACGCCGACGACTGCAAGCACGACGACGATCGCGGCCGCGGCCACGATCGCGACCATGACGACGACCACGACCGGGACTAAGAACTATAGCTGCCAGGAGCACTCGATGGAGCGCTGAAGTATTCGAGGTTGACAAAGGAGAGGGAAAAATGAAACCGGCACGCCGTCTGAACATCGCGCTCGCGCTCGCCGCGGGCGCGATGCTGGCTGCCACGGCAGCCGATGCACGCATCACGAAGATCGTAGTCGACACTGCACTTTCGCAGAACCCCACCTTTGGCGGGTACTCGTGGCCCGGGGTCGGGCAATACGAGAAGATCATCGGCACTGCCTACGGCGAGGTCAATCCCCACAGTCGGAGGAATTCGGTGATCGTCGACGTGGAGCTTGCACCGCGCAACTCGAGGGGCAACGTCGAATATTCTTTCGATTTCTACATCCTCAAACCGATCGTTCTCGGCAACGGCGCCCACAAGGTCATGTACGAGCCGCCCAACCGCGGTAACAAGACGTGGAACACCTTCGGCCGCGTTCCCGGCGGAAACGATCCCGGGTCGATCATCGATCCCACGACGCTCGCGAACTCCTTCCTCATGCCGCGCGGTTACACCATGGTGTGGTCCGGCTGGGATCAGGCGGCGGGCAGCAACGTTACCAAGACCGCGGCCTCGCCCACGACCATCAAGCTGCCCATCGCGCACCTGGCGCCGACAGCTTCGAATCCGAACGGCACGATCACCGGCCCGTCCTATGAATACTTCACGGGGTCGGGCGGCAATTCCCTGCCGCTCACCTATCCGCCGGCAGATGCGAGCGACAAGGCGACGCCTAAGCTCACCCACCGCGTTCACCTCGATGACACGCCCACTGCGATTTCTAACGCGAGTTGGACCTACAACGCGGCGGGCACGGCGATCACGCTCAACACGGGCACTTTCACCGCGAACGACATCTACGAGTTCACCTACACGGCGAAAGACCCGACGGTGAACGGCCTCGGCTTCGCGGCGATCCGCGACTTCGTCGCGTGGCTGCGCTACGAGAGCGCCGACGACAACGGCACGCCCAATCCGCTCGCGGGAGACATCCAGCGCGTCTACACCGAAGTGGTATCGCAGCCCGGCCGGCTGTTGAATGACTTCCGCCATCTCGGGTTCACCGAGGCGGAGAACGGCAACAAGGTGTTCGACGGCCATATGCAGTGGATCGCGGCGGGCGACGGCATCAACATGAACTACCGCTTCTCACAGCCCGGCCGCACCGAGCGCAACCGCCAGGACCACCTTTATGCCGAGGGCGTGTTCCCGTTCGCCAACGTCATGACGCACGATCCGATCTCTCGCAAGACGGACAGCCGGTATCACCGCTGCGAGCAGAGCAACACCTGCCCGTTCGGCGTCGAGATCTACTCGGCGAACGAGTACTGGGTGAAGGCTGCTTCGCTCCTGCACACGGATCCGGGCGGCGAGCGCGACCTTCCGGATTCGCAGCACACGCGCAACTACCTCATCTCCAGCCACCAGCACGGCACGGGCAACGGCACCTCGAGGGGCGCTTGCCAGCAATTCCAGAACCCGCTCAACTCGGCCCCGATCCAGCGCGCGCTGTGGGTCGCGCTCGACGAGTGGGCGACGCAGCACGCCAAGCCGCCGGAGAGCCGCGTGCCGAAGCTGCGCGACGGAACGCTCGTGCCGCCACGGCCGCAATCGGGGGTCGGCTTCCCGAACATCCCGGATCCGTTCCGCCCGGGCTTCAACGTCACGTTCACGGGTCTCGAGACGACGCGCTATCTGTTCGACTACGGGCTGAACTTCTATGAGACCGGCATCGCCACCATCAACCCGCCGTTGATCACGCCGCCTTACCAGGACAACCCGGCGAACGGTCCGATCTATCCGAGCTACGTGCCGAAGACCGACAGCGACGGCAACGACATCGCGGGCGTGCGGCTGCCCGACGTCACGGTTCCCCTCGCCACCTACACCGGTTGGGCGCTCAGGGCCGGCGCACAGGCGAACGACGGCTGCGAGGGCTCGGGTCAGATGATCGCCTTCGCGAAAACCGCCGCCGACCGCGCGGCGAACGGCGACCCGCGCCCATCGGTTGCCGAGCGCTATCCGAGCTTCGACGCGTACTACGCGAAGACCGTGAGCGCGATCGACGGCCTGATCGCGCAGCGCCTCATGCTGTGCGAGGACGCGCAACCCGAGCTCGACCGGCTCGTCGCCAACGGCAGCGCACGCGGCGTACCGGCACCCACGGGGGTCGTCTCGCCCGGCCGCTTCCGGAGCTGCGAGGCACGGCCGCACAAGCATCATGGCAAGGACGACGACGATAGAGACGACGACTGACCATAAAGGAGACATGACAATGTCTAGCAAACTTTCGCAGCACCGTTGTACTTTACTCATCGGTGGGCTGGCGGCGGCGATGTCGCTCGCCTGGGCGCCGCCGTCGGACGCGCGCGTCACGCGCATCGTCATCGATACGACGACCGTGCTCGCAAATCCGGCCGTCCCAAGTAATCCCTATCAGCTGCTGACAGGCCGCGCGTTCGGCGAGCTCGATCCGAACGATGCGCATAACGCGCTCATTACCGACATCCAGCTCGCGACCACGAACGCGAACGGCAGCGTCGAGTACATCGCGAGCTTCCGTATCCGCAAGCCGACGGATATGAGCTCGGCGAGCGGCGTGATGTGGCACGACGTGCCGAACCGCGGCGGCGATGTAGCTCTGCCCAACGATTCGTTTGCGGGCGGCGACGTGCAGTTGCTCAGCGGCTGGCAAGGCGACAACGCGGGGGGGACGGCCGTTCCAGCGAATGTGGGCTGCCTGCCTCCTTGCGCGCCGGCCTTCGCAAACCATTACGTAAAGGTGCCGGTGCTCGTCGGAGTGACCGGGCAGATCCTCGGCCGCATCATAAATCGCAGCGGCACGAACTCGCAGCCGCTCAATGTGATGGGCAATCCCATTCCATATCTGCCGGCGTCGCTCGATACGACACAAGCGAGGTTGGTGACGCATACCAAGGAAACGATCGAAGGCGTCGTGACCGAGGGTGAAACCATATCGAGCAGCGACTGGGCGTTCGCAAAATGCGGTATTCAGGGAACGCCTCCGGTCAACTACGGCGCATTCCCGGGGACGCCACAAGATCTTGACCCTGCGCATTTGCCCGGCAGCCTGCCTGTGCATGTATGCCTGAGGAACGGCTTTGACCCCGCGAAGCTCTATCAGCTCACCTACACCGTCAAGAATCCTTACGTGCTCGGCGCCGGCACCTCCGCCTTCCGCGACGTCGCCTCGTTCTTTAAGTATGCGTCGGCGGACGATTTCGGCACGGCGAACCCGCTTGCCGGCAAGATCAACTCGGCGATCATTCGCGGCTCTTCGCAGTCGGGGAACTTCACCCGGCACTTTATCTTCCTCGGCATGAACGAGGACGAAGCCGGGCGCATCGTGCACGAAGGCGCCTGGCCGCTGATCGCCGGGCGGCGCGTCTCCAACAACTCGCGCTGGGGGCAGCCGGACGGCGTGCTCGAGCTCTATCAGATGGGCAGCGAAGGTCCGCAGTGGTGGCACAGCTTCCCCGATCGCGCACGCAATCTGCATCCCGGCGGCATTCTCGACCGCTGCAGCCGGACCGACACGTGCCCGAAGGTCATCGAGACCTTCGGCGGCGCGGAAGTGTTTGCGCTGAAGATGACGACCTCTTGGGTCGGCACCGATCCGAAGAATGACATTCCCCTGCCGGACAACGTGCGCCGCTACTACCTGCCGAGCTCCACGCACGGCGGCGGTAACCGCGATGCGACTGACAGCGGCTTCAATGAAGCTCTGCCTGCCAGCGGCGCGAGCTGTCCGGGAAACAACTGGGGCACCGGGACACTGAGAGCAAACCCGGTCCCTGCCAACTCACTGGTCAACCGGATGCGCGTCGCCTTGCGCGAGTGGGTGATGAACGGTACGCCCCCGCCGCCCAGCCGCTGGCCGCTGATGCGAGGCGCCAGGAACGAACGCAACCTCGTCGAGCCGACCAAGGCGGCAATGGGATTCCCGAGCGGCGTACCCGGCATTCCCGACTCGATTTTCCTCGCCGACAACTTCGTCAACCCGGTGCTCGATTACGACTGGGGTCCGGACTTCGACGAGTTCAATGCGACGGGCGACCCGACCAACATTCCGCCGCCGATCAGAAGCGTGATCAAGATGCTCGTGCCGCGCGTGGATGCCGACGGCAACGAGCTCGGCGGCGTGCCGACCGTGCTGCGCGATGCGCCACTCGGCACGTACCTCGGCTGGAACATCACTGCGTCGGGCTTCCATGTGGGCCAAACCTGCAATTACGTCGGCGGCATGGTGCCGTTCGCCAAGACCAAGGCGCAGCGTCTCGCAAACGGCGACCCGCGTCTGTCGCTCGAAGAGCGCTACGGCACGCACGCCGGCTACGTCGCCGCGGTGACAGTCGCAGCGGATAACGCGGCTTGCCAGGGCTATATGTTTGCCGGACCGGCCGCCGCACTGATGGGCGCAAAATGCACGACCGCCCTGCCCGCTGGGGTCCGGGATGATTGGGCGTATCTCGTCAACCAAGCGACGGCGAGCAACGTCTGCAACCAACCCGGCGACGGCGGCAAGTGCAATCCGGCTGCGCCTTGAGGCGATGCGCGAGCTCGGAGAAGTCTAGCGATTACGAAAACAAACCTGGGTCTCGTCGTCGCAGCTCGCCCAGCAAACGAGGAGTGTTCCATCCGCGGCTTTCGATCGAAGAGTGCTACAAGAACCACGCTGGCTACGTCAGGGAGTTTCGGGAAGGCGGCCCAGAAGCTGGAAAAATCGCGGCTCCTGCGCGGCGAAGATGTGCGGCGTTATGTCGACGAGGCTGAAGCGAGCGACGTGCTGCGATGACAGGGAGGAGACTATGAGGCAAAAGAACATGGAATAGAAACTGTTCTTAGTGCATGCGAGGAAGAAACCGCGCGGCAACAAGCCTCGCCATAAGTATTTCCCTTAACTGGAAAGGAGCGCTCATGAGTAAGCTTTCTGTCTTTGTCGCATTGTCCGCCGCCATCGCGGCGTCCACCGCCGGCGCCGACGACAAAATCCGCGCCACGCTGATGGGCTTACAGGAGGTGCCATCAGTTTCCACACAGGCAACCGCTACATTCGAGGCCGTCATCAGCCCCAACGACGACGCGATCGACTACGAGATTACATACAGCGGGATGCAGGGCACAGTGACCCAGTCGCACGTGCATGTCGGCCAGCGCCGCGTCAACGGCGGCATCGTCCTGTGGATCTGCGGGACGACGGGCACCCCGGGTCCGGCAGGCACGCCGACGTGCACTTCCCCCAGCGGACATTTTGCCGGCACCTGGAGGCCGGAGAACGTCCAGACCGTCGCAACCCAGCAGTTCGCGCCCGGTGAGCTAGACGAGGTGATCGCCGCCATCCGCGCAGGCGTGGCCTACGTGAACGTGCACTCGAATCTTTCCCCGGGCGGCGAGATCCGCGGACAGATTCGCGCGAACCGCAGAGACAAAGACAAGGACAAAGATTGAGGGGGAGTATCAGAGTCACTTCCTTGCATATCTTCAACCCCACCAGGAGGAATGCCATGAAGGCAAGTTTCCAACAGACGAAGTGGGTGCGCGTCCCGCTCTGCGCATTTTTCTCGGCCATGGCGGTGTCGGGGGCGCTGGTAGCGACGCCGTCGCTGGCGGCAAAGCCCATTGCCTGCTCCGACCTTAAAACCAAGCTGAGCATTGCGGATACGACGATCACGCTCACGGAAATGCTGCCGGCGGGCGTGAATCCGAACCCCGTCGGCACGATTGCGGCTCCGATTTGCCGCGTCGTCGGCGTGACCACGCCCGCTGTGCAATTCGAAGTGTGGATGCCGAGCGAAGGCTGGAATGGCAAGTTCCAGATGGTCGGCAACGGCGGCACGGCCGGCGTCATCAGCTACAGCGCGATGCGGCTGGCCCTTACGCGCGGTTATGCCACTGCGAGCACCGACACCGGCCACGTCAGCTCCGGCTCGTTCGATTCCACGTGGGCCCTCGGCCGGCCTGACCTCATCGCCGATTTCGGCCATCGCGGCACGCACGTGACGACCGTGAACGGCAAGGCGATTACGCGCGCGTATTACGGCGAGCCTGCGAAGCACTCCTACTACGTCGGCTGCTCCAAGGGCGGCCAACAGGGTTTGATGGAGGCGCAGCGCTATCCCGAGGACTTCGACGGCCTCATCGCCGGCGACCCGGCCAACAACTGGACGCGCTTCTACGCCGGCTCGCACCTCTGGTATTCGATGGCGACGCTGAAGGACCCGCAGAGCTACATCCCAGCCGCCAAGACGGCGATCCTCGGCAAGGCGACCGCAGATGCCTGCGATCTGATCGACGGCATCAAGGACGGCGTGATCGACGATCCGCGCAAGTGCAAGTTCGATCCTTCGGTGCTCCTGTGCAAGGCCGGCCAGGATCCCAACACCTGCTTCACGGCGAAGCAGGTGCAGGCGGTTCGCGACATCCAGACCGGCGTGCGCACGCCCTGGGGCGAGCTCGTGCATCCGCCGCTCGTGCCGGGCGCGGAAGACGGCCCCGGCGGCTGGGCGGCTTGGACCACCGGCTCGGCGCCGTTCACCGGGCTGCACTGGCTCGCTGCGGACGGCTTCTTCCGCTACCAGGTGTTCCAGAACCCGGCGTACGACCCGATGAGCTTCAACTTCGGCTCGGACCTGCTGTTCTCGTTGCACGCGGTGGGACCGCTGCTCGACGCGATCGACCCCGACCTGCGGCCGCTCCATCGCCGCGGTGCCAAGCTCATCGTCTACCACGGCTTCAGCGACCCCGACATTTCGCCGCTCAACTCGATCAATTACTTCGAGAGCGTGGCGGAGTTCATGGCGCACCGGAGCGATGACCGCGAGGACGCACTCGAGCGCACGCAGGACTTCTTCCGACTGTTCATGGTCCCCGGCATGCAGCATTGCTCCGGCGGACCCGGCCCGAACACCTTCGACATGCTGACGGCGCTGGAGAATTGGGTCGAGAAGG
>VBCH01000068.1 GCA_005884455.1 Betaproteobacteria bacterium
ATGTGCGGAAGAGATAACCGCTGAAAGCATCTAAGCGGGAAACTCGCCTCAAGATGAGACGTCCCGGAGGGTTAACCTCCCTGAAGGGTCGTGGAAGACCACCACGTTGATAGGCCGGATGTGCAAGAGGAGTAATCCTTTCAGCTAACCGGTACTAATTGCCCGTGCGGCTTGACCCTATAACCTTGGGCACGCGCCCGAAGGTTCACGCTTTGCAAATCTCAACCCGCTTCTTTCGAATTGGCTTCGTTGCGAGATCAACGAGGCGACAAGCTATGTCTGGTGCCCAAAGCGCTCTGGAACCACGCCTTCCCATCCCGAACAGGACCGTGAAACGGGGCAGCGCCGATGATAGTGCGAGGTATACCGCGCGAAAGTAGGTCAGTGCCAGACTCCCTTCAAGTGAAAGCCCGGGCCGCGCGCCCGGGCTTTTTGCTTTGTGCGCTCTCACTACTCAAGCGCGAGTTCGTGTTGGCGATGGCAATGAGCGAGACCTGGAAGCAGCAGGTGGTGATCGACAACTGGGCCGGCGCGGGGAGCAATATCGGCGCGGAGATCGCCGCCAGGGCGCCCTTTTTTTGGGCACGCTGCCGCCCAGATAGGCCGAGTACGGAGCACCGCCGGAGGGCCTACGGCGTGGGCGCGCAATACGACGCCGCGCACACCAAGCAAGCCGGCAGTGTAGTGCCCATCAGAATTCAACTGCAGGATTACTTTGGAACGCCGATCCCCAATGAGAGTGTTCAAGTCGCGGCAGTGAGCGTCACAAACTCGAATACCGGGGTGACTCTTGTTCCCACGTCTCCCGGTGCGACGCAACCCGAATTATTCTTCTCCACTCTTGACACCAGCTCTTTCACATACCAGATTAAGACCACCGGTTACTCGGCGGGTGCCTACACGCTTGACTTCGTCGTCGTTGGCGATCCGCTGGTCCACCACGCGCCGTTCCAACTGCGTTAGCCTGTTCATCCGGGCGGGGCGGAGACCTCCGGCGCGACCGCTCGATATTTTCCACCCAAAATCTCGGCGAGCATCTTTCCTGCACGCAGCAGGGGCTCTTTCGTCGCTTCCGTGCGTGAGAGGATCAGTGCGCCTTCCAGTGCGGCGAGAATGAACTCGGCCACCCGGGCGCGGTCGCGTTCCGGTACTTCGTCCAGTCCCGCTGCAATGATGTTTTGCCATGTCGTGAAGATCGCACGGCACACAGGGCGCAATCCTTCCGAATCGCGGTCGAGGTCGAGCGCAACCGCAGCCACCGGACAACCCTTCATGAACTCGCTTTCCTCAAGGAGGTTCGCGGCGCTGGTGAAAAGCAACTCCACTTTCTGTGCGATCGATTCGCGCTGATCAAAGATTCCGCGAAACCACTGTCCCTCGCCTCGCTCCGCCTCTTTGAGGGCAACGCTTGCGAGCTCGAGCTTGCCCCCGGGAAAGAAATGATAGATCGAGCCCTTCGGTGCGGTGCTCGCCGCGACGACCTGGTTGATCGCCACGCCCGATAATCCCGATCGACACAGGAGGTCGAGCGTGGCGTCGATGATTCGAATCTTGGATTCGGGGCGCTCCATTCTGTGTCGTGAAAATCTATATAGACCGGTCTATATGCCGCAGTCGCCGGACAGCGACAGACAGAGTCTGTCCGGAAATAATTTCAGTTTCGCGCGCAGAAAGTCTTATGACAAGGACATATTGCTTGCAGCGGGCCAGCAGTCTTTCATAATGATTTTAGAGGACCTCAAAAGACAAATCTGTTGACCGCTGAGTTCCAAGTTCGGTCGGGCTCATATTGCTGGTTGACGAGGAAACGACTATGAAGCGCAACCTTGTTGTGCCGCTGACGTTGGCGGCTGCAGTCGTGTGTCTTTTCTTTTTTCAGGTCGAGATGGTCGAGTCGCAGCAGTTCTTTCAAACGTTCAGGGCGCAGGATCCCGGCGTCCGCGGTGGGCCGGCAGGAGCCGGCGGCCAGCTCGACGGACTGAGCACCACCCAGGCTGCATTTTTCGCCGCGGGCGCTGTGGATTTCGCCGAAGTGGAAAATGTCCCGGATGGCCTCGGGCCGAGGATGAACCTCGACAGCTGCGGCGGGTGCCACATTCAGCCCGCGCTCGGTGGCACGAGCCCGTTCGTGAATCCCCAGGTGGCGTTCGCCCGCAAGGACAGCGGAACCGACAACGTTCCACCGTTCGTTGCGACGAACGGCCCGGTGCGCGAGGCGCGCTTCGTGCTGAATCCGGACGGAACGGCAGACGGCGGCGTGCACGCGCTGTTTACTATTACCGGTCGAACGGGTGCGTCGGGTTGTATGCTCGCGCAGCCGGACTTTGCGACGCAGCTTGCGAATCGGAACGTGATTTTCAGGATCCCCACCCCGACCTTTGGGGCGGGACTGATCGAGCAGATTCCCGATGCGGCGATCGCGGCGAACCAGGCGAGCAGCGCGGCCCAGAAGCAGGCGTTGGGAATCAGCGGCAAGCCGAACTACCACGTCGCCGGCCGGACGATCACCGGAATGACCAACAACAACGGCAACGACGGCACGATCGCGCGGTTCGGATGGAAGGCGCAGAACAAGTCGCTGCTCCTTTTCTCGGGCGAAGCGTACAACGTCGAAATGGGGATCACCAACGAGCTGTTCCAGACCGAGCGGGATGAAACCGCGAGCTGCCAGTTCGCGACGGTTCCGAACGACGTCACCAACACCGATGCCACGACTGCGACCGAGGCGGTCAGCGCAATCGAGAAGTTCGCGTTTTTCATGCGCTTCCTCGATGCCCCTCAGCCTTCTCCCGATTCACCGGGAGGGGCGATATCGATCGCGAACGGCAGGCAGAAGTTCGCCGAAATCGGGTGCGCGCTGTGCCATACGCCCTCGTTCACGACGGGCAATTCCACCGTCGCCGCGCTGAACGGGAAACCGGTCAACCTCTTCTCCGACCTGCTGGTCCACGACATGGGGGTGGGCTTGGCTGACGGCGTCAGCCAGGGCGAGGCGGGTCCGAGGGAGTTCCGCACCGCGCCGCTCTGGGGCCTGGGGCAGCGCATCTTCTTCCTGCACGACGGGCGGACAGCGGACTTGCTGCGGGCGATTCAGCAGCATTCAAGCTTCGGCTCCGAAGCGAACGGCGTAATTTCGAACTTCAACAACCTGGGCGAAGGCCGCAAGCAGGATCTTCTCAACTTCCTGCGTTCCCTGTAGCAAGAAGTCGAAACGTAAAACCCGCGTCGAGCGATCGGCGCGGGTTTTTCTTTTTCGGGAGCACCCGGAGGGGAGTGGTGGGCGGTACTGGGATCGAACCAGTGGCCCCTCCCGTGTGAGGGGAGTGCTCTACCGCTGAGCTAACCGCCCGAGGCTGCGAAGTGTAGCAAATCTTCTCCGGGGCCGGGCTGCGGGGCCCGCTGCAATTCCATCGCGTACAATGCGCCGATTCCAGGCGCGACGATGGTCCGAACCCGTTTTGCTCCGAGCCCGACCGGCTACCTCCATATCGGTGGGGCGCGGACCGCTCTTTTCTCCTGGGCATACGCGAGAAAGCACGGCGGCAAGTTCATCCTGCGCATCGAGGACACCGACCTCGAGCGCTCGACCGAATCCTCGGTGCAGGCGATCCTCGACGCGATGCGCTGGCTCGGGCTCGACTGGGATGAAGGTCCGTTTTTCCAAATGCAGCGCCTCGGAAGGTACAAGGAAGTAGCCGAGAAGCTCATCGCGCAGGGAAAAGCGTACCGCTGCTGGGCTAGCAAGGAAGATCTGGACGCGATGCGCGAGCGCCAGCGCGAGCGCGGCGAGAAGCCGCGCTACGACGGGCGCTGGCGTCCCGAGCGCGCCAAGGCCGCAGGACTCGTGCCGCCGGCGGACCGGGCGCCGGTGGTGCGATTCCGAAATCCCGACGAGGGGGACATCGTTTTCCACGATCTCGTCAAAGGCTCGATCACGGTGGCGAACGCGGAGCTCGACGACCTCGTGCTGCTGCGCGCGGACGGCGTTCCCACGTACAACTTCGGGGTCGTGGTGGACGACCTCGACATGAACATCACGCACGTGATCCGCGGCGACGATCACGTGAACAACACGCCGCGTCAGGTCAACATTTTCCAGGCGCTCGGGGCGGAGCTGCCGAAATTCGCCCACGTTCCCATGATCCTCGGCGCCGACGGCGAACGGCTGTCGAAGCGGCACGGAGCGGTGAGCGTCATGCAATACGAGGAGGACGGCTATCTGCCTGAGGCTCTTGTCAACTATCTCGCGCGGCTCGGCTGGTCGCACGGCGACGAGGAAATGTTCACTGTGGAGCAATTCCTCGAGTGGTTCGATCTCGCCCACATAAGCCGTTCGGCCGCGCAATTCAATCCCGAGAAGCTGCGCTGGCTCAACCACCAGTATCTCAGGCAGCGCCCGGACGCCGATCTCGCCAAGCTCGTGGCGCCGCGCATCGAGCGCGCCGGCGGCAAGCTGGCCGGAGGGCCGGAGCCGCTCCGAGTGGTCGCGCTGCTGAAAGAGCGTTCCGAAACGCTGGCGGCGCTCGCGGGAGAGGCGATGATGTTCTATGCCGAACCCGGCGCGGCGCGCAGCGCCGTGACCGCTGAAGTGCGTCCCGCGCTGGCCGAGGTCGCGGCGGCCTTCTCGGCTCTCGGAGACTGGCGCGCGGAAGCCATCATGAGTGCGATCCAGGCCGTGATCGACAAGCACAAGCTCAAGCTGCCGAAGCTCGCAATGCCGCTACGAATGATCGTGTTCGGCCGCACGCAAACTCCCAATCTCGGCCCCGTGCTCGCATTGGCGGGAAAAAAGCGAGTGCTGGAGCGGCTTCAGGAGCACTTGGCCGCATGATATAATTCGCGCCCTTGCGTGGGGGTATAGCTCAGCTGGGAGAGCGCTTGCATGGCATGCAAGAGGTCACCGGTTCGATCCCGGTTACCTCCACCAGACCGGCCTCCGGCAGTCGTAAAAGTCTTGAGGTCCCCATCGTCTAGAGGCCTAGGACATCGCCCTTTCACGGCGGTAACACCGGTTCGAATCCGGTTGGGGACGCCACGCCGATATCACCGCTGCTGAGCACCCCTTTGTCAGCGAGTTGTCAGACGCGCAGCACCTCAAGAGCCGTAACATTTAAGGACGCCATCAAAATCAAAACAGCATTCTTCATGGAATTCAAGCGCTGGGAACCCCGCGTTGGCGATTGGGTTGAAGTAAAACCTGCCGCGGAAATACTCGAAACACTGGACGCGCGGGGGGAGATGGAGCGAATGCCTTTCATGCCCGAGATGCTCGTGCACGCGGGCAAACGCTTTCAGATATCAGCCGTCGCACACAAGACTTGCGACACGGTCAACAAGACCGGCGGCCGAGCTGTGAAGGACGCCGTCCACCTCGCCGATTTGAGGTGCGACGGTAGCGCGCACGGCGGCTGCCGGGCTGCTTGCCTTCTCTTCTGGAAGACGGCGTGGCTTCAGCCCGTTTCAGGCCAACACGAGGGCACGCGCCTCCCCTCGAACGCGACCGACCGGACGGCGCAGGAAGGAGTCGGCGCGTTGACTTCAAATGCTTCAAGCAAGCGCGCCGATGGTGCAATCCTCTACCGCTGTCAGGCTACGACACTTCCCGAATGGTCGACGCCCTTGCACTGGTGGGACGCGCGTCAATACCGGCGCGACGTCCGAAGTGGAAATGTCACCGCACGCCGCGCCTTTACGACTCTCATTCTTGCCAGCATATTCAACATACGTCGACTCCCGCGGGGGTATCGATTCGCCTGCTGGCTATACGAGCGAGCGCATCTGTGGCTGCGGGGATTTCCCGATCCGCATGGAACCGGGAAGATACCTCAGGGCCGGCAAACGCCGGACGCTCGGCTTGATCTGACGATAGGTGAATTGGTCGAGATCAAGAGTCGCGACGAGATCTTCGAGACGGTGAATTTCCATAACCGCAACCGCGGTCTGCAAATTGACGAAGAGATGACGAGGTACTGTGGAGGGCGGTTCCGCGTGGTCAGCCGCGTCACGAGGATCATCAACGAGAGAACCGGGGAGATGATGCACTTCAACAACCCATGCATTGTCCTCGACAATGTCAACTGCCTGGGCGAATACTCGGCAAGGCGATTGCTCTGCCCGCGCCGCATCACGGCCTATTGGCGAGAGATATGGCTGAAGCGGGTCGAAGACGGGCCCGCGGCCGACCCGGGCTAATCCCGCCGCTCATCGAAAGAAGTCTTCCGGCATCAGAGTGAGTCTTCATATCGTCAGGGAATTCTGGCGAACTTGGCGGGATGGTGGCTTGCGAGCCGTCATTACACGAAGCGTCGGCCGCGTGCGCCACGAACTGAGGGTTTTCCTGTCTGCGGTTCGACGTGTAACCAACGAATACCAAAGTGCATACGCTGTCGATCGATGGCTGGGCGTAAGCTCTCTAGCCAATCGGCAGATTCGGTATTCGGCACTGCGTGCGGCCGGACGCGGCCAATCGGAGGAGGAATTGGTCAGAGTCTCCATGGAGTATTGGAACAAAGGGGATCGCGTCGGCGTCGACCTCAAGGACTATTCTCATTGGCAAGGCGCTGGCCCATGGCGGGATAGGGAACAATGGCTCAAGCTTGGGCGCCCGCACTTCCGCATGTACGAAAGGCTCTGCCTTGTCACGTCGACGAAACGGCCGTTGCGGCGCGCGGTTGAATGGGGTCCAGGTGGAGGCGCCAATGCGATCCACTTCACCGACGAGGTCGACGAGTTCTGCGGCATAGAAATCGCGCAGGCCAGCCTCGACGAATGCAAGCGGGTACTTTCGGAAGCTGGGTTTGAGTCATTCCGCCCAGTACTGATCTCGGCGGAGGCGCCGGAACAAGCGCTTGAGCTGGCAGGCAGTCAGTATGACTTCTTCCTGAGCACCTATGTTTTCGAATTGCTGCCCGGGAAACGCTATGGAGAGCGCGTGCTGAGCGTTGCATATACTCTCCTTCGGCCTGGCGGACTAGCGATTATTCAGATTCGATACGATGACGGCTCCGAACGTAGCCGACAGAAGAACATCGACTACTACCGTCACGCAGCTCGCTTCACCTCGTACTCCATCGAGGAGTTCTGGACCCTCGCGCAACGTATCGGCTTTCGGCCTGAGTACGTGACGCTTGTTCCCGAGCACATCGATGAGTACGCCGGCGACCTCTATGCCTATTTTGCGTTGGTTAAACCCGGTAGCGAGGAGCGGGCAAGGGAGAAGTAGCAAGTCCCTGACGTGCTGGACATGGCGCCTTACTTAATACGTAGGATCTCGCCTGAAACCCAGGTGCCGATTCATTTGGGGATCCGCCTTTCTCCACCCGAAACCAGTCTGATTCGGCTCGACGCTTCACGCGGCCCGCTCTCCCAGGATGCCGCCTCGTGCTCCCGGAGGTAGGCCGTGAGCTGCTCCGCCGGCAGAGGCTTGCTAAAGTAGTAGCCTTGCATCTCGTCGCAGCCCCTGCGCTCAAGGAACCTCATCTGTTCCAGGGTTTCGACGCCCTCGGCGACCACCTTGAGCCCCAGGCTGCGCGACATGGCGAGGATCGTATCGGTGATCGCGACATCGCTCGCATCCACGGGAACGCCCCGCACAAATGACGCGTCGATCTTCACGCTGTCGATGGGGAGACGCTTCAGGTAAGCGAGCGACGAATAGCCGGTTCCAAAGTCGTCGATCGTGAGCCGCACGCCGATCGCCTTGAGCTTCCGCAACAGTTCCACCGCTTGCTCCGGCTCCGGCATCATCACGCTCTCGGTCACCTCGAACTCGATCCAGCGCGGATCCATCCCCGTTTCCGCGATCGTGCTCGCCACGTCATCCAGCAACGTGGCGCTCATGAATTGCCGCGCCGACAGGTTCACCGCCATTCGCAGCAACGGCAACCCTTGCTCGGCCCACTTTCGCGCCTGCAGGCACGCGGTGCGGAGCGCCCATTTTCCGATCGGAACGATCAGGCCGGTCTCCTCCGCGAGCGGCACGATCTGATCGGGCGGGACCGGACCGATGGTCGGATGCTGCCATCGCAAAAGACATTCGATTCCCGTGACACGCCCCGTCCGCGCTTGGACTTTGGGCTGATAATGCAACGTCAGCTCGTTCCGTTCTAGCGCGCGGCGCAGCGCCGCTTCGAGCTCGAGCCGCTCGACGGAATGGGGGTTCATTTGCTCGGCATAGAACTGGTAGGTGTTCTTGCCCTGCTGCTTCGCGCGGTACATTGCGATATCAGCGTTCTTCAGCAGGGCCTGCAAGTCGTCGCCGTCGACCGGACAGATGCTCACTCCGATGCTCGCCGTGATTTGAAATTCCCTGCCGTACACCGTCATCGGCTCCGCGACCTCGACGAGGATCTTTTCGGCCACCCGAGCGAGGTCGCCCGGACCTTGGAACGCCTCGATCAGCACGACGAATTCGTCACCGCCCTGCCGCGCAACCGTATCCGACCTGCGCACACAGCGCGCCAGCCTATTCGCGACATTCTGCAAGAGCCGGTCCCCCGCCTCATGGCCCAGGGTGTCATTGATGTTCTTGAAGCGATCAAGATCGATGAACAGCATTGCGATGCGTCGTGCTTCGCTCTTTGCCGTAGCGAGGGCGCGATTGACTCGTTCGGTCAGCAGCAGCCGATTCGGCAGGCCCGTCAAGGGGTCGTGAGTCGCCGCGAATTTGACTACCTCTTCCGCGTGCTGCCGGTCCTTGATTTCCCGCCGCACGAGCAGGACCACGAAGCCGAGGAGGCCGAGGTTGAACAACGTCGCGACGGCTGCGGTAATGACGCTGAGATCCGAGCCGCGCTTGGATTGCTCGGCTCGGCGCGCGAGTCGGGCATCTCCGGCGGCCATAAGATCCGTCGTGAGACGCTGGATGTGGCGAGTTGTCGCCGCCCTCGCCGTCTCCTTGATGGTTCGGATAGCCGCGGACACGCCCTTCCGGCTGTGGATTTCACTCAGCGCGGCGAGACGTTCGCGTTCTTCGTCGATCAGCGCACCCAGTTGCTCGATCTGCGGCATCTGATCCGGAATCGCTCCCGACAAGGCGCCTAATGTCTGGACAAGATCGGCGGCGCGACCCACAAACGCCTGAGCTCCGGCGAGACGTTCGCGCTCACCGCCGATGATGTATCCGCGCAGCTCGACCTCCGAACCGACGACGTTGCGTTGAAGGTCCTTGAGGGCTCCCACGAGCTTGAGCGTGTTTTCGGCAGTCCGGGAAGCCTCGATCAGGTTGGCGATCGTTCGATACGACACGAAGGCGTTCGCGACCAGGATACTGAACGCGATGAGCGAGCCGATAACGAACCTTCGCGACAGGAAAGGCAATCGCATCCAGGTCCCCGCGTCGCTCGGCTCACGCCCTGGGTCGCTCCGGCTCTCTTTTGGGATATCGCTTGCTGCACCGTGCGCGAGGGCACCGAAGATGCGGAAAAGAAACCTCGCCCCGTAACGCACAGGACGCCTCCAGTGGCTGGGGTTCAACGACGTTGGAAAGAGGTGTCTCACCGGGTTTTGGATCTGCAATCCTCGGATAGAAGCAATAAGTGGGCCAAATCAAGCCTCAAATGATCCAGACAGATTGGTCGACCCGGTCGACAATACACGTTTTGTCGATGTCTCAGGCACGAACAGCGCCTCGCCCCGCCCTTCCTTGCCGAATCCGATAAATGGCTGCCGTGGAAAAAATCGAGCTGGCGGTAGGCGAGGGTTCCAAGCGAGATTTCTTCTACCGCCCCGAGAGCGTGGGGGACAAAGGCGTCATCCAGCAGATATTCCAGAATCAGGATTACGAGCTCGGGCACTTCAGGCTGACCGAGCGACTGATGAAGCTCGGAGAGACCGAGAGCCGGCGCGGCCGGGAACTGCTGATCATCGACGCCGGCGCCAATATCGGTGCGGCCGCCCTGTACTTTTCCTTCCGGTTCTCCGGCAGCAAGGTCATCGCGATCGAGCCCGAGAGGAAGAATTGCGAATTGCTGAGAATGAATTGCGCCGGCCTCAACATAGCGGTCGTCGAGGCAGCGCTGGGATGCGAGGCGGGAAAATCGTTCCTGAGCGATCCTGGCCTGAGCGACTGGGGGTTCCGGACGGGCGACACGGGAGAATACGAAGTCGACGTCGTCAGCGTGGATCAGCTCTTCGATACCCTCGATGAGGAAAAGGCCGCGCCTTTTATCTGCAAGATCGACATCGAGGGCGGCGAAGCGAACCTCTTCAAGCGCAATTATTCGTGGCTGGAGCGCTTTCCCCTGGTTATCATCGAGCTGCACGACTGGCTGCTGCCAGGGGAGGGCAACTCGCGGAATTTCCTCAAGGCCGCGCTCGAGTTCGACTTCGATTTCGTCTATCGCGGCGAGAATCTGTTCTGCTTCAACAATTCCCTGCTGAAGAAATACGCCTGAGCGGGGTCAGTCGGGCTTCGCTCCCGTCTCGCGAACCACCTTGCCCCATTTCACGATTTCCGCCTTCATGTACTCGGCGGCCTGCGCCTGCGGGCCGCCCACCGGGTCGAACGCGCTGAATGCGAGCCGCTCGCGTACCTCGGGGTTGCGGATGGCGCCGTTGACCGCCTCGTTCAGCTTCTGCACGATGGCCGCGGGCGTGCCCGCGGGGAGGAACACGCCCACCCAGGTATAGTCCTCCACGCCCGGAAAGCCCGCTTCGGCGAAGGTCGGGACATCCGGAAGCGCCGGGATGCGCTTCGCGCTGGAGACGGCGAGGGCGCGGAGCTTCCCGGCCTTGATCTGCGGCAGCGGTCCGGAGATAGCCATGCAGCCTATCGGCGGCTCGCCCTGGACCACAGCGGTGACCGCCAACCCGGCGCCGCGGAAGTGAATCGGCGTGGTGTCGAGCTTCGCGATCACCCGCAGTATGTTCTCCCCGGTCAGATGGGGGGTCGTCCCGCTGCCGGGAGAGGCGAACGCGATCTTCTTGCCCCTCGACTGGCTGATGAGCTCGGGCAGCGTTCGCGCCGGCACGCTCGCGTTCACGAAGATCATATTCGGCTGCGACGCGGGAATCGCCACCGCGATGAAATCACGCTCGGCGTCGTACCCCGGATTGGGATACAGGCTTGCGTTCACGGCGATCGCGGACGAGGTCATGAGCACGGTGTAGCCGTCGGACGCTGATTTCGCGGCCGCGGCGGCGCCGATGTTGCCGCCCGCTCCGGCGCGGTTCTCGACGACGAACTGCTGGCCCAGGGTCTCGTTGAGCTTCGCGCCCACGATCCTCGCGATGATGTCGACCGGGCCTCCCGGCGCGAAGGGTACGATGACGCGCACCGGCTTGCTCGGCCAGTCCTGCGCGAAGCAGGCGCCGGCGAGCGCCCACGCGGCGAGCGCGACGGAGAGTTTTCTCCTCATGAATTTCCTCCTTCTGCTTTCGGTCATCTTATCATCGCCCATGCGGCGCGACTCAGGCTGCGATAAAGTAGCGGCTCGCGTTTTCTCCTCACGAATTGGAAAAAGGAATTCCCATGCCCGCGCGCAAGCTCACCCGCCAGGATCTCCGCGATGCCGCGGAGAAATACAAGAACTGGGGCAGGTGGGGTCCCGATGACGAAATCGGCACGCTGAATCACACGCGGCCCGAGGACATCGTCGCCGCGGCGCGGCTGGTGAAGAAGGGGAAGGTGATCTCCCTCGCGCTCAACTTCGACAACAACGGCCCCCAGGGCGCGAAGAGCAAGTACCCCTCGATGGGCCGGATCAATCCGGTGCACACGATGCTGCGCACCGGCACCGACGCGTATTCCGGGGTGCTCGACCACCGGGGCATCCGCGCCGCGGACGACATGGTGGTCATGCCCCTGCAGTGCGGCACGCAATGGGACGGCCTCGGCCACGTCTTCTACGAGAACTCCATGTGGAACGGCTACGACTGCCGCGAGGTGACCTCCAACGGCGCGCAGAAATGCGGAATCGAGAAGACCAAGGCGAGGATGGTCGGCCGCGGCGTGTTTCTCGATGTCCCGCGCGCCCTGGGCTTGGATGTGCTCCCGGACGGCCACGCCATCAGCAGCGCCGAGCTCGATCTGACCGCGAAGAAACAGAACGTCCAGTTCAGGCGGGGCGACTTCATCGTCGTGCGCACCGGTCAGATGGAAGCGAAGCTCGACGCGGGCAGCTGGGACGGATATCCGGGCGGAGACGCGCCCGGATTCGCGTTCGAGACGCTCGAGTGGATCCAGCGCACCGAGCTCGCGGCGCTCGCCTCAGACACCTGGGGCTGCGAGGTGCGGCCGAACGAGACCGAAGCCGGCATCAACCAGCCCTGGCACTGGATCACGATCCCGATGATGGGCATGACCATGGGCGAGATCTTCTACGTGAAGGAGCTCGCCGAGGACTGCGCCGCCGACAAGGCATACGAGTTCCTGTTCGTTGCTCCCGCGATTCCTATCACCGGCGCGGTGGGATCTCCCACCAATCCGCTCGCCATCAAGTAGGGGACGGCGATGGCAAAAATCACCGGGGCACAATGCCTCGCGGACATGTTGCAGGGCTACGGCGTCACGCACGTCTTCATGGTTCCCGCCGTATTGCGCAGGACCTTTGCCGAGATGGAACGCCGCACCAAGATCAAGCGCATCCACACCCACGGCGAGAAATCCGCGGCCTACATGGCCGACGGCTACGCGCGCGCCTCGGGCAGGCCGGGCATCTGCATGGCGCAGGTGATCGGCGCGCTCAATCTCGCCGCGGGCCTGCGCGACGCGCACCTTGCGCACTCGCCGGTCATCGCCTTTACCGGAGGCCGCGATCCGAAAACGAAATTCCGCAGGGTCTACCAGGAAGTCGACGACGTGCCGGCCTTCGAGCCGGTGACCAAGTTCAACGCGACGGTCGACGACGTCGCCCGCTTTCCCGACATGCTGCGCCAGGCATTTCGCGTGGCGGTCTCGGGGACGCCCGGGCCGGTGCATCTGCAGTTTCGCGGCAACGAAGGGCAGGTCGACGCCGAAGAAGCGGACATGGAGCCCCTCGTCGAGCAGCAATTCGCGCGCGTGCCGCCGTTTCGCCCCGAGCCCGAGGACGGAAGCGTGCGCGCCGCGCTGAGGATCCTCCAGGAGGCCGAGCGGCCCGTCATCGTCGCGGGGGGCGGGGTGCGCGCGTCGGGCGCGGCCAGGGACCTCGTCGCCCTCGCGGAGAAGCTTTCGATCCCGGTCGCGACCTCGCTCAACGGCAAGGATTCCATTCCCGGGGTGCATCCGCTTTCGGTCGGCGTCGTGGGAACGTATTCGCGCGAGAGCGCGAACCGGGTGGTGGGGCAGGCGGACCTCGTGTGCTTCATCGGCACCGAGACCGGGGGGATGACGACGCATTTCTGGGCGGTCCCGAAGATCGGGGTCCGCGCCATCCAGGTCGACGTCGATCCGGAGGCGCTGGGGCGCAACTACCCGCTCGAGGCCTCGGTGCTCGGCGACGCCAAGGTCGTGCTCGAGCGCATGCTCGCGCACGCCGACGGCAGGACCGCGGCAAAGCGAAAACCCTGGGTCGAGCAGGCGCGCTCGATCTGCAAGGAGTGGTACGCGAAATACGGCCCGCAGCTCGCCTCCGGCGCCGTCCCGATCCGGCCGGAGCGCATATGCGCGGAACTCACGCGACACGTGCCCGACGACGGAATCGTCGTGGTCGACACCGGGCACGCGGGCATGTGGATGGGAGGGATGTACGATCTGCGCGCGCCTACGCAGAGCTACATGAGGAGCGCCGGGCACCTCGGCTGGGCGTTCCCCGCGGGGCTCGGCGCGAAATGCGGAGCGCCGGAGCGGCCCGTCGTCGTGTTTACCGGCGACGCCGGTCTCTGGTATCACATCGGCGAAATCGAGACGGCGGTGCGGTGGAAGATCAACTCGGTCACCGTCGTGAACAACA
>VBCH01000069.1 GCA_005884455.1 Betaproteobacteria bacterium
CGCAACCCGCATGCTGTGCACGCCTTCGCCGGGAAAGACCCGGTAATGCCGCGCGGTCTCGATGCGATCGTCGGAGGAGCGGATCTCCTCCCACATGAAGTCGGACAGCTGCACCAGAAACACCTTGGCGGCATCGATCTCGTGCAGCGCGTCCAGGCGCGTCTTGTTGGCGAAGATGTGGAACGAATCGAGCGCGAGGCCGAGGTTGGCGCGGTCGGCCCTTTGCACGAGCTCGGCCGCGTGCGGAAATTCGTTCACGTGCCGGCCCCAGGAGAGGGCTTCATAAGCGATGCGGATATTCAGGGGCAGAGCGAGCATCGCGAGCTTCTGCAGGTCCCTCACCAGCGATTCCGGATCGCCGACCGCGTGCGCTGAAGTCGACGAGCACGCGAGCAGCACTTCCGACCCCAGCGCGCGGCACATCCGCAGCATCGCTTTCGCCACGTCGACCTTGTAGGCGTGCAGGTGGCCCGACAGGCCCTCGAAATCGCGCAGGACCTGGAACCCGGTGACGCGCAGGCCGCTTGCGTGCACCGCCGCGACCGCGGCGTTCTCGCCTCCGGGATGTCCGACGAGATCGGCCGCGGAAAGCATGACCTGGGTGAAGCCCGCGCCCTGGATCGCGCGCAGCTTCGCTTCCAGCGGCCCGGCGAGCGTAATCGTGTCCATGCCGAAGTTGTCGAGGTTCATGGCCTCAAGTGGCTCACGACCAGCTCGAAATTGACTCCGCCCAGATAGGCCTGCGTCAGCGCGCCCTTCTCACTCGGCTGCGCCGGGCCGCGGTCCACGAACGCGATGCCGCGTTCCTGCAGGGCGCGCGTGGCCGCCGGAACATCGCGCGCGCCTAGCCCGAGGCGCACCAGGGCCTCGTCCCAGTGGATTTCCTCCGATCCGGTCGGCGGCTCGATCAGCTGCAGGTAGAACTTGCGGCAGGGGCTCTCGAGCAGCGTGCCTCTGGGCAGAACGCCGAAATACTTTCCCTGCGGCAGCACCGAGAAGCCGAACAGGCTTCGGTAGAAATCCAGCCAGTCGGCGGTGCGCTCGACGAGGATGGCCTGCACCACGCCGAAGTAATGCAGGCCGGCGATCGCGGGCGGTCGCGGATCGGCGCCCGCGAGCGGCACGAAATCGACGTCGTAGATGGAGAAATCGCCGTGACGGTCGACGAAGTACACGAGGCTGTCGCCCACGCCGTGGATTCCCGGGATGTTCAGCTCCATCGCGGACGCCCGCGTCGGCATGTCCCAGGCGCCGAGCTCGAGCGCGCGCCGGTGCGCGTGGGCGGCATCGCGCACGCGCAGCGCGATCGCCGCCAGCGCCGGCGTGCTCCCCGGTGAGGACAGTCCCGGCAGCGCATCCGGGTGCGCATTGACGATCAGGTTCATCGAGCCCTGGCGGTACAGGAACACTTCGCGCGAGCGGTGGCGCGCGACCGCGGAGAACCCCATTTTCTCCAGCAGGCTGCCGAACTCCTGCGGCTGGGAAGTCGCGTACTCGATGAACTCGATTCCGTCGAGCCCGAGCGGGTTGCTCGGCTCGGGCGTAGGATCGCGGACGCTCAAGGGGTTTCTCCTCGGACGCAATATTAGGCCCTAGCGGCTGCCGGCGCTCGGTCCCGGGCCGCCGCGGCTCTTGCCTGCCTGCGGCTTAGCGAGTAGCATCGCGCTTCTCCCGTCGCAATAAAGTGACGCCGGCATTCGAAATGCCGGAATTTCCAATAAAGGTTCGCGTGGGCACAGGTTGGCAATTGCTCGAAGGCGTCGCAGCGCTGCTGCTCTCGATCGCCGTCAGCTATTGGCTCTTCGTTTCTCCCTCCCGCACGAAGCGCGAGCGGCAGCGCCTCGCTCGCGAGCTGCAGGATCCCCGCCGCCCGTAATTCTCTGTCTTCCCGAAGTCGGGGAAGCGCGTTAACTCTTTGTTGTCCGAGCACACTGCGCGCGAGCGTGCGTCTTGACATATTTCAGTTCTGTATCAATGAAGTACCGCATTATATTAAAGTAATTTATAGTCGACCTGTATACGGAGCTCGCAGCGCCCGACGCACGCGCGCTGGAATAGTTCCCCGAAAAAGATTCTCCGCCTTCGAGGGAAAAGGCCCTAGTAATTGAAAACTAAGTCTTTTCACCGCCGTCACGAGGCGGTAGTATTACGCGCAGTCCCCGGAGGGAACCTGTTTTGAAGCCGACTGATATCGGTGCACCCGAATACTTCCACAAAGTCGTAGATTGCCAGTGGGCCTGCCCGGCCCATACTCCAGTCCCCGAATACATCCGGTTGATCGCTGCAGGGCGTTACGACGACGCCTACATGGTCAACTGGCACTCCAACGTTTTTCCCGGAATACTCGGGCGCACCTGCGACCGCCCCTGCGAGCCCGCCTGCAGGCGGGGGCGCGTCGAGGAAAACAACGGAGAAAAGCCCGAGCCCGTGGCGATCTGCCGCCTGAAGCGCGTCGCCGCCGACAACAAGGGCGACGTCAGGGCGAGGATGCCGAAGCCCGCCGCGAAGGGGAACGGCAAGCGCATCGCCTGCATCGGCGCCGGGCCCGCGTCGCTCACCGTCGCGCGCGATCTCGCGCCGCTCGGCTACCACGTCACCGTGTTCGACCAGGACCCGCGCGCGGGCGGCATGATCTGGTCGCAGATCCCGCGCTTTCGCCTGCCGATGGAAGTGATCGACGAGGAAGTCGGCTACATCCTCGATCTCGGCGTCGAATTCAGGGGCGGTGTGAAAATCAACAGCATGAAAAAGCTGATCGAGCAGAACTATGACGCGATCTTCGTCGGCTCGGGCGCGCCGCGCGGGCGCGATCTCGACATTCCCGGGCGCAGGGAGGCGGCGAAGAACATCCATATCGGCATCGACTGGCTTTCATCCGTCTCCTTCGGCCACACCGACAAGATCGGCAAGCGCGTGATCGTGCTGGGCGGCGGCAACACCGCCATGGACTGCTGCCGCTCCTCGAAGCGCCTCGGCGGCGAGGACGTGAAGGTGATCGTGCGCTCGGGCTTCGAGGAGATGAAAGCCTCGCCCTGGGAAAAGGAGGACGCGCAGCACGAAGGCATTCCCATCCTGAATTACCTCGTTCCCAAGGCATTCGAGCACGAGAACGGCAAGCTCACCGGCATGACTTTCCAGAAAGTAAAGGCGGTGCGCGACGAGAAAGGGAGACGCAGCCTCATTCCCACCGGAGAACCCGATCAGCGCTTCGAGTGCGACGACGTCCTGGTCGCGGTCGGGCAGGAGAACGCCTTTCCCTGGATCGAGCGCGACGCCGGAATCCAGTTCGACGCGCACGGCATGCCGGTCGTGGACAAGGTCACGATGCAGTCGACGCAGCCGGAGGTGTTCTTCGGCGGCGACTCGGCATTCGGCCCCAAGAACATTATCTGGGCCGTCGCTCACGGGCACGATGCGGCCATTTCCATAGACAAGCTCCTGAACGGCGAGGACTTGAAGGAACGTCCGTCGCCGATCGTAAACCTCTCGAGCCAGAAGATGGGCATCCACGAGTGGAGCTACGACAACGCGATCTCGCCCGACGAGCGCTACAAGGTTCCCTGGAAGGACAAGACGATCACGCTGAAGAACATCAAGGTCGAGGTCGAGCTCGGCTTCGACCCGATGACAGGCTTCAAGGAAGCGCAGAGGTGCTTGAACTGCGACGTGCAGACGGTGTTCGCCGACAAGCTGTGCATCGAGTGCGACGCCTGCGTGGACATCTGCCCGATGGACTGCATCACCTTCACCCAGAACGGCGAGGAAGCGGACCTGCGCACGCACCTCACCGCGCCGGCGAGGAATCCGACCCAGGACATCTACGTCTCGGGGCCGCTGAAGACGGGCAGGATCATGGCGAAAGACGAGGACGTGTGCCTGCATTGCGGGCTGTGCGCCGAGCGCTGCCCGACGGGCGCCTGGGACATGCAGAAATTCCTGCTCGACCTGACCCACGCGGGGCACGGCTGCCGTACGCCCCAGAAGAAAGCCGCGTGATAGAAAGCCGCGTGATATGCGAGCCAACGTGACAACCTTCTTCCCCTCCTTACTTAAGGAGGGGCGCCGGCCAACGGCCGGCGGGGTGGTTGGCGGTCGTCAACGCGTAAATCACCACCCCGGCGCTTCGCGCCACCCCTCCTCGAAGAGGAGGGGACGGACCGCTCGGCCATGACCAAACGAATCGAATCCGTCAACGCCTTCGTCGTCAAGTTCGCGAACGTGAACGGCTCGGGCTCGGCCTCGGCCAACGAGCTTTTCGCCAAGGCTATCCTGCGCATGGGCGTGCCGGTCAGCCCGCGCAACATCTTCCCCTCGAACATCCAGGGGCTGCCCACGTGGTACGAGGTGCGCGTCTCGGAATCGGGCTGGCTCGGCCGGCGCGGCGGCGTCGACCTGATGGTGGCGATGAACCCGCAGACCTGGGACGCCGACGTGAAGGAGATCGACCCGGGCGGCTATCTCTTCTACGACAACACCAAGCCCTTGCCGAAATCGAAGTTCCGCGAGGACATCAACGTGGTCGGCCTGCCGCTCACCGAGATCTGCAACCAGGCCTACACCGACGCGCGCCAGCGCCAGCTCTTCAAGAACATCATCTACGTCGGGGCGCTCTCGGCGCTGCTCGGCATCGACCCGCTGGTGATCGCGGAGCTGATCGGCGAGCAGTACAAGGGCAAGGAAGCGCTCCTGAAGCCCAACCTGAACGCGCTCCAGCTCGGGCGCACCTATGCGCTCGAGCACCTGAAATGCCCGCTGGGCATCCGCGTGCGCCCCTTGAAAGGGGAGGCCAACTCCGTCGGCGACAAGATCTTCATCGAAGGCAACGCCGCCGCGGCGCTCGGCTGCATCTACGGCGGGGCGACGGTGTGCGCCTGGTACCCGATCACGCCGTCCTCGTCGCTCGCCGAGGCATTCCAGAAATACTGCTCGAAGCTGCGCGTCGACAAGGAAACCGGCAAGAACAAATTCGCCATCGTGCAGGGCGAGGACGAGCTCGCTTCGGTGGGCATCGCCATCGGCGCGGGGTGGAACGGCGCGCGCGCCTTTACCGCGACCTCCGGCCCCGGGATCTCGCTGATGCAGGAGTTTATCGGGCTTGCCTACTTTGCCGAGATACCGGTGACGATCATAGACGTGCAGCGCGGCGGGCCTTCGACCGGCATGCCGACGCGCACGCAGCAGTCCGATATCCTCGCCTGTGCTTATGCCTCGCACGGCGACACCAAGCACGTGCTGCTTTTCCCCGAGGACCCGCACGAGTGCTTCGAGATGGCCGCGCAGGCGCTCGATCTCGCCGAGCGGCTGCAGACGCCGGTTTTCCTGATGACCGATCTGGACATCGGAATGAACCAGCGCCTGTGCAAGCCGCTCGAGTGGGACGACAGCCGGCAGTACGACCGCGGCAAGGTGATGACGGCCGAGATGCTCGACGCCGGCAAGGAGTTCGGGCGCTATCTAGATGTGGATGGCGACGGGATTCCGTTCCGCACTTATCCCGGCACGCACCCGTCCAAGGGCGGCTACTTCACCCGCGGCACCTCGAAGAACGCCTACGCGATTTATTCGGAGCAGGGCCCGGACTACAAGGCCAACATGCAGCGGCTCCTGAAGAAGTTCGAGACGGCGAAGACGCTGGTGCCCAAGCCCATCCTGAGCGCTTCGAAGGAGCCGGCGCGCTTCGGCGCGATCTACTACGGCTCGACCGGCCCGGCGATGGCCGAGGCGCTCGACGCCCTCTCGCGGCAGGGAATCTACGTTAATGCCCTGCGCCTGCGCTCGTTCCCGTTCCAGGACGAGATCTTCGATTTCGTCGCCTCGCACTCCAGGGTGTTCGTGATCGAGCAGAACCGCGACGCGCAGCTGAAGACGCTGCTGGTGAACGACGCGGGGATCAACCCGGCGAGCCTTATTTCGGTCCTGCACTACGACGGCACGCCGATCACCGCGCGCTACATAACCGGCGAGATCGCCGAGATCGTCGCGGCGCTGAACGTGCGGCCCTTGGTTAAGAAGGACAAGGCCGCATGAGGATGGGGATCCAGGGCGGCGACGACGAAGAAGACGATGAGGATGACGACGAAGAAAAGAAGAAGGACAAGGACGAGGATGACGAGGATGATGAAGACGAGGACGAAGACGACGATGATGGGGACGAAGATACCCTCCAAGTACGCCCTGCTGTCATCCTGAGCGCAGCGAAGGATCTGCTTTCATGACCTACCTCGCCAAACCCAAGCTCCACCACCCGACCCTCCCGAAGAACAAGGTCGGCTATACCCGCCGCGACTACGAAGGCAAGGTCTCGACGCTCTGCGCCGGCTGCGGCCACGACTCGATCTCCGCCGCGCTCATCCAGGCCTTCTTCGAGCTGGATATCCTGCCGCACCGGGTCGCCAAGCTCTCCGGCATCGGCTGCAGCTCCAAGACTCCGGATTATTTCCTCGGCAACTCGCACGGGTTCAACACCGTCCACGGAAGGATGCCCAGTGTTCTGACGGGCGCCAACCTCGCCAACCGCGAGCTGATCTATCTCGGAGTCTCGGGTGACGGCGATTCGGCCTCGATCGGCCTGGGGCAGTTCGCGCACGTCATGCGGCGTGGGGTGAACATGACCTACATCCTCGAGAACAACGGCGTGTACGGTCTCACCAAAGGCCAATTCTCGGCGACCGCGGACAAGGGCTCGAAGGCGAAGCGGGGGCAGGTGAACGCGGACGCTCCGGTGGATACCGTGTCACTCGCACTCATCATGGGCGCGACCTTCGTCGCGCGCAGCTTCTCGGGCGACAAGCAGCAACTTATTCCCCTTGTGAAAGCCGCGATCGCCCACGAAGGCGCTGCCTTCATCGACGTGATCTCTCCCTGCGTCGCGTTCAACAATCACCCGGGCTCGACCAAGAGCTACGACTACGTGCGCGACCACAACGAAGCGGTCAACACCTCGACTTCTGGCCTTCGCGCGAGTCGATCAACGTCGAGTACAACGAAGGCGACGCCATCGAAGTCCCGCAGCACGACGGCTCCATCATCCGCCTGCGCAAAACCCACCCCGACTACGACCCGACCGACCGAGTGCAAGCGCTCGAATACGTCGCCCACCACGCCGCGAAAGGCGAAGTCGTCACCGGCCTGCTGTACCTCGACACCAACTCCGAAGACCTCCACGCCCACCTCAATACCGTGGAGACCCCGTTCAACAAGCTCGGTGAGACGGAGCTTTGTCCGGGGGCGGGGA
>VBCH01000070.1 GCA_005884455.1 Betaproteobacteria bacterium
CTGCCTTCCGGACGAGTCGGCGAGGATTTCTCCACGCACGTCGACCGCCGAGATATCGAAGAAATAGGAATAGCCTTTCTTCAGCTTCACTCCTCGCTCCGACAGATTGAAGGAAGTACCGGAAACGCTGGGGCGGCTGCAGCATTCGAAGACTTGTCGGCGCGTGGAATAGTTGCGCGGGTCCTGGGCTTCAGTGAGTTGAACCTGGTATGTGGCAGCGGCAGGATACGCTTCCCACTCGAGAACGACGGGCTTCGACAGGGGCACTTCGCCCTGCGGTCCTTTCTTTCTCACCGGATCGACATATTCGAAGTCCGGTCCGCGTCCGATCTTTCCTTCGGCGACCGCGATGATGTCATCCGAGCGATACTGGTGGTTGTGGGGTGAGTCGGTCTTTCCGCCGAGCAGGGCATCGACGACGGCATAGTCGAGTTGGTGGCCGTCAATCCGGTATTTTCCGTAGGGCAAGGAGACGGCGTACCGGCCGGCAGCGTCGGTCGCTACCCACTCGCTCATTACCCCATCGTTCAGTGCAAGGCGCAACCGCAAACCCCGCACCGGCTTGCCGCTGGAGGTGACCGTCCCGGTAATTTTTCCAGGGCCGGTTGCGAGAACCTTGTTCCGGTCATGAGGGAAATTGCCGGAATAACTCCCCTGCGTTCCGAGAAAACGCTCCTTGATTTCCGGCGGCACGGAAACCACCTCCTCGGAAGAACGCGGCGGAAACGAAACCCCGTGTGGCGAATTGAATTCAGAAAACTTGTAGCCCAGATACACCGCAATCGCCGCGATGAACACGAGAATTCCACCGATCGCCGAACCGACGACGAGCAGAATCGTTTTCACCGTAGCACGTTCCATCACAATCCCATGTAGAGCTTGTGGATCAGCTCGTTGTTGGCGAGATCCTCTCTCGAGCGGCCCTCGTACTCGATCCGGCCGTGCACGATCACGTAGCCGCGGTCGGCGATGCGGATCGCCTGGTTGAAGTTCTGCTCCGCCATCAGCACCGTGAGCCGGTAGCTCTCCTTCAGTTCCCGGATCTTGTCGATCGTATGGATCACGAGGATGGGCGCAAGGCCCACCGAAGGCTCGTCGATCAGGAGGATCTTCGGCGCGGTCATCAGCGCCCGGGCGAGCGTCAGCATCTGCTGCTCGCCTCCGCTCATGCTGCCGGCGAGCTGCCTGCGCCGCTCCGCGAGGCGCGGAAAAGTCGCGAAGCAGAACGCGAGATTCCTCGCGATCGCCGCGCGCGCGCTCCTGCGGTAGGCGCCGAGCAGGAGATTCTCCTCCACCGTGAGCCGCGGGAAAAGCCGCCGCCCCTCGGGCACGAGCGCGATGCCGAGGTCAACGATCTGCTCGGGCGCGCGGCCCGCGAGATCGTGCTCGACGCCGTCGATGGTTGCACGGATGACGCCCGAGCTCGGAGGCACAATGCCCATGATGCACTTCATCAGCGTGCTCTTGCCGTTGCCGTTGGTGCCGAGGAGGGTCACCGTCTCCCCGTCGTTCACCGCGAGCGAAATGCGGTCGAGCACCTGCACCGCGCCGTAGCCCGCGCAAAGGCCTTCGACGCGGAGGCTATTCCCCAAGGTAGGCCCTCACGACTTCGGCGTTGCCGACCACGACTTGAGGGTCGCCGTCGGCGATCTTGCGCCCGGCCACGAGCACCGCGATGCGCTCGGAGAATTTCATCACCGCGCGCATCACGTGCTCGATCATGATCACCGCGACGCCCTGCTCCTTGAGACCCGACAGGAGCGCCAGGATGTCGTCCACTTCCGAGGCTGAGAGTCCTGCCATCGCCTCGTCGGAGATAAGGAGCTTGGGCTTCGCCGCCATCGCCCGCGCGAGCTCGAGCTTTCTCATGTCCACCTGGGTGAGCCCGCCCGACATCGCGTGAGGCCGTCCGGCCAGGCCGACCTGCCCGAGAATGCGCATCGCCTCCTCGACGATGCGGCCGGGGGCGAGCTTCTCGTGCTTGCGCGCAGCGTAGAGGAGCGGTATGCGCAGATTGTCGAGCACCGACATGCTGGCGAAAGGCTTGGGAATCTGGAAGCTGCGCGCGAGCCCCATTCGGATGCGCCGGTGCGCGGCATGCCCGCAGATGTCCTCGCCCTCGAAGCGGATGCTCCCCTCATCGTTCCTGAGCGTCCCGGTGATGCAGTTGACGAGCGTGCTCTTTCCCGAGCCATTGGGCCCGATCAGGCCGACGCGCTCGCCGGGGCGCACGAGGAAGTCGACCCCGTCGAGCGCGGTGAAACCTCCAAAGCGCTTGGTGACCCCGCGAACCTCGAGCAGCGCTTCGGCCATCAGCGCTCCCGGCGCCGCCGCCACACGTCCACCCAGCCCATGATGCCGTTCGGGGCGAGCGTGACGAAGAGGACAAGCAGCACGCCCACGATGAGCAGGTTCCAGGCCGACGACACCGTCACCTGCACCAGCTGCTGCACGCTACCCAGGAGGACGGCGCCGATAAGCGGCCCCATCCAGCTCATCATGCCGCCGATCAGCGGCATGGCAATGCTGTTGACGGCGTAAGAAAGGCTGAATGCCGAGCTCGGCTCGATGTACGAGAGGTAATAGGGAAAGGTGGTCCCGGCCATACCCATCAGCGCGCAGCTCACCATGGTCGAGAAAATCTTGAGCTTCAAGGTGGGCACGCCCGAGCATTCGGCGGCGAGCTCGTCGTCGCGGATCGCCGCGAGGCCCCGGCCGAGGGTCGATTTCTCGATCGCGCGGGCGACGACGAGCGCGAACGCGGCCATTACCAGCTGCACCGCGTAGATCAGGTGGATGTAGCGCGGCAGCCCGAAGGGCACGTCGCGGGGCTGCAGCACGTAGGCGCCGCGCGCGCCGCCGACGTAGTCCCAGTTGACGATGAAGATGTAGAGAACCACGGAGAGCGCCAGCGACGCGATGGCGAAGAATACGCCGCGCAGCCGCAGCGTGAGATAGCCCAGGCCCAGTCCCGCCAAGCCGGCCACCAGGGTCCCCGCGACGATCCCTACCGCCAACGGCGCCTTGAAAGCATTGTAGAAGAACACCGTGGTGTAGGCGCCGATCGCGAAGAAGGCCGCAGAGCCGAAATTCACGTAGCCGGTGTAGCCGCCGAGGATGTTCCACGCGGTGGCGAGGATCACGAACAGCAGTACCGTATACGCGGCGGAAAAGAAATACTCGTTGGGAACAAGCTGCGTAACGGCCGCGAGCGCGATCGCGACAGTGAAAGCGACCACGGCGAAGATCTTGTTGTTCATCGCCCGAGCAGCCCCGACGGACGAAACGCCAGTGTCGCGAGCAGGAGGCCGAACGAAACCGCCGGCGCCCAGGACGGCCCGAAGTAGGTGGAGGTGAAGGATTCGGCGAGGCCGAGCACGAAGGCGCCGAGCAGCGTCCCCCAGATGGAGCCCATGCCGCCCAGCACGCACACGGCGAAGACCAGGCCGATGAATTCGCGCCCGATCGCCGGCTGCACCGGCTGGATCACGATGAGAAAGGCGCCGGCGACGCCCGCAGTCGCGATCGAGAGGGCGAAGGCGAGCTCCTTGACACGCACGGGATTCACGCCCATCAGGCGCAGCGCGAGCGGGTCCTGAGCGACCGCGAGCACCGCGCGGCCGAAGAAGGTGTGCGTGAGAAACAGCTGCACGCCGATGACCATGACCATGGACACGAGGAAGGGTACGACCAGGCGCATCGGAAAACCGACCTCGCCCGCCCGCCAGGTGACGTCGCCGTAGCGCGTGCTCACCATGCGGTAGTCCACGCCGAAAGTCAGGACGAGCGCGACCTCGGTGATGAACAGGATGCCGAAGAAGAAGGCGAGGCCCCGCAGCGACTCCTGCCCGCGGCGCTCGAAAGAGTAGTAGTACACCCGGTAGAGCGCCGCGCCGAGCAGGAAAAACAGCGGCGACACCGTCAACGAAACGACGATCGGGTCAAATCCGAAGCGGTCGTTGACGATGTACGCGATGTAGGAACCGAGGATGATGAATCCCGGGTGGGCGATGTTCACCACGTCCAGCATCCCGAACGAGATCGAGATGCCGACGCTCATGGCGGCGTAGAAGCCGCCCAGCAACAGCCCAGCGATGATGGCGTTCAGCAGCAACGCCGTCGAGATTTCCATGGCGCAAGAGCGACCCCGGCGGGTTTCCCCGCCGGCGTTGCTCAAATCCTACTTCTTGTTCTCGTGGTAGGGAGCCTTCACGGAACCGGTCTTGTATTCGCTCGGGTAAAGCACGGTGACGTGGCCCGGTTTCATCCACTGCTCGAGGTCGTTGCCGCCGATGCCGTGGTACTGCACCGTCAGCATGCGCGGCACAGACCACTCCCCGTTCTTGGCGAAGCGGACCTTGCCGACAAAGGTGTCGAACTCGTACGTGTGCATGTAATCGGCGAGCTTCGCCTGATCGAGCCCGCCTGTCGCCTTGATCGCCTGCTCCAACACCTGCATCATCGCGTAAGCATACGGCGGCAGATAGAACCCGAGTGGGTCGACGCCTTCCTTGACCGCGCGCCCTTGGTACTTGGCGAGGAACTGGTCGAGGAACGGGAACTTCCTGTTTATGTCCGGCGCGTAGGCCTCGTAATTGATCACGCCGTTCAGCAGCGGTCCGAGCTGTGTCTTCAGCGCCGCGAACTGCGGGCCCACTAGGCCACCACCGAACATTCTTGTCTTCAGGCCGACTTCGTTCGCGGCGCGCACCATGCCCGCGGAGTCCGGCGGATACGACGCCAGGTAAACGAGATCCGGGTTGGTCGCCTGGATCGCGCGCACGATCGGCGAATAGTCGACCGTGTTGGGAGGATAAGTCTTGTCGTAGACGACTTTCAGGCCGAGCCGCTTCACGTGCGCGCGCGCGCCCTCGAGCGCCAGGTGCGGGTATTCTGCGTCGGCGCCCACCAGGGCGACAGTGCTCGGCTTCGGATTCAGGGCCATCGCCGCCTCGAAGTAGCCGCGCGTCCAGTCCACCGCGGGATCGGGTCCCGCCGGCATGATCTGGAAGTAGCGGTCGTACTTGAACTTCGAGTTGACGTTGAGGCCGAACAGGGTCATGAAGGCCATGTTCCGCTGCATCATGAGCGGCATCGCGGGCGCAATGACGGCCGTTCCGTATCCGGACACCACGAGGTCCACTTTGTCGACGTCGAGCAGCTTGCTGTAAAGGCCCGGCACGGTCGAAGGGTTGGTCTGGTCGTCGTAATAAACCAGCTCGACCTTGCGGCCGAGCAACCCGCCCTTGGCGTTCACGTCCTCCGCCCAGATCTGCATCGCGATCAGCGCCGCCTTGCCGTTGCCCGCGAGCGGCCCGGTGAGGCTCATGCCGAAGCCGATCTTGAGCGGCTGCTGCGCGAGCGCCGTGCCGGTCAGCGCGAGCCCGATGAACAGGGCCGCGCGCGTCAGGGCGGTCAGAACACTATTGCCTAACATGGTCTCCTCCTCGGTTTGCGGAAAAATCGGTGCGGCGTTCCGAGGCTTTGCCCTCGTGCGCGCCTTCCCCCCTCTGGCCTGTCCGGCGATTATGAAAGCGCCCTGTCATTTGTCAAGCGATACCCGATCACTAAAAGGGGGCTACGCCCCCTTGCGATCCCCCAATTCAGAGGCTGCAGAAAAACGCTCCCTTTGAAGCGTTTTTCAACAGCCTGATACTCTCTACCACAGGCGCTCGCCGCGCTCGAGCCTGGCGAGCATCTCGATCTGGAATTCCTTCGGCCCGAAGCCGAAGCGCTCGCCCGAGCGCTCGTAGAAGAACGGGCGATCGCTCTTCAGGCTGAATTCGCGCATCCATGCGAGCAGCGGCTCGTCCGGGTCGCGCCCGGCCGAGCGCAGGATATAGGCGGTCTTCGTTCTCCATCGAACCGGGATGATCAGCACGCCAAGGCGGTCCGGCTTGAATTCCTCCGGAAAGGGGCTTTCCTCCTGCAACCACCCGCAGACGAAGTTCCGGCACGGGTCGACCGGCCGGCGCTCGTAGATGCTGCAGCAGCCTTCTCCACGGAAGTGGCACGGCTGGCCGGGCTTCATCTCGTGGCCCAGGATCGTGCCCTTGACCCAGCCGTCGCAGCAGGCCGTGCAGGTACCGCACTGCCGCGCTGCCTGCGTCACGGAGACCGGGTTGATCGGTACCACCGCGCCGCAGCACCGCTTGTATTTTTTTCCGCTGCCGCAAGGGCAGGGATCGTTTCTTCCGACAGGCATCGGAGGAGTCTAGCGCATGCGCTAGACTTGGCGCACCCGTGTCGGTCTATTTCGTCATCCTCCTGTCGGTGCTTTCGAGCATCGCGCATCGCGGCAGCAAGGTGCTGGTGTCGCTGGACGCGCTGCAGCTCGGCGCCAACTCCTTCATGGTCGGCGTTCTGGCCGCGCTGTATGCGGTGTTCCCGCTGCTGCTCGCGGTGTATGCGGGCCGGATCTCCGACCGCATCGGCGTGCGCTACCCGATCCTGTTCGGCTCGATGGGCATCACGGCGGGCCTCTCCCTCCCGGCGCTGCAGGAAGGCTTGCTCACCCTGTTTCTGTGTCCGGCATTGATCGGGCTCGGCCAGATTTTCTTCCACGTCTCGATCCACAACGCGGTCGGGTCGATCGGCGATCCGGCCGACCGCGCCAAGAACTTCAGCACCTTTTCGCTCGGCCAGTCGGTCGCGACCTTTATCGGCCCGTCCCTCGCCGGGTTCACCATCGACGCACTGGGTTTCCGGCCGACCTTCGTCACGCTCGCCGTGATATCGCTAGCGGTCGTGCTGCTCGCGCTCGCCTTTCCGCGCCAGGTGCCGCCGCGCGGCGAGCATCGCGACGAAAAACAGAAGCGGCGCGCACTCGACCTGCTGAAGGAAGCGCCTTTGCGCCGCACGCTGATCATGAGCGGGGTGGCGCTCACCGGGATCGAATTGTTCTCGTTCTACATGCCCGTCTACGGCCAGTCCATCGGGCTTTCGGCCACGCGCATCGGCCTGGTGCTCAGCGCCTACGCCGCCGCCGCGTTCGTGGTGCGGCTCGCGATGCAGGACCTGACGCGTCGCTTCACCGAAGCGGGCGTGCTGACCGGGTCGCTTTTCATCGCGACCGCGACCTATGCGCTTTTTCCGTTTCTCTCCGGGGCACCGATGCTGGTGCTGACCGCGTTCCTTCTCGGACTGGGACTGGGCTCGGCGCAGCCCCTCACCATCATGCTGACCTACCACCACGCTCCGCCGGGACGCTCGGGCGAAGCGCTGGGAATGAGGCTGACGGTGAACAAGATCACCCAGATCTCGATTCCCTTGGTGTTCGGCGGAATCGGCGCCGTGTTCGGCCTGGCGCCGGTGTTCTGGGCCAATGCCGCTTTTCTCCTGGCCGGAGGAATCGTTTCGGTGAAGGATCTGCGGACCGGCGCCCGGAAGCCCGCGGCTCCGTAGCCGCACCCCCTTTTCATCGGGCCGGAAATCCAAACCCCGGCTTGGGCAACTCGAGCGCGCTGTTCATGTGCCGGGCATACCGAAACTGAAACGGATGCTCCTCGATATCGAGGCTTCTCAGGATCTGGGCCGATGGCGTGTCCGCAATCTTCAGGTAGGGCCGATCCGGCTTGAGACCTTTCCTCGCGAGGCACTTCATGTATTTCGTTACCTTGAAAGTGCCTTTGAAACAGACCTCGCTCCGCAAAAATTTGCCGTCGAGCCGTGAATACAGATTCGTGGTCACGTCGAACTCCGTGACCGAGCCGTGCATGGGAACGCGCAGCTCGACGTAGGGAGCGCCGGACTCCTCCGTGGCAATCGCCACGCAGTCGCCGCCCTCCTCGAAGATGTCGACCTCCCGGGTCACCTTGGGCAGGCCCCAGATCCTGTTGCCGCGAAGCTGATTTTCCTTCGACGTGACGGGCATCCCGAAAACGTAGTACCCGAATTTCCCGAAGAACGGCAGCACCATGGGAAGGACGGGAATGTCCACGATCGGATCGGCCATGATAGGGATCATCATCGCGATCTCGTTGTAGGGCATCACGTTCATGACGTTCTTGTATTCGTAGCATGCGAGGACCACCACAGACCGCCCCCGGGTCATCTTTACCGGCTTCATCCGGGGGTGCGGCAAAATGGCTTGCGCCTTGTCGTAATCGCACATGAAGATTCCGATCGCGCAGGTGACGTCGGCATAAAAAATCGGAAACAGGTAGTTCTTGGAAATCTTCTCGTCGAGTTGAAAAGGAACAGAGGCCTTACTGAGACGGAATCTTTGGAAGAATGGATCCTGAAACTTCGTCTCGTTCTCCAGAAGCGCTTCTCCATACTCGAATGTAGGTTTCAAGGAGGCGCCTCAGAGAAGCCCGGGGATCCAGCGTTTCACGCGGGTTAGATACCCGCGGTAGGGATCCCCGAAAAGAGCAATGAGGCGCGCTTCGTCATCGCGCACGCGCCGGTCGAACCACACGGCGTGGTACACGAGCACGGCCGCGGCGAGCCACGAGTCGAGCGCGAAAGCGAGGCCCGCGAGAAAAATCAGGTGCCCGAGGTACATCGGGTTGCGGCAGTAGCGGTACGCCCCACCGGTCACCAGGCGCTCGGGAGGGATCGAAATCCCGGGCCCGCCGCCGCCTTGGCGCAACCGATAGTTACCGACGAGGCGGTACTGCAGGTATCCCCAGGCGAGCAGCGGCAGGCCCCAGATCTCGATCCGCGGAATGCCCTGTTGCAACGCAGCCTCCGCTGCAAAGATCACGATCGGCCAGAGAACGAAAGTGCGGTTCGAGGTGCTGGAGAGCCATCTCGCCGCAGCGCGGCCGGCGGCGCTCACGCCGTCGCCGGCTCGGTCTTCGGCATGAACAGGATAAAGAGATTCGCCGCGACGATGGTCCCGGCGAGAAAGGTGAACGTCGCGGGCAGGCCGAAGCTGTCGGCGACCACCCCTCCGAGGAGCGGCCCGACCGACGAGCCGAGCGCCTGCGCTCCGAAGAGCACGCCGATGCTCGTTCCGCCCATGTTCCTCGGCGTCGTCTCGAGGAGCCACGCCTGCAGCACCGGCCGGATCGCGTAGAGGAAGAAGCCGAGGACTGCGACGAAGGCCACGAACGCGAGCGACTTGCCGGCGAACGCCATGAAGACGAGCACCACGGCGGTCATCGCCATGCTGGTCATCATCACGCTCTTGCGGCCCATGCGGTCCGACAGGTGCCCGGCGACGGGCGCGGCCGCGAAGCCCGCGGTCTGCAGCGCGAACATGCACGCGCCCACCCAGAAGGGCGAATAGCCCATTTCGTACGCGAGGTACACCGGCAGGAACGTGAGCAGCGCGTTCTGCGTCATCGAGCGGAACGCCGAGCTCGTCGAAAGAAGGATGAGCCCGCGGTTGCGGAACAGCTCGGGCAGTCCCCTGAAATACTCGCGCAAGGACTGCGCCCCCGCTTCGCTCGAGGCCTCGCGTTTCTTCCCGCCGAGCTGCATCGTTCCGAGGAAAACGAAAATGAGGAGCGCGATCACGACTCCGGGAACGACGTTCAGGATCACCACTTCGCGCCAGGAAAGTACGGCGAGCAGCGCGCCCACGACGATGGGGGCGATCGCGTCGCCGACGTTCCCGCCCATGCCGTGCAGCGAGAGCACGAGGCCCTTCCTCTCGGGGAAACGGCGCGCGAGCGTGGGAATCGCCGTTGGATGCCACAGGCTGTTGCCGAAGCCGACGAGCGCGACGCAACCCAGAAGCATCAGGTAGCTGTGCGTGAAACCCATCAGCAGATACGGGAAACCCACCCAGAAAAGGGAAGTCGCCATCAGCACGCCCTTGCGTCCGACGGTGTCGACCAGCACTCCGCCGGGGATGTTCGCGACGGCGCCAGCGATGTACTGGCAGGTCATGATGAGACCGATCTGGCTGTAGGAAAGGTCCAATTCCTTCCCGATGATGGGCAGGATCAGATAGAAGGTCGCCGGATACCAGTGCGTGAGCGAGTGGCCGAGCGTGATCAGCCACATCTCGCGGTACGAGCCCCGGCGGGCTTCGGGCACGGCAACGGCGACGCTCATTCGATTCTCCTCAAGCCGAATATTATCAATTTCCGGCACGCCTCAGCACGACGTCCTCGAAGAGCTTGGTCCATTTCTCGGTCTCGTCGAGCGTGCGAATCGGATCGGTCTGCAGGATCTTCACGTTCTTGAGCGGCGAAGGCGCCTTCGTGTTGGCGGGCACGTAGTCCATCTCCACCAGATACCGCTGTCCCTCGCCCAGCATGTATTCGTAGAAAAGCAGCGCCGCGTTCGGATGCGGCGCGCGGCGCGCGACGCCGATCGCGTTGGAGCGCGCCACGGCGGGCTCGAGCGCGAACCAGTCGATCGGCGCGCCTCTCTTCTTGGCCTGCTCGGGCATGTAGTTGTACAGAGTGAGCGCGAGCGGCACTTCGCCGGCGATCACCATGTTGTTGAGGAGCGTGTGCCCCGTGCGCGGAGAGATGCCGTTCCGCGCGACGAGGTCGCGGAAGAACTTGAGCCCCTTCTCGCCGCCGCCCATCACGTCGACCACCGAGGCGAACCAGTCCTGGTTTTTCGCCTCGATGCCGAGCTTGCCCTTCCACTTCGGATCGAGCAGGTCTTTATAAGTCCGGGGCAGGTCCTGCCTCTTGATGAGCTGGGTGTTGTAGGCCTGTACCCACACCGAGAGGAGCGTCGCAGCCCATTCGCGGTGCGCGGGCACCGAGCCCGGCTGCAGATCCTTGTGCACCGGAGAATTCACCGCCTGCAATATCTTCTCGCGCGAAAGCGCCTCCATTTCAGGCGACCCGAAGTGGATCAGGTCCACGGCGTACTTCTTTGCTGAGGCCTCGGTGAGGGTGCGCTGCAGGACCTTGTCCGTTCCTGCGCGCCATACGACGACCTTGACGCCGTACTTCGATTCGAAGGGCCTGATGAGCGTCGGCTGGTCCTTCTCCGCGAAGGTCGTGTACATCGTGAGCGTGCCCTCTTTCTTCGCCGCAGCGACGATTTTCTCCATGCGGTCCGCACCGCTGTAATTGAAGAGCGTCTGCGCCCAGGCGCTTCCGGCGAGGAGTGTCCAGGCGGCCAGAGCGGCGGTGGACCTCTTGGCGTTTTTCATGAGTCTCTTCCTCAATCGCGTATGTCCTGCAAGAACCATTCGGTGGGCAGGTCGCGCCCGAGCCCCTCGCGCCGCGCCCCTTCGTAGGCCGCCGCGGCCACGGCGAAAAACTGAGCGCCCTGGATATTGCCCCGCTCCGAATACGTGATCTGGTCCCGGGAAGTGCGGCCGCGCACCTGCCCGCTCACCACATCGGCGAAGCTGACGTCGCCGCCTTTGCCCGTCACCTGCGGCGCGCGCCGGCCCATCCGGTTCGTTCCCCACCGGGGGTCCTTCGGGCGCGCGACATATCCCAGATATTCGTCGGCCGTGGCGAGCTCGGGCCGCCCCACGGGCGCCGGCGCGGTGCCCAGCCGAAGCGTCCGATCGAAACGGGAAAGCGCCGCGTCATCGGGCCGGCCGCCGATCGAGATGACGTGCATCCCCGCCTCGAGCCACTCCCCCCGGATGACGGGCCGGGCGGAATCGGTGCAGGCGGCGAGAATGTCCGCGCCACGACAGACCTCGCGCGGCAAATCAAAGGCTTCGCACTCGATGCCATGGCGCTTCGCGATCTCGGCGGCAAACCGTTCGCGGTTCGCGCGAGTCGGACTGAACACCTTGATCCGCTCGATCTTCCTCACTTCCAGCAAGGCTTCCACATGCGACGCTGCCATGCCGCCCGAGCCGAGCATCCCGAGCGTGCGACAATCCTCCCGCGCCATGATATCGGTCCCGATGGCGCTGTCTGCCGCGACGCGCAGGTGCTGCAGGTGGCCGTCGTTGATGATGGCGAGCGGCGCACCGGTCTCGACATCCGTGAGAAACACCAGGCCGCAATAGCGGCCTGGGCGCGCGCAGTACTTCTCCTGCGTGCGAACGCCTTCATACTCGCGCTCGTAGACGATGTCGGATTTCATCCGGATGGCGAAGTAGCCGCTGGTGGAGCCCCCTTCCATCGTTCCCCACTGGTAGAACTTCCCGGGGTCGCGCGTCGGGATGCGGATGTCGATGCGCGGGCGGCAGACGGCCTCGCCCGATGCGAGGTCGCGGTAGGCCGACTCGAGGGCCCGCCGCACCGCAGCCGGCTTGAGCACGCGCCGCACGATCTCGTTGTCGATCAGCAGGGTCACCGGCCACCCTTCAGGATGATTTCCTCGTAGAGCTTCGCCCAACGCTCGCCCTGATCGACGAGAAGCACCGGGTCGATGATTTTCAGCGAGCTCCGATCCAGCGCGGTGTGGATCTTCCTGCTGGTCGGAACCGATTTGCGATCCGCCAGGATCCGCTGCCCGTCGTGACCGATCATGAATTCGTAGTACAGCAGGGCCGCGTGCGGGTGCGGTGCGCGCCTGATCACGGCGAATCCGTTGCCGTGTGCGATTGCCGGCGAGAGCATGAACCACTCGAGCGGCGCGCCCTGTCCCTTGAGCTGATCGGCGGTGAAATTGTAGACAGTGAGCGCGAACGGCACTTCGCCCGAGGCCACCATCTGCGCGAGCAGGCTGTGCCCTCTGCGCACCGACAGGCCGTTCTTCGCCGCCAGGTCGCGAAACAGCTTAAGGCCTTTTTCTTCCCCGAGGTTCCGCACCACTTCGGCGAACCAATCCTCGTCGGAAGCCTCGATGCCGAGCCTTCCCTTCCAGCGCGGATCGAGGAGGTCGTAGTATGACGCGGGCAGGTCCGCCTGCTTGATGAGCCGCGTGTTGTAAGCCTGGACGAACACGCTCAACCGGGCCCAGGCCCACGCGCGGTGAGCCGGCACCGCCCCCGGGATCAGGTCGGCGTGGTAGAGCGAGCGCACCGCCTGCAGCAGCCCCTGGCGGCGCAGCAGCTCGAGCGGCACCGAGTTGCTGTCCACCAGATCGACTTCGTCCCGCCCTGCCTGGGCTTCGGCCACGGTGCGCTGAAGGACCTTCTCCGAGGCAGCGCGCCAGGCGCGGACTTTCACGCCGTACTTCTTTTCGAACGCCGCGTTCAGCGTCGCGACGTCTTCGGGGGGAAACGACGTATACAGGCTGAGGAAACCCTCGCGACGCGCGCCTTCGAGCAGGCGCTGGTAGCGGTCGGCGCCCTCGTACGCAGCCAATCCCGCGAGCGTGCTCCTCGCCTCCTGTGCCGCGACGGGCGAAGCGAGACACGCGACTGCGAAGAATGCGCACAAGGGTTTCATGCCGTCGACACCGTTTTCGCCGGATCTTTCTGCGCCATTACGACCGCGTCGGACAAGCTCAGCTCGCGCGGCGCCACCATTGACACCGCGCGGGCGCGCTGCACGGCCGGATCGAGGCCCGGCGGCGCGTCCCCGCGCTCGACCGCTTTCGCAGCGTCCATCAGCAGCTTGCGGGTCTTGACGATGCCGTTGTCCGAGGAGACGAGATGCTCCCGGGTGCGGTCCTGGATCGCTCCCATGCTTTCCTGCACGGCGGCATCCTGGACGCCGACGCCGGGCACGCCGGAAAAGGTCTTTTTCGCCTTTTGAGCGGCGCGGTCCATCAGATAGTCGTTGCGCCGGTTCGCGACCGGGATGAAGGAGCCTTCGATCAGCGGCACATGGATGCCGCGCCCGGCGTGGGCGGCCTCGCGCTCCGCTGCGGTGAGCGCCCGGGCCGGTTGATAGTCGATGCTGAACGTCCAGCAGCGCTCGTCATCGATCGGGACGAACGCGTGGCCGCCGCAGGGATTGTCTCCGTAGGGAGGGAAGAAGCTGAAGCACGGCATCAGCCACTGCGTGACCCGCCAGTAGTAGCGGTCGGTCCCCACGTCGCGGCGCGTCGCGACGTACAGGC
>VBCH01000071.1 GCA_005884455.1 Betaproteobacteria bacterium
TGATGGCCGTGATCATCTACCGGATGTGGAGCGCGAAAGACTGGTGGGCGATCCTGCGCGACACGACGCGCGAGTCGGTGATGATCCTGATGATCATCGCGGCGGCGGTGCTCTTCGGCTACATGCTCACTTCGCTCTACCTCACCCAGACGCTCGCGCAGGCGATCGCCGACGCGCACTTCAACCGCTGGGTGCTGATGGGGATGATCAATTTGTTCCTGCTGGTGTGCGGTTTTTTCATTCCGCCGGCGGCGATCATCCTGATGACCGCGCCCATCCTCTATCCCATCATCACCGCGGCGGGGTTCGATCCGGTGTGGTTCGGCGTGATTCTCACCATCAACATGGAGATCGGGCTGATCCATCCGCCGGTCGGCCTGAACATCTACATCGTCAGCTCGATCGCGCCGGACGTGCCGGTGACGCGCATCATGTGGGGCACGATCCCCTACGTGCTGTGCATGTTCCTCGCGATCGTGATCCTGTGCGTCTTTCCCGAGATCGCGACCTGGCTGCCCGACAAGCTGATGGGCATTGCGCGGCACTGAGCCGGACGCCGGCGGCGCGCCCTACTCGGCTTGCAGCTGCGCGGCCTTGATGACCCTGACCGTGTTCGCCTGGTCCTGTGCAAGGAAACGGCGAAAATCCTCGGGCGACCCCGGGAATTCCTCCGCGCCCTGTTTCGCGAGCCCGTCGCGCACCTCGGGGAGCGCGAGCGTCTTCTCCAGCGCCGCGTGCAGCTTGTCGATGATCGCGCGCGGGGTGCCCTTGGGAGCGACCAGGCCCGCCCAGCCGCTGAAGTCGTAGCCGCTGATGGTATCGGCGACGGGCGGAATATCGCCGAGCATCGCCGAGCGCCGCGGCAGGCTGTGCCCGAGCGCGCGCACCCGCCCGTTCTTCACGAAGGACATCACCGCGGGCGCCGGCGTGAAAGTCCAGTGCGTCTGGCCCGCGACCACGGAATTCACCGAAGGCCCGCCGCCCTTATGCGGGACGACGAGCGATTCGAAATCGGCCATCGACATGAGCAGCACCCCGGAGAGATGGCTCTGCGAGCCCACGCCCGCCGAGGACATGTTGATGGTCGCGCGGTTCGCCCGCGCGTACTCGATCAGCTCCTTCACGTTCCTCGCCGGAACGTCGGGGTGGACGATGAGCACGTTCGGCGTGACGGCGAAGCTCCCGACGTGCTCGAAATCCCTGACCGCGTCGTACGGGATGCTCTTCTTCAGAAGAGGCGCGATCAGCATCGAGCCGTTCGACGCGCAGATGAGCGTGTAGCCGTCGGGCTTGGCGGTCCTGCCGGCCTCCACTCCGATCAGCCCGCCCGCGCCGTCGCGGTTCTCGACGAAGACCGGCTGGCCGAGCGCGTCGCCCAGCTTCGCCGCGACGATGCGGCTCATGGTGTCGATCGAGCTGCCGGGCGCGTTCGGCACGAGCATGCGCACGGCGCGGCCCGGATACTCCTGTGCCAAGGCGGCGACCGAAGCGAAGGCCGCCGCGAAAATGAACACTTCCAACACGCGTTTCATGATCCAGTCTCCTAGTAGGAACGCGGCAGGCCGAGAACGTGCTCGGCGAGGTAGCACAGCACGAGATTGGTCGAGATCGGCGCGATCTGGTACAGCCGCGTCTCGCGGAACTTGCGTTCGACGTCGTACTCCTCGGCGAAGCCGAACCCGCCGTGGGTCTGCAGGCACGTGTCGCCCGCCTGCCAGGACGCCTCCGCCGCGAGCTGCTTCGCCATGTTGGATTCGGGGCCGCAGGGTTTGCCCGCGTCGTAGAGCGCCGCGGCGCGCTCGACCATGAGGGCGGCGGCCTCGGTCGCCATGTAGGCGCGCGCGATCGGGAACTGCACGCCCTGGTTCTGGCCGATCGCGCGGCCGAACACCTTGCGCTCGCCGGCGTAGGCGGTCGCCTTCGCGAGGAACCATTTCGCGTCGCCGATGCACTCGGCGCCGATCAGGATGCGCTCGGCGTTCATGCCGTCGAGGATGTAGCGAAAGCCCTTGCCTTCCTCGCCGACGAGGTTTTCCGCGGGCACTTCCAGGTTGTCGATGAAGATTTCGGTGGTGGCGTGGTTGATCATGGTGCGGATCGGGCGGATCGTGAGCCCGCGCCCGAGCGCGGCCTTCATCTCGACGATGAACACCGACAGGCCTTCGGTCTTCTTCTGCACCTGCTCGCGCGGCGTGGTGCGCGCGAGGAGCAGCATCAGGTCGGAGTGCTCGGCGCGCGAGGTCCAGACTTTCTGGCCGTTGACGACTGCAGTGCCGCAGTACCGTGCCCATGGTGTACATCTGCGCGTGGCAGGCGGCGCCGTTCGCGCCGCTCTTCTGGATCTCCTCGAGAATGGCCGCGGCCGCGGCGAGCTTGAGGCCCGCGCCGCCGTACTCCTCGGGGATGAGGCAGGAGAGCCAGCCCGCCTCGGTGAGCGCGCGCACGAACTCGGTGGGATAGCGCCGCTCGCGGTCCGTCTCGCGCCAATAGTCCATCGGAAAAGCGGCGCAGAGCTTCGCCACGGCATCGCGTATTTCGCCCAGGTCGTGCTCGCGGACCGACATTTTCTCCCCCGGATGACAGGTTATTATACGGTGGACGTTATTCCGATCCCCGTTCGCCCATGCCCCACGTTCCCGCCTCCACCGCGCTTGCGCGCTTTCGCGTCCTCGATCTTTCGCGCGTGCGCGCCGGGCCGACCTGCGTGCGGCAGCTCGCGGATTTCGGCGCCGACGTGATCAAGATCGAAACGCCGCCGAGCGTCGGGAGCGAGACGATGGGCGGCCCGCGCGACGGCCCGGACTTCCAGAACCTGCACCGCAACAAGCGCTCGATCACCCTCAACCTGAAGGAGAGGGAAGGCGTGGCGATCTTCATGAAGCTCGTGAAGACTGCCGACGTCGTGGTCGAAAACTACCGCCCGGACGTGAAGGACAGGCTCGGGATCGGCTACGAATCGCTGAAGAAGGCAAACCCGCGCATCATCCTAGCGAGCATCTCGGGATTCGGCCAGGACGGACCCTACCGCGACCGGCCGGGTTTCGACCAGATCGCGCAAGGCATGGGCGGGTTTATGTCAATTACAGGGCTCCCTGGACAAGGACCCGTTCGCGCGGGAACCGCGATCGCGGATCTCTCGGCCGGTCTTTTCGCGGCGCTCGGAATCATGACGGCGCTGCTCGAGCGCGAGAAATCCGGAAAAGGGCAGTGGGTGCAGTCCTCGCTCCTGATGTCGCAGATCGCGCTGCTCGATTTCCAGGCGGCGCGCTATCTGATGACGGGCGTGCCTCCGGGGCAGGCGGGCAACGACCATCCGACCAGCATGCCCACCTCGGCGTACAAGACCAAGGACGGCTACATGAACATCGCCGCGACCGGCGAAGCGATGTGGCGCCGCGTATGCGAGGGCATCGCGCGCCCGGACATGCTGGAGAATCCCGATTTCAAGGGCGAGCAGAACCGCTCGAAGAACCGCGTCGCGCTGAACGCCGAGATCAACAAGGCACTCGCCTCGCGCACCACCGCCGAGTGGATCGAGGTGCTGACCGCGGCCGAGGTGCCGTGCGGGCCGATCTATTCGATCGATCAGATGTTCGACGACCCCCAAGTGAAGCACCTCGGTGCCGCGGTGAGCGTGAAAAGCGCGAAGCTCGGCGAGATCCGCATCGTCAACCAGGCGGTCGGGCTCTCGCGCACGCCGGCGCGAATCGCAACGGCGCCGCCGGAGATCGGCGAGCACACCGCCGAGGTGCTCGCCGAGCTGGGCTACAGCGAGGCTGCGATCGAGACGCTGCGGCGGAAGAAAGTCGTCTAGGGGTAAAAGGCGAGGCTCCCTAGTGGTTGAGCAGTGGAATGCTCTTGTAGTCCGGCGCTTTCGGGATCGACAGCAGATAGGCGTGGATGTCGGCGAGGTCCCCATCCGAGAGGATCGCTGCCTGGTAGGGCGGCATCGCGCCGCGGGTGTTGCGCACGAACGCCGAGAGCGCCTCGGGCGGCATCGGATTCGGAGCGAGCTTCGGGCCGGTGACGCCGCCCTGGCCCGCGAAGCCGTGGCACTGCCAGCAGCCGTGCTGCACGTAGGCGGCCTTGCCCTTCTCGGCCGACCCCGCCGCGGTGGCCGCCTGGTTGAAGAGGATGCCGGCCAGGACGAGCGCGAACCGTAGTTCCGTGCTCATCGCGGCTGCGTCCACACGTTGAGCAGCGCGGGCTGCCCCGCCTGCACCACTTTTACGGCCTCTTTCAGCGCGGGCCCGAGCTGCGCCGGGTCCTTGATCGGCCCCTTCGCCCACCAGCCCATGCTTTCCGCGAGCTTGTGGTACTCGATGTCCGGGTTCTCGATGCGGGTGCCGACCGGGCCCATGTCGCCTCCGTAGTTTGCGACGCGATTGCGGAAGTTGGACAGGCGCTGCACGTGCATCACCTCCTGGTGATAGCCGCGGTTGTTGTGCATCACTGCGAGCAACGGGATCTTGTGTTTGGCCGCGGTCCACAGCACGCCCGGGGCGTACATCAGGTCGCCGTCGGACTGGATGGACACTGAGAACCGGCCGAGGTCGCGGTTGGCGAGCGCGGCGCCGACGGAGGCCGGCGCGCCGTAGCCTACGCCGTAGCCGCCCGAGCGCCCGAGCCAGTGGTGGTATTTCTCCATCGGCCAGAGGCGGTTCGGCCAGTTGCTGACGTTGCCCTCGGAGGCGACCAGCGACCAGTCGAGATCCTTGACCGCCGCGTACACCTCCATGCACAGGCGCGCGGTGCTCACCGGGCTCGCGTCCCAGCCGAGCGCCGCCGCCGCCCGGGTGCGCTCCTTGCCCTCGGTGTAAGCCTTCTTCGCGGCCTCGCCGCGCGCAGCGATCGCCCCTTTGCGGTCGTTGGGAATCGCCGCTTTCACCGCTTCGATGAGCGCGGGCAGCGTCGCTTCCGCGTCGCCCGCCATCGGCACGTCGATGACCTGGAAGCGCTGGAAGTCCTGGTAGTTCGCCTTGGTGTTCAGCTCGACCGAGCTGATGCTGATGAGCTTGGTGTCGCGCTTGATGCGCGTCGAATTGGTGCCGATACCGCCGTTCCCCGCATTGTCAGTGTACGAGTTCACCGTCGCCCAGAAATCCGAGAGCTCGAGGCCGAGGATCACGTCGGCGCTGCTTACGGCGGTCGGCGGCGCGGAGAGGTAATGCGTCCGCGGGAAGTTCATGCGGCCGCCCTGGTCGATCACCCGCGCCTGCAGCGTTTCCGCGAGCTGCACCAGCAGCCTCATGCCGTTCGGCGTGCGCGCCGCGCGGTCGGCGACGATCAGCGGGTTCTGCGCGGCGGCGAGCAGCCTCGCCGCCTCCTTCACCGCGCCCGAGTCGCCTTGCGGCGGCGCGGTCGGCACGTAGCGCGGGACATACGGCTTCTCGCCGTGATCCTTCATGGGCTCCTGCTGCAGCCCCGCGTCGAGCGAGATCATCACCGGCCCGTAGGGCGGGGTCATCGCGATCTTGTAGGCGCGCACGAACGACTGCGCGAAATGCTGCAGCGACACCGGCGTGTCGTCCCACTTGGTGAAGTCGCGCACCAGCGCGTTGATGTCCTGCGCCGAGTGGAAGGTGGGCACGCCCGGCGGCCGGGTCGCGGCGTCCATGTCGTTGCCGCCGACGACGATCACCGGCACGCGGTCGCACCACGCGTTGTAGATGCCCATGGTGGCGTGCTGCAGGCCCACGGTGCCGTGGCACAGCGTCATCAGCGGCTTGCCGGCGACTTTGAAGTAGCCGTGCGCCATGGCTACAGCGGATTCCTCGTGCATGCAGGTGAGGAATTCGGGTTGCTTGTTGCCGCCGTAGTTGATCAGCGACTCGTGGATCGCGCGGTAGCTCGAGGCGCAGTTCGCCGGCAGGTACTTGATTCCGAGCGTCTTGACGACGTCGACCATGAAGTCCGACCCGGGGATGCCCGGGACGCGCGCCGGCTCGCGCGGCGTTCCGGTCTCGGCCTGGGCGACGTGCATGGAAGGCGGCAGCGCCGAGGGGACGCGCGCTGCAGGGGCCGGTTCCGCGGCGCGCGTGACGGGCGTGCTCATCGTCGCTGCGGCGGTCGCGGCGCCGGCCGCGGCGACTCCGGTCAGGAACTTGCGGCGATCGACCTGAGGACCCGGATCCTTGCGTGCCATGGTTTTCTCCTCCTGAGGCTGACCGCCTCGGCGCGGTCGTTGAAGCGTGATTCTAGTCCAGGCGAGGTTTCAAGCGGACTCCCGATCGCTGTTCCTCCCCGCGGAAAACCTCGCTACCTGCCTTTGAACTCCGGTTTTTTTTTCCCGAGAAACGCCTTCACGCCGATCCTGAAGTCCTCGGTGTCGAAGCAGGCGTAGGCCTCGTCGCGCTCGGCCGCGGTGGGCGGGCGGGGGTTGGCGAGGCGCCGCGCGAATTTCTTGTGCCAGCGCGCGACGAGCGGCGCGCCGTCGGCGATGCGCCGGGCGGCCGCGATCGATTCCTCTTCGACTTTGTCGTCGGGCACGACGCGGTTCACCAGGCCCTTGTCTTTCGCTTCCTCGGCCCCGAACACGCGGCCTTCGAGCAGGATCTCGAGCGCGACGGCGCGGCCGACGAGAGCGATCAGCCCCTGCATCTCGCCATAGCCGACGACGAGGCCGAGGTTCTTGATCGGGATGCCGAAACGGCTCGAGGCTCCGCAGATGCGCAGGTCGCACTGCGTGATGACTTCGAGTCCCCCCCCGACGCAGACGCCGTGGATCATCGCCACGATGGGGTGACGGCAGCGCGCGATCGCGCCCATCGTCGCCTCGAGCACTGCGCCGTATTTTTTTGCGCTCTTCGCGCTCCTGCGCGTGGTTTCGAACTCGGAGATGTCCGCGCCCGCGGCAAAGGCCTTGTCGCCCGCGCCCCGTATCACGACGCAGCGCAAGGCCTTGTCGGCGTCGAGCTCGCGCATGACTTCCCCCAGCTGCTTCCACGAATCGAGGCCGAGCGCGTTCAGCCTGGCCGGGTTGCTGAGCGTGACGGTGGCGATGTCGCCTTCGCGGGCGAGAAGGATTTCACCTGACATCAGCCGTTCCCGTTGCTGTCTTCCTGGCGAAAGCGCTCCGCATCCTGCCGAACGCGCCGCCGATCAGCGGCCAGAGGAGCAGGACGAGCGCGAGCGTGGTGATCGAGCCGACCAGGCCGTTCGACCAGAACACGCGCATGTCTCCGCCCGAGCCGATCATCGACAGGCGGAATGAGTCCTCGGCGCGGTTACCGAGAACGAGCGCGAGCGTGAACGGCGCAAGCGGAATGCCGATCTTCTTGAATACGTAGCCGACGACGCCGAAGAGGAGCATCAGCCAGATGTCGAACATGGCGTTCTGGATCGCGTAGGCTCCGATCGCGCAGGACACCACGATCATCGGCGCGATCGCCGAGAAGGGCACGCGCAGGACGGCGGCGAATATCGGCACGGTGGTGAGCACGAGGATAAGACCGACCACGTTGCCGAGATACATCGAGGCGATCAGGCCCCAGACGAAGCCCTTGTGCTCGACGAAGAGGAGCGGCCCGGGGTTGAGCCCCCAAACCATCAGGCCGCCGAGCAGGATCGCCGCCGTGCCCGAGCCCGGGATGCCGAGCGCGAGCATCGGCAGAAGCGCGGAAGTGCCGGAGGCGTGCGCCGCCGTCTCCGGCGCGAACACGCCCTCGATGCGTCCCTTGCCGAACGACTCCTTGTCCTTGGAGAAGCGCTTGGCGAGGTTGTAGCTCATGAACGAGGCGGCGATCGCGCCGCCCGGCGTGATGCCGAGCCAGCATCCGATTGCCGAGGAACGCAAGAGCGTCACCCAGTAGCGCGGCATTTCCTTCCACACTTTCAGCACCACGCGCAGGCTGATGCTGGCGGCGTGGCCGCGCAGCGCGAGCCGCTCCTCCATCGTCAGCAGGATCTCGCTGATGCCGAACAGGCCGATCACCGCCACCAGGAAGTTGATGCCGCGCAGCAGCTCGTCGAAACCGAAAGTCATGCGCAGCTGGCCGGAGACCGTGTCCATGCCGACGCCCGCGAGCAACAGGCCGAGCGCCATGGAGATGATGGTCTTGTGCTTCTCCTCGCGCCCCAGGCCGACGAAGGAGCAGAAAGTGAGCAGATAGACTGCGAAGAATTCCGGCGGCCCGAATCTCAACGCAAAGGAGGCGATTCCGGGCGCGAGGAAAGTGATCAGCAGCACGGCAACCAGCGAGCCGATGAAGGACGAGGTGAAAGCCGCGGTCAGCGCCTCGGCCGCCTTGCCTTGCTGTGCCATCGGATAGCCGTCGAAGGTGGTGGCCACCGACCAGGCCTCGCCCGGGATGTTGAACAGGATCGATGTGATCGCGCCACCGAAAAGCGCCCCCCAGTAAATGCACGAGAGCATGACGATGGCCGAGGTCGGATCCATCGTGAAGGTGAGAGGCAGCAGAATCGCGACCCCGTTCGGCCCACCGAGACCGGGAAGCACCCCCACGAAGATGCCGAGCACGAGGCCCACCATCATCAGGGCGAGGATCTTCCAGGTCAGCAGGACGCTGAAGCCGTAGACGAGAAGCCCGAAAGCCTCCATCGCCTAGCGCCCGAAGAGTGATTCGATCGGGCCCTTGGGCATGATCACGTCGAAAGCGATCTCGAAGGTGACGAACATGGCGAGCGAGAAGAGAAACGCCGTGAGCAGAGACTTCCAGGCCGCGATGCGTCCGACGAGCACCATGAAGCCGGCGATCAGCAGGAAGCTCGCCACGTAGAGCCCGAGCCATTGGGTAAAGAGGCAGAAGAGCAGCGTCGGTACGAATACCTGCAGCACGCGGCGAAGCTGCGCGCGCGTGACGAAGCTTGCGCTCGCCTGCCCGCGGGCGAAGAGCTCCTTGGCGAGACCCCAGACGCTGGCGGCGGCGAGGATCACCGAGAGATAGAACGGGAAGTAGCCGGCCTGCGGGCCGGTCGCGTCCCACCCCATGCCGGTGCGCCAGTTGTCGAAAGCGAGCACCCCGGCGAACGCCAGCAGCAGCAGCGAAACGACGATGTCGACGGCGCGGGTGCTCGCCACCGCCGGCGAGTCGCCCGCCGGAGCGGCGGGGTCCTCGACGACGATCTCGTCTTGGGATTTTGCCACTTAGTTCGCGACGAAGCCCGCCTCGGTCATCAGGTTCTTGTTGAGCGCGTCGTCCTCTTCCAGGAAATCGAGCATGCTCTTCCCGGTGAGGAAGACGGGCTTCAGCGCCTGCTTCTCCATGTAGTCCTTGTATTCCGAGGTTTGCGTCAGCTTCCTGAACAGGTCGACGTAGAACGCGGTCTGCTCGGGGGCCACCTTGCCCGGCAGGAACATGGCGCGCAGCATCAGGTACTGCACGTCGATGCCTTCCTCCTTGCAGGTCGGGACGTCGTTCCACGACATGGCGTCGGTGACTTTGCTCTTGTACTGCATGCGCTCCTTGTCGAACACGCACAGAGCGCGCACCTGGCCGGCGCGCCAGACTTCGAGATTCTCCGAAGGATTGTTGACGTTCGACTGGGTGTGGTTGCCGACCAGCTGAGTCGCCGCCTCGCCGCCCGACTTGTACGGCAGGTAGGCGAACTTGGCGCCCGTCCGCTTCTCGAGGAAGACGGTGAGGACATGGTCCTCGCGCTTGGAGCCGGTCCCGCCCATCTTGAACGGCGGGTTGGCCCCCTTGGCGGCCGCGATGAATTCCTTCACGCTCTTGTGGGGCAGCGTGGTGTTGTCCCACAGCACGAACTGGTCGAGCGCGATGACGGAAACCGGCGTGAGCTCGCGCCAGTTGAACGGGATCTTGGCCGAGAGCGGCAGCATGTAGATGAGCGAATAGGCGATCAGCACCTTGTGGGGGTCGCCGGCCCCCGACTTCATGTAGATCAGCGCCTCCGCGCCCGACGCGCCGCCCTTGAGCGACACCACCATGGGCTGCTTCATGAGGTTGTTCTTCTGGATCGCGGCCTGCATCATCCTCGCCATCTGGTCGGAGGCGCCGCCCGCGCCCGCGGCGACGACGATTTCGACCGGCTTGGATGGTTCCCACGCGAGGGCGGGCGCCGCCGTCAGTGCGAACAACGCAAGCGTGCTCCATTTTGCGAATTTCATGACTCCTCCTCGGAAAAGACCCCCGCGTGTGTCCGCGGATGCGGTGAGCAATTCAAGCGGCCTTGCGCGGGGCGGCCCGCGCGCTCTCGGCAAGGTGATCGAGCGCCGCGAGCACCCCGCCTTTTCTGTGCGGCACCCCGGCGAGCGCAAACCCCATTTCAATGCCGGCGAGGGTGCCCGCGAGCATCAGATCGTTGAAGTCGCCGAGGTGCCCGATCCGGAATACTTTCCCCGCGAGCTTCCCCAAGCCGGTGCCGAGCGACATGTCGTAGGCTTCGAGGATGATCTTGCGCAGCGCGTCGGCGTCGTGGCCGGCGGGCATCATCACCGCGGTGAGCGAGTTCGAGTATTCCTCGGGCGATGCGCACAGGATCTCCAGGCCCCAGGCGCGCACCGCGCGCCGCGTGCCCTCCGCGTGGCGAGCGTGGCGGGCGAAGACGTTTTGCAGGCCTTCCTCCTCGAGCATCGCAAGCGATTCGCGCAGGCCGTAGAGCAGATTGGTCGCCGGCGTGTAGGGGAAGTAGCCGCTCTTGTTGTTGGAAAGCATCTCGTCCCAGGCCCAGTACGAGCGCGGGAGTTTCGCCGACCGCGATGCCTTGCCCGCCTTTTCGCTCACGCAATTGAACGACAGGCCCGGCGGCAGCATCAGGCCTTTCTGCGAGCCCGCGACGGTGACGTCTACGCCCCACTCGTCGTGGCGATAGTCGATCGAGGCGAGCGAGGAGATCGTGTCGACCATGTAGAGCGCGGGGTGTCCCGCCGCGTCGATCGCCTTGCGTATCGCGCCGATACGGCTCGCGACCCCGGTCGAAGTCTCGTTGTGCACCACGCACACGGCCTTGATCCGGTGCTCGCGGTCTTCCCTGAGCTTGGCTTCGACCGCGGCCGGGTCGACGCCGCGCCGCCAGTCGGTGGGGACGAGGTCGACCGAGAGGCCGAGCTTGGTCGCCATCTTGTGCCACAGCGAGGCGAAATGGCCGGTCTCGAACATCAGGACGCGATCGCCCGGCGAGAGCGTGTTGACGAGCGCCGCCTCCCAGGCGCCGGTGCCCGACGCCGGATAGATCACCACGGGCTGCTTCGTTTGGAACACCGCCTTCAAGCCCTCGAGAATCTCAAGCCCAATCTTCCCGAACTCGGGGCCGCGGTGATCCATCGTGGCGCGGTCGATCGCGCGCAGAACCCGGTCGGGCACGTTGGTCGGCCCGGGGATCTGCAGGAAATGGCGCCCGCTCCGGTAAGGCATAAGGTGTTCGCTTATGATGGACGGACGGCTAGTTTATCGGAAAAGCTCCCGGCCTCCATGATTTAGCTCAAGGCTGCGGTATCATGGAGCACGCGGTCCGAAGGAAATCCCCATGACGCTCAGCATCGACATCATCTCTGACGTGGTCTGTCCCTGGTGCTTCATCGGCAAGAGACGCCTGGAGGCCGCGCTCGAGCTGTACGGCGCGCGCAATCCCGCAGCCGCGGCGCCCCAGGTCACCTACCATCCCTTCGAGCTGAACCCCGACGTGCCGCGCGAGGGCATCGCCCGCGCCGACTACATCGCGAAGAAATTCGGCGCGCGCGGCTACAGCGCCCACGACCGCCTGGTGCAGGCGGGCAAGCCGCTCGGCATCGCCTTTGCCTTCGACAAGATCGAGCGCCAGCCGAACACGCTCGCCGCGCACGCGCTGATCGAGCGCGCGCGCGCCAGCGGCGTCCAGCCCGCGGTGAAGGAAGCGCTGATGCAGGCCTTTTTTGTGGACGGCTTCGACCTCACCGACGCCGGGACGCTCGTCCGCGTCGCGTCGCAGGCGGGACTGGACCGCAAGGAAGCGGAGGCCGCTCTCGCGGATGAGACGCTGCGACGCGCCGTGGCCGAGGAGGAAGACAAGGCGCGCGCCATGGGCGTGAACGGCGTGCCCTTCTTTATCTTCAACAAGCGGCTCGCGGTCGAGGGAGCGCAGCCGCCCGAGGTGCTGCTCGACGCGATGCTCGAAGCCGAGAAGGAATCCGCGGCCGCGTGACGCATGGACCGCGCGCCTTCGACGGTCTCCCCCGTTTCATTTCATCCGCGCTCAGGCGATAGCGCGCTCGCGGCCCGCTTGCGGCGCGAGATCGAAGGCGAAGTCCTGTTCGACCTCGCGAGCCGCGGTCGCTACTCCACCGACGCCTCGATCTATCAGATCGACCCGGTGGGCGTGGTCGTGCCGAAGACCGAGCAGGACGCGAAAGCTGCGCTGCAGATCGCCGTGGAAGAGGGCGTGCCCGTTCTCGCACGGGGTGCGGGCAGCTCGCAATGCGGCCAGACGGTGGGCGCCGCCCTCGTCATCGACCACAGTAAATTCCTCAACAAGATCGTTTCCTTCGACAAGGAGGCTGCCACCGCCGTGGTGCAGCCCGGGGTCGTGCTCGACGGCCTGAACGCTCAGCTGCGGCGGCACGGGCTGTGGTTCCCGGTGGACGTGTCCACGAGCGCGCAGGCGACGCTCGGCGGCATGGCCGGCAACAACTCCTGCGGCTCGCGTTCGATCCGCTACGGCAACATGGTGCACAACGTGCTCGGGATCGACGCGCTGCTCGCCGACGGCAGCGAGCACCACTTCGGCGTGGTGCCGGCGGATATTTCGCGGCTCTCCGGCGATGCGCGCTACGTCGAGCTCGCGAAGAACGTGAGCGCCATCGCGGAGCGTGAGGCCGGCGAAATCGAAGCGCGCTGGCCGAAAGTGCTGCGACGTGTGCAGGGCTACAACCTGGATCTCGTGAAGCCTCGCGGCGAATGGAACTTCGCGCAGCTACTGGTCGGCTCCGAAGGCACGCTCGCTTACTCCAAGCGGATCCATCTGAAGCTCTCGCCCCTGCCCAGGTTCAGGACCCTGGGCGTGTGCCATTTCGGGACTTTCCGGCAATCGATGGAAGCGCCGCAGCACATAGTCAGACTGTCGCCGACCGCGGTGGAGCTGGTGGATCGAACGATGATCGGCCTTGCGCGCAGCAACCCGGCCTACCGCGCAGTCGTGGAGAAATTCGTCCGCGGCGATCCCGACGCGATCCTGCTGGTCGAGTTCGTCGGAGACGATCGCGACGGGCCTGCCGACAAGCTCGAGCGGCTCGCCGCGCTTATGGCCGACCTGGGGAGTCCCGGCAGCGTGATCCGCATCATCGACGCCGCGCTCCAGCGGGACGTGTGGGAGGTGAGAAAGGCAGGCTTGAACATCATGATGTCGATGAAAGGCGACGGCAAACCCGTCTCCTTCATCGAGGATTGCGCGGTCCCCCTGGAAAACCTCGCCGAGTACACCGATTCCCTGACGCAGGTCTTCCGCAAGCACGGCACCGAAGGCACGTGGTACGCGCATGCCTCGGTCGGTACGCTGCATGTGCGGCCCATCCTGAACATGAAGTCGGACGGCGCAAACAAGATGCGGGCGATCGCGGAGGAGGCCTGCGCTCTGGTGAAAAAATACAAGGGCGCCGCGTATTCGGGGGAGCACGGCGACGGGCTGGTGCGCTCGGAGTGGATCGAGCCCATCATCGGTCCGCGCCTTGCCGCGGCGCTCGCCGAGATCAAGGACCTTTTCGATCCCAAAGCGCTCATGAACCCGGGAAAGATCGTGCGCCCGTCGAAGCAGGACGACCGGACGCTTTTCCGGTTCAAGCCGGGATATGCGGCCGAGCGCCTGGACACCGTGCTCGACTGGAGCGAGTGGAGCGTGCCGGGCGCGGCGAGCGAGGGTTTCGCCGCTGCGGTCGAGATGTGCAACAACAACGGGCATTGCCGCAAGTTCGACGCCGGAACGATGTGCCCGTCTTTCCGCGCGACCGGCGACGAGCGGCACCTCACCCGCGGGCGCGCCAACTCGCTGCGCCTTGCGCTCTCCGGCCAGCTCGGCCCCGGTGCCTTCACCTCGGACGAGATGTACGAGACCCTCGATCTGTGCGTGTCCTGCAAGGGCTGCAGGCGGGAATGCCCGACCGGCGTGGACATGGCGAAGATGAAGATCGAGTTCCTGCATCACTATCACGCGCGCCACGGCTATGCGATGAAGGACAGGCTGATCGCCTACCTGCCCCGCTACGGCCCTCTGGCCTCGCGCTTCCCGCGGACGGCGAACGCGGTCCAGAGGATGGGCAAGCGCGCCTTCGGCTTCGCAGCCCGGCGCTCCCTGCCGAAGTGGCGCCGCTCGTTCCTCAGCTCGCTGCGCCGATCGAGCAGCGAAGGGAAGTCCGGCGAGGTCGTGCTCTTCGTCGATACGTTCAGCAACTACTTCGAGCCGGAAAACGCGCGCGCGGCACTCGCCGTGCTCGACCGGGCCGGGTACGGGGTGCATGTCGCCCGCGCGAGCGACGGCTCGCGGCCGCTATGCTGCGGCCGCACTTTCCTCGCGGCGGGAATGGTCGAGCAGGCGAAGGCCGAGGCGCAACGGGTGCTGGCCGCGCTCGAGCCCTACGTGGGGCGCGGGGTCGATGTCGTCGGCCTCGAGCCTTCCTGCCTTCTGACCCTGCGCGATGAATTCAAAGCGATGCTCCCGGGTGGGGAGACCGACGCCCTGGCCGAAAGCGCCCTGCTCTTCGAGGAATTCCTCGCGCGCGAGCACGAAACCGGCCGTCTCTCGCTCGAGCTCAAGCCGCTCGCCGAGAAGCGGGCGCTGCTGCACGGCCATTGCCACCAGAAGGCCTTCGGCGCCATGCCCGCGGTCCAGCGGGCGCTGTCGCTCGTTCCGGAGCTGAAAGTCGAGACGATCGAATCGTCGTGCTGCGGCATGGCGGGAAATTTCGGCTACGAGGCCCGGCACTACGCGGTCTCGATGAAAATGGCCGAGCTCGCGCTGCTTCCCAAGATCCGCGCCACGGGGGAGGACACGCTGCTCGTCGCCGGCGGCACCAGCTGCCGCCATCAGATCGCCGACGGAGCGGCGCGGCAGGCAGTGCACGTCGCGCAGGTGCTCGCTCGGGCGCTGGCCTAGGGCGCGGCGCCCGGGATGATCTTCGAAGGCGCCGAAGCGGCGCTCGCGCTCGCCCCGATCGCGTTCTTGGCCGGCTTCATCCAGGGCCTTACGGGCTTCGGCTCGGCCCTGGTCTCGATTCCGCTCGCGACCTTCTTCGTCCCGCTGCCTTTCGCGCTGGCGGTATTCGCGGTCGTCGATTTCGCCAACGGCCTGAGGCTGGGACTGGAGAACCCGAGGAACGCGATCCTCGGCGACATCGCGCGCATGGTTCCGCTTATGATCGTCGGGATAGTGACCGGCACCACGCTGCTCGTCAACCTGCCGCGCAACGCGTCGCTTGTCGCGCTCGGTGCATTCGTGCTCGCCTACGCGATCTACAGCCTCTCACGGCGCGGGCCTCCCGCGGCCGTCAGCCGGAACTGGGCGTTCCTCGCCGGATTCTGCGGCGGCCTTTCGGGAACGCTCTTCGGGGCGGGCGGGCCGCCTTACGCGATCTATCTCTCCCACCGCCCCTTGAGCAAGGAGCAGTTCCGCGCGACCATGACCCTCACCACCATCTTCAGCATCGGGCTGCGGCTGGTCGCGTTCGCGGTGAC
>VBCH01000083.1 GCA_005884455.1 Betaproteobacteria bacterium
CATAATGATCGCACGTTCATTCCTTGCCCTTACCCTCGCCGCGCTCGCCTGCCCCGCCCTCGCGCAGTCGGGCGGCCCGCGTACGCTCGCCGAGCTGAAGGCCGACATCCAGGAGCGCGCCGACCGCAACGCCTATCCGGTATCGGGTCTTGACGCCGCCGAAGTGCGCGAGGCGCTCGGTAATCTCAAGACCCTCGACCGCGACGAATGGGCCACCGCCTGGAGCGCAATCGGCGACCGCCACATGGCGCAGGCGAAAAGGGCATCCGACCGCGCCAGCGCTTCGGAGCACTACAAGTGCGCCTTCGAGTACTACCTCTTCGCGCGCTTTCCGCTGGAGAACTCCCCGGGCAAGGTGAAGGCCTACGATAAGGCGCTCGAAGCCTTCGCCGCCTACGCGAAGCTCCAGAACCCGCCGATCGAGATCGTGCGCGTTCCCTTCGAAGGCAAGGAGATCGTCGGCTACCTGCGGCTCCCGAAGGGAGCGCGCCCTGCCCCGCTCGTCCTCACCATCGGCGGCCTCGACGGCCGCAAGGAAAACGCCTCCTTCCGCAACGACGCCTACCTTGCGCACGGCGTCGGCTACTTCTCCTTCGATATGCCGGGAACGGGCCAATCGACCATCCGCCAGGTCGTGCCGGGCGCCGAACGCGAATTCACGCGCGTCCTGGACTACATCGCCACCCGGCCCGAGCTGGACGCCAAGCGCGTCGTCGTCTACGGCGGATCGTGGGGCGGCCACTGGGCCGCGCGCCTCGCCTACCTCGAGCGCGAGCGCATCCGCGGCGCGGTCGTGCAAGGCGGGCCCGTGCACGAATACTTCCAGCCGGAATGGCAGAAAAAAGCCATCGGCACCCGCGAATACCTCTTCGAGCTCTTCGAAGCCCGCGCCGCCATCTACGGCGCCAAGACCCTCGACGACTTCCTCGCCTACGGCCCGAAAATGTCCCTCAAGACCGCCGGCTGGCTCGACAAACCCTCCGCGCCCATGCTCGTCATCAACGGCATGCGCGACACCCAAGTCCCCATCGAAGATCTGTTTCTATTGATGCGCTCCGGCTCGCCGAAGGAAGTCTGGATCAACCCGCAGGGCGGGCACATGGGGAGAAACGTCGCGATATCGGATCAGAAGATATTTGAGACGGTGACGCTGCCGTGGGTGGTGAGGATGGTGAAGTAGTGCGTTTGGACGAACCACCGGGGGATGGCATCGCCAAGGGGAGAGCACCCATACCCCGGGGCCGAAATACGGCTCGCCGGGCGTCCGTTCGGGCTGCCTGCGGGCCACCATCCCAGGGCTTTCAAAGCTGAGACGCCCTCCGTGGTTCCCCAAGGGGATTCGCTAGCTATATAACACGCATCGCCCTCCCCTGCGAGGCGTGGCTGAGCGCCGCGTGAGAGAGTTATTTCCGGTCGTTGAGGGTCCGTTCGAGCCCTCCGGCGTCCGCCTCGCTCATTCCCAGGAGAGTTCGCGCCAGCCGCCTTTCTTCCCCAACGCGAGGAGATTTAGGTCTCCATATGGTCGAAGAAATTGAGCGGAAGTCCTTTCGTGATGGCGAATAGGGGATCCCATATCAGCTTCAAAAAGCCCTTGGGGATAAAAGGAACAGAGTGCAAAGGCCCAGGAAAAGTGGCGACCAACTCGATGCGCGGCGGCAGCTGCATATAGAGATTCTTCAGTGGCAGATTCGTTGTTGGCGGCGGACCTTGGAACAAAACATTGTCCACGCCCTGGAAAAGGACGCCTACATCAGTGACCCAGCCGCCCATCTGCCAGAGCGACGAGCCGGGCACTACCCTGTCCCCGGGGGGCGGCCCAACCATGATACTCAGGCGATCCGTGGCGGCTCCCGCGCCGAAATGGACCAAGTTGTCGCTGATAAAGTGATAGGCAAGAATCTTGTAGACAAGACTCCCGCTTACTTGCACCTTGCTATCAATGAAAACTTGTCCGAGGATTGGTTTGCCAGTATCCGTTTTTCCAATCGCGTTGTAAGCAACTTTCATCGATTCCTCCGTGGTCGAATTGCCTTCAATTGAGGCACCGGCTTCGGAATGAAGGCCGCCCAGTAAACGGATAGGAAGGTCACTCCCGGGGTCCCCTCCCGTACTCCCGCCGATCGCGGCGCTCACGAGATCGGCGCGAGCCGTGCTGCCTTTCAAGCCCGTGACATTTTGCTCCTGGTTTTCCGGCGCTCACAGTCAGGCAAACCCCTCACATTTCGTCAGGTAATTCCCACAGGTTGTCGCTCACTCAGCGGCGTCGGGCTCGCTCATTTCCCAGCCGAGCTCAGCAAGGAATTACGGTGTGCTAGAAGATCGCTAGGGCCCGTGAACGAGTCTCCTCGAGTTTCAGCGAAGTTTCTCGTCGGGGGTGTCGGGAATGTTCTCGATAATTGCTCGCGTGGCTGCTTCGTACTCCTGAGCATTTATTAACTGCGCTGGCGTAGCATCTGGGGGCATCGCGCGTATTCGCTGGAGGAAGTCATCCATCAAAGCGCGTGTTATCTCCGAGACCGGTAAGCCACATCCAACAATGGGTACCGCGGCATCGGGATCGCTGTACGTCTTGCCCGCCGGGTCGAAGCACCATTGCTGCCCGTCCGACTTCTTACTCTTGGGGTGCCGATGGATCACAATCGACTCCGGCGAGATAGTGTTGTCACCTACAGCGCGCGCCCTCGCACTGATCGACGCATTCAGTGAAGCGAGCTGGGACGCGATGAACTCGGAAGATACCTTCTCATGCTCGTAGTGCTTGACCAAGCGGGCTATGTTTTTTATGCGCGGTTTCTCGTAGCGAAGTGCATAAGTCGCGCCAGATCCGGAGATCCCAGTCTGTACTTGACTGCGTGTCCGGGGCTCGTACCGAATCACCTGCGGAGGTCGCTTATGCAGGTCGATCTCGTACACGTAGTGCTTGCCGTCGCGAATCGCGGCCGCGATGAAAAAATGAGCACCAGCATGTCGTACGTACGGAGCCAGTCTTCGCTGCGCCGCATCGGAGATGTGTTCTAGTGATCGCTCCAACGGCATATTGAGGCCGCGCAGCGTACGGTAGACCCACCAGCTGATTTGCGTGTCCTTCACGCGGCCAATTCCCGCGTAGGCGAGCAGCGCAACACCGTCTTTGGTCTCGATAGACGTGATCTTTACTCCCGACTTCGACGAGAGTAGTGGATTGTGCTGATCCGTGAGCTGCCTATCAGCGCAGGCCCAGATCGCTGAGCGTGATGCGAGGACGACGGCGAACGTCATATCGTGAGAGTTATTCCGAAAAGGGGGGCTACGGACACATTATCGGCCGAAGACCCCAATTGGGGTTACCGGCTCCCGCTGGGCCGAGGGGCGCGCTTCGGCCTGGGCGTGGCGGCTCGCGACCTGGGGCTGAACCCAAGAGGGGTAAAGTTGGCGTCCCCAAGGGGATTCGAACCCCAGTCATCGCCGTGAAAGAGCG
>VBCH01000084.1 GCA_005884455.1 Betaproteobacteria bacterium
CGCGGCCCAGCGCTACCTCGTGGGTAATGCGCTGACCGAGGCCGACTGGCGCCTCTTGCCGACGCTGGTGCGCTTCGACGCCGCCTATCATCACGTGTTCAAGTGCACCTGGCGGCCGCTCTCGAGCTACGAGAACCTAAGCGACTACATGCTCGACCTGTACCAGGTCCCGGGCGTGTCCGAGACGGTGAAGCTCGATCACATCGTCACGGGTTACTACAGCATCGACCGCGTCAACCCCACCCGCATTGTCCCGAAGATCCCGAAGTTCGACTGGACGCGCCCCCACGACCGTGCGCGACTCGGCAAGGCGCTCTCGGCGGCATAGGAATCCCCATGTCCGCCGTCGTGAACTCGGATCTCGCGCGCTTCTCGAAGGAAATCGCCGAGCTCGGCTTGAAGCCGCTTTGGGAACGCGTGATGCGCCTGAAGGCCGGCACCGACGCTCGGCCCGCGATCTGGCGATGGAGGGACACGCGGCCGCTTCTGATGCGCGCCTGCGAGCTGATCACGGCCAAGCAGGCCGAGCGGCGCGTGCTGATGCTCGAAAACCCCTCGCTGCCGGGAACGACCTTCATCACGCCAGCGCTCTTCGCGGGGCTGCAGGCGATCCTGCCCGGGGAGATCGCGCCCACGCACCGGCACACGCCGAACGCGCTGCGCCTCATCGTCGAAGGCGAGGGCGCCTACACCGCGGTCGATGGCGAGCGCATCCCGATGCGCCCGGGCGACTTCATCGTGACGCCCGGCTGGACGTGGCACGACCACGGCAACGAGGGCTCGGCGCCGGTGGTGTGGCTGGACGGCCTGGACACGGCGTTCGCGAACCTCTTCGGCGCGCACTTCCGCGAGGATTATCCTGAAGAGAGGCAGCGCGCGGCGCCGCCCGGGAGCGAGAGCTTCCTGTCATTCCCCTATGAACGCACCCGCGCAAATCTGGAGCGCCTCTCGAAGGGCGGTAATCCGCATCCGTGTCACGGCTGGAAGCTGCGCTATACCCATCGCGACACCGGCAAGGATCCTTTCCCGACCCTGGCGGTTTTCATGCAATGGCTGCCCGGAGGGTTCACCGGGGGCAGGCATCGCAGCACCGACGGCGCGGTGTACTGCGTGGTCGAAGGGCGGGGCAGCGCCGATGTCGGGGGCGAGCGTTTCGATTTCGCGCCGCATGACGTTTTCGTCGTGCCGTCGTGGGAGATACGCCGCTTCGAGGCGGCGACCGACTGCGTGATCTTCAGCTACTCCGACCGGGCGGCGCAGGAAGCGCTCGGCTTCTGGCGGGAAGAAAGCTGACCACCCCGCCCCTTCGGGGCACCCCTCCTCGACGAGGAGGGGAGAGTTACATCCTCCACTCGACGTACGTGTAGATGTAGTTCGATCCGCCGTTCACGTTGTCGAAGAGCTGGGCCATGCCGAACATGCCCGAGCGGTGGCTCACGCCGAAGCCGAAATACGTTTCGTGCAGCTTCTTCGACCCGAACAAGTCGCCGACGCTCACGTCGATGGTCGGGTCCAGATACTGCAGAAGCTTTGACGTATTGCGGCCGCGCTCGGCCTGGGACTGCGCCTCGGCGAAGGGGACGGCCTGCGCATACGAGAGTCCGGCACCGAAGCCGACGCGGGTCCGCACCGAATTGCGCCAGGGAAATCCCCAGTAGAAGACCTTCATGTAGACGTTCACCTGCCAGAAGTCCGGCTGCAGGTCGCGCTCCTCGTGGCGCAGCAGGCCGACATAGCCCACGAAGCTCCAGCTGTCGGGGTTCTCGAAGAAGGGTACGCCGAGGTCGATCGCCGCGATGCTCGTCTTCTCGTCCGTGCTGAGCGTGCCGCACCGGAGCTCCATGATCGGGAGCAGATTGCAGGTCGACGATCTGCCGTAGAGGATCTTCACGAAAAGCGGAGTCCCGTCCTCCCATCGACGCGGAGGGCTGGGCTCGAACTCGTAGGCGATCCCGCCGTAGCCGGCGAGCTGAAGCGCGCGGTTCTCGACGATGGGGCTGTTGCGCACTTCGCTCGCCCAATACGTGGCCGAGAGGCCGGCGAGGAGATACCAGTGGGCCGAAAGGTCGTAGCGCGCATTGACGCCCAGCGTGCCGTTCACGCCGCCCCCGGCGCCGTAGGCGGGGCGGTCCGCGGTCGCCTCCGAGACCATCACGCCGTAGTAATAGTCGTTGAGCCTCGAGTCGCGGACGGAGAGCGTGAAATAGGGAATGAGCCTCAGCCCTCCGCGGTTCGCCTCGCGGCTGTAGCCGAGCTTCACTTCCGTCCCGCCCGAGGTGTGCGAGGTGTCGCGCAGGTATTCGACGAAGACCTTGCCCCAGTCGAAACGCTGCTCGAAGCTCACGCCGGCCTCGCTTTCGGTCGTTCGTGTCGCCATTCCGGAGAGGCTGGACGGCACCTGGTTCACCGGGAAGCTCTCGAGCCGGCGCGAGATGAAGACGTCCACGCGCCTCCTCGGATCGATGTTGAACTTGAGCCCCGCGCGGTTGGAATGCAGATAGACGTGCTCGCCCTCGTAGAGATAGAGGGGAAGGACGTCGAGCCGCAGGCCCTCGCCGCGATAAGGCGATTGCTCGATGCGCAGGACTGCGCCCAAGCCCGCGCTGTCCCTGCCGACGAGGTCCGAGAGAAAATCGCTGGTCGCGGCGGCCGGCCCCGAGGCCAGCGCCGCGCAGATCAACAACAGACCGGAGCAGGGCCGCTTCTTCGACGTTGCGATGATTTTTCTGGACCGAAAAGTGTGTGCGCGAAAGGCCGCGGTATTCTAATATGAAAGCCATGCGGAAATTCGAAGCTGCGCGCGCCGCAGTCGCTCTGTGGTCTTGCATCGCCTGCTTTGCGGCGCTCGCCCAGGACTACCCTTCGCGCCCGGTGCGCGTCGTCGTTCCCTCGGCGCCAGGAGGCGGGTTCGACCTGGTAGGGCGGGTGCTCGCGCAGAAGCTCGGCGAGCAGACCGGACAGGCGTTCGTGGTCGAGAACCGTCCCGGCGCGGGGACGCTGGTGGGAACGCAGTTCGTCGCCCGCGCCGCTCCCGACGGCTACAACCTGGTGGTCGGCGGGCTGTCCAACATCGCGCTCAACATGGGCCTGTACAAGGAACCCGGCTACGACTCGCTCGCCGATTTCGTTCCGCTCAGCCTCGTCGTCAGCCATTCCTACACCTTGGTCGCGCGCAAGGATCTGCCGCTAGCCAGCTTGAAGGAGGTGATCGACTTTGCGCGCGCGAACCCGGGAAAGCTCAACATCGGAACGAGCGGCGTGGGGACGGGACAGTACATCGGGGCGGCGATCATCGCCGCGCTCGCCGGCGTCGACATCGTCAAGGTGCCGTACAAGGGCGCGCAGCCCGTATACCAGGACCTGCTCGCCGGCCGTCTTGACCTGTTCTTCGACAACACGACCACCACTGGGCCCTACGTCGAGTCCGGGCAGGTGAAGGCGCTCGCGGTGTCGAGCCGCGAGCGCGCGCCCACCATGCCGCGGATTCCCACGCTCATCGAGACCGGCGTGGTCGATCTGGAGATGGAGACCTGGTTCGGCCTGTTCGCGCCGTCGCGCACGCCGCGCGCCGTCGTCGAGCGCCTGCGCGCCGAGGTGGACAAGGCGGCGCTCTCGGCCGATGCGCGCTCGCGGCTCGAGCTGGGCAGCGGCAGGAGCCTGCGCATGAGTCCCGCCGAGACCGAGGCGTTCGTGAAGGCCGAGGTCGGCAAATGGGTCGGCCTGCTGCGCAAGGCGGGCATCGAGCCCGAGTGAGAGCATGCCGGACCTGCAGGACCAGCTTGCGATCTCGGCGCTCATGCAGGACTGGGCGCTCGCGCGCGACACCGGCGACTGGGAGAGCTTGCGCGCCACCGCGCACGCCGGCGCGCAAATGACGACGACGTGGTTCGACGGGGGGTTCGATGACTTCG
>VBCH01000072.1 GCA_005884455.1 Betaproteobacteria bacterium
CATCTTCGCCGGGTTCTCGATGCGCGTAACCGTGCCGTCGCGCAGTTGAATCTCATAGACGACGGTGGGAGCGGTAGTCACGAGCGCCATGTCGTACTCGCGCTCGAGGCGTTCCTGCACGATGTCCATGTGGAGCAGGCCGAGAAACCCGCAGCGGAAGCCGAAGCCGAGGGCCTGGGAGGTTTCCGGCTCGTAATGCAGCGACGCATCGTTGAGCTTCAGCTTCTCCAGCGCGTCGCGCAGCGCTTCGTATTCGCTCGCCTCGACCGGATAGAGACCGGCGAACACCTGCGGCTTGATCTCCTTGAAGCCCGGAAGCGGCGCGGCCGCGGGGCGATTGACGAGGGTGACGGTGTCACCGACGCGCGCGTGCTGGAGCTCCCTCACTCCGGCAGTGACGAATCCCACCTCGCCCGCGGAAAGCTGCTCCCGGGCTTGCGACTTGGGCGTGAATACGCCAACCTGCTCGCACAGATGGACCGCTTGCGTGGACATCAGCAGGAGCTTGTCCTTCGGCCGGATGATCCCGTCCACCAGGCGCACCAGCATGATCACGCCGACGTAGTTGTCGAACCAAGAATCGATGATCAATGCCTTCAGCGGCGCATCGGGATCCCCCTTGGGGGGCGGCATTCGATGGATCACGGCCTCGAGAACCTCCTCCACCCCCTCCCCGGTCTTGGCGCTCACGAGCAAAGCATCGCTTGCCTTGATCCCGATGACGTCCTCGATTTCCTGGATGGCGCGCTCCGGATTGGCCGAAGGCAGGTCGATCTTGTTGAGCACCGGCACGACATCGACGCCCTGCTCGATGGCGGTGTAGCAATTGGCGACGGTCTGCGCCTCCACTCCCTGGCTTGCGTCCACCACGAGAAGCGCCCCTTCGCACGCGGCAAGCGAGCGCGACACTTCATAAGAGAAATCGACATGCCCGGGAGTATCGATAAGATTCAAGTTGTAGGTCTTTCCGTCACGCGAAGTGTATTGCAGCGCAGCGGTCTGCGCCTTGATGGTGATGCCACGCTCACGCTCCAGATCCATCGAATCGAGCACCTGCTCCGACATTTCGCGCTCCGACAACCCGCCGCAGCGCTGGATGAAACGGTCTGCGAGCGTCGACTTGCCGTGATCGATATGGGCAATGATCGAAAAATTGCGGATGTGCTGCATTGAGACCGCCGCTTATAAAAAAAGGTGCCAGCGAGCACCCTTTTCAACCACAAGGCTTTGAATTTTAGCGTATTTTTGCGGCGTATGCAGAAAACTTCGCGGAATCGTAGTGGTGACGGAAGAGTTCGGTATCGCCATCCATCAGAACCGGTACGTGTTCGCCGTACCGAGCCTTGAGCCCCGGGTCGCTGTCGACGTCGACGATCTCGACGGGAAAACCCGCTCCCATTTGCGCCCTCAGCGCAGCGAGCATCTCCTCGCAGAGCCGGCAGTCGCCGCGGCTGTACAGGACGTAGCGCGAGGGCCGATCATCCTCCCTCGCCAGCGGTGAAACCGCGCTAACCGGGCGCACCTTCACCCTTGACGGTTACGAACAGGTTGCTCTCGCCGCGGCGCACGTGGAGGGTCAGAGTGGTGTTGCGTTCCAGCTGCGCGAGGAGCTTGTTGAACTGTTCCGTGGATCTCACTTCGGTGGTCTGACCTTTGCTGGTCACCGCCGTGATCACGTCGCCCGCGCGCACATCCGCGCGGCGATTGTTGCGCACCTCTTCGACGATCACGCCGCCTCCCAGCTTCAGGTCCCGCTTTTGTTCCGCAGTGAGATCGACGACCGCGAAACCGAGGCGATTGGCCGCCTGCTCCGGCGGCTTTCCGCGGCGCTCGCTGCGGCTCGCGACCCGGTCCTCGGGCAACTCCCCGACCGTGACGGTGATCTCCCGGGTCGCGCCCTTGCGCCACAGCTCGACGGGTGCCTTGATCCCGGGCTTGGTGTTGCCGACGATGCGCGGCAACTCGTTCGAGCTCGATACCGGCTTGCCGTCGAACTTGAGAATGATGTCGCCGGTCTCCACCCCCGCCTTCTCGGCGGGGCCGCCCTTCTCGACGGCATTGACGAGAGCGCCAACGGGCCTGGAAAGACCGAACGATTCGGCGAGTTCCTTCGAGACTTCCTGGATCACGACGCCTATTCGCCCGCGGCTGACGCGGCCGAACTGGCGCAGCTGGCTCTGCACTTCCATCGCGACGTCGATCGGAATCGCGAAGGAAAGCCCCATAAAGCCGCCGGTGCGGCTGTAGATCTGCGAGTTGATTCCCACGACTTCGCCGCGCATGTTGAACAAGGGCCCGCCGGAATTCCCCGGGTTGATCGCGACGTCGGTCTGAATGAAGGGAACGAAGTTCTCCTGCGGAAGGCTGCGGCCCTTGGCGCTGACAATGCCCGCGGTGACGGTGCTGTCGAAACCGAAGGGCGAGCCGATCGCGACGACCCATTCGCCGACCTTGAGCCGGTTCGGGTCACCCATCCGCACGGCAGGCAGCCCGGTGGCATCGATCCTGATCAGGGCGAGATCGGTGCGCCTGTCGGCGCCGATCACGCGGGCCTTGAATTCACGCTTGTCGTTCAGGCGAACGGTGATCTCATCAGCGGAATCGACGACGTGCGCGTTGGTGAGAACGTAGCCGTCGGTACTGATGATGAAGCCGGAACCGAGCGAGCGGCTCTCGAAATCGCGCGGGCCCTGGCCGCCCGGCCCCGGCGGGCGCGGGATGAAGCGCCGGAAGAAATCGTAGAGCGGATCGTCTTCCTCGAGATTCGGAATCTGCGGCGACGCGCGGCGCTCACGCATCTGAGTGGTGCTGATATTGACGACGGTGGGGCCTTGCCTTTCGGCGAGCTCGGTGAAATCGGGCAGCTCGCGTCCCTGCGCGACCAGCGCGGAGGGCAAGCCGAGCAGCAGACAGATGAACAGTACTCTCGCCATCAAATTGATCCTCGGATTCGAGCCGGTAGAAAACCGCGACACTACCCGGCTGCCGGGAGCCGGACCGATTCAGTGGAGGTCGCCGGGTTTTACTTGCGGTATTCGACCGCGTTGGCGATGTATTTTACGCTCTCTGCAGGCGCTTCGCCGACCACCGTAACCCAGTAGCTGCCCACAGGGCGCATGTAGACGTTGATCGCCCCCTGCCGCACCAGACCCGGCTGCGGCGCCGGCTGCTTGTTCGTCGCAGGCTCGATGAATACCGAGATGGCTGCAAGCCCGTCGGACAACACGATATGGCCGACTCCTCCGATGCCTCCCATGGTCCGCATCAGCTCGGCGACCGTGCGAAAGCCGGCGGGACTGGAACGGATCGTCCATCCGGCTTCGGCCAGATTGGCGCGTTTCGCGCGGGAATCCTCGACGCGCCAATCCCGGCTTTCGCGGGAATAGCGCGCCTTCAACTGATCGCGGCCGATGTGGCCGCCGATCTTGATCTGCGTGAATGCGAACTGCTCCAGGAGCTCGTTCTTCTCGTCGAAAGTCTTCGCCTTGAGGAGCATGCCGGTACTGAGATCCGCCCAAAGCCGGTGACCGTATCGCATGCGGTCTTTCGGCTCCAGCGCGAGGACCTGGCAACTGTAGCCTCCAACGCGCTCGATCTCGCCTTTCCTGATGGTGTAGTTCTCCGAGACGTCCTTGAGCTGCTCCGAAAGGATCGCGGGAAACGGCCGGCGACCGGGTTGCTTGTCGATCTTCACCGTCAGGCTCGCAGGCAGGTAGCACACGACTTCGTCGCCGGTACGGATGATCTCGCGCGGCACCCCGTCAAGCGTTTCCAAGCGCTCGCGCGGTCCCGAAGCCTCGACGAGGTGGGTGATGCGCGAGGTTTCGACCTGCTGGCCCTGCTGGTAAACGAACGTGCCGGAGTAGCTGAGCTTTTCCGTTGCGGAGTAGATGCGTTGAAGCCATTGCAGCGCGGTGGGTTCGGTCTGGGCTATCGCCGCCGATACCGGGAGCAGGAACAGCGGGATCCTTATCCCCCGCCACACACATGACGCGAAGGGCAGCGTCATTCCCTTGCCGCCCTGCGCTCGTCAGCCACGCTGCGGCCGTAGGGTGCAATTCCTTGCATGGCGCTCGTGTGGGAATAAGGCCTATGGGCGAGCAGATAATTCTCGATTTCGGCGGGCGCGACACTGGAGACGAGGGCGACCGGGGCCGCTGTCGCGGCCGTGGCCACCTCCGGACCGGCGGCGAGTTGCGGCTCGGCGCGCCAGCCGGGGGAAGCAGTCCACACGACAAAAGCCACTGCGGCGACGCTGGCTGCTGCGCTCATGGCGTACCAGCCGAGGCGTCTGGAGGGGCTCTTTTCCGGCCGCGGGGCAAGGACCGTCGGCTCCGCGCGCAGGCGGGCGAATACGCGATCGGCGATCCTCGGGCCGACCTGGCCCCTGAGCGCATCGCCGATCAGGTGGTAGGTATCCCATGCGCCGCGCAATTCAGGGTCCGCTCGGAGCCGTCCGAGGTGCGCGTGAAGACTGTCGCCCTGGAGCTCGCCGTCGATCAGCGCCGATAGTTTTTCCTTCATGGTCACCACCTTTGGTCCTTGCGAGTGTCGAGCAGGGGTCGCAGCTTTTCGGCGATTGCCTCGCGCGCACGGAATATTCTCGAACGAACCGTGCCGATCGGGCAATTCATGATCGTTGCAATATCCTCGTAGCTCAAGCCTTCGATCTCGCGCAGCGTGATGGCGTTGCGCAGCTCTTCGGGCAGCTGCATCAGGGTGTCGTTGACGGTGTTCGCGATCTCCCTGGACATCAGCATGCTCTCGGGTGTGTTGATGTCGCGCAACTGCTCGCCACCCTCGAACCCCTCCGCGTCCTCGGAATCGAACTCGGTCGTGGTCGGGACGCGCCGCCCCAGCGCCACCAGGTAGTTCTTCGCGGTGTTGATGCCGATCCGGTACAGCCACGTATAAAACGCGCTGTCGCCCCGGAACGAGGGCAGCGCACGGTAGGCCTTGATGAACGTTTCCTGCGCGACATCTTCGACCTCTGTCGGGTCCCGGATGAACCGGGACAGCAACCGCGCCAGCTTTCGCTGGTATTTCGACACCAGCAGCTCGAAGGCATGCTTGTCGCCTCGCTGGGCTTGCTCGACCAGCTGCTGGTCGAGTTCCCGCTCATCCATCCGCCGCCTTCCCTGACGAAGCGGTGTCGCGCTTCTGTTCTAAGTTGTCCACAGGCGGCGGCCAGTATAGCGCAGTACGTGCGCGGACCCGGGGCACCCTGCAGCTAGAGACTCGTCCCCTGAAGAATAGTTCAGCCTCCTGCAAGCTTATTCCGCGTTGGCCCGAGTCGGGTCCCTTCCGGATCCGACATCGCGGCGCCAACGAAGCCAGACCCGAAGGCGCCGAAAGTCCTCGGGCAAGGCCGAATCGCCGAAGAGCACCAGCCACTTGCGGCCGCGCCCGGCCACATCGAGCCCCAGGACCACGAATGCGGCGGAAACAAAATGGTCGCTGCGCAGCCTGCCTTCATGCCACCGGCCGCCGCGGTCCCGCCAGGAAGCGCCCCCGTCCTCGCGCAACTCGAGGGACACCGCCGCCCGTGAGGATCGCTGCAGGACCTCGGCGAGGCAGCCGGCGCCCGAGAGCAGGATGCCGAAACCGACCAGAACCCGTGGCCAGCCGGCCAGGCTCACGCAAGCAGCAACGAGCGCAAGAGCATGAGCGGCGAGAAGCAGACCCGCAAGCTTGAGCGAGGGCTTGAGATCGAGCTGCAGAGTGGACGCAGCCGACATGAGCGTTTGTCTTCACCCCTTTCGGGATCAAACGCGTTTGAAAATCAAGGTTCCGTTGGTCCCTCCGAACCCGAAAGAGTTCGACAGGGCGGAGCGCAGCGGCATGCGCCGGGCCGCGTTGGGCACATAATCGAGATCGCAAGCCGGGTCCTGGTGGAACAGGTTCGCGGTCGGGGGTGCGACCTGATCGCGAATCGCCAGCACCGAGAAAATCGCCTCCACTCCTCCGGCCGCGCCGAGCAGGTGCCCGGTCATGGATTTCGTCGAGCTGACCGCTAGCTTCCTAGCATGATCGCCGAAGCAGCGCTTGACTGCTATGGTCTCGGCGAGGTCGCCCAGAGGGGTCGAGGTTCCGTGGGCGTTGATGTAGTCGATGTCCTCGCGATTGAGACTCGCATTGCGCAAGGCGTTTTCCATGCAGCGCGCGGCGCCTTCTCCATCCTCCTGTGGCGCGGTCATATGGTAGGCGTCGCCGCTCATCCCGTAACCGGCGAGCTCTGCGTAAACCTTCGCGCCGCGGCGCTTCGCGTGCTCGAATTCCTCGAGCACCACCACTCCGGCTCCCTCTCCCAGGACGAATCCGTCGCGGTCCCTGTCCCAGGGACGGCTCGCCGTGGCGGGATCGTCGTTGCGCGTCGACAGCGCGCGCGCCGCGGCGAAGCCGCCCACCGTGAGCAGCGTAACCGTCGCCTCCGCGCCGCCCGCGACCATCACGTCGCAGTCGCCGTACTCGATGAGACGACCGGATTCCCCGATGCAGTGCGCGGAGGTCGTGCAGGCGGTCACCATCGCCAGATTCGGACCCTTCAGTCCGTGCATGATCGACAGATTTCCCGAGATCATGTTGATGATCGTGCTGGGAATGAAGAACGGCGAAATCTTGCGTGGGCCGCCCTTCAGCACGTCGTTATGCGTCTCTTCGATCATCGGCAGCCCGCCGATGCCCGAGCCGATGTTGACGCCGATGCGAGTGGCATTGGCCTCGGTGACTTCGAGGCCGGAGTCTTTCAGCGCCTGCACCCCGGCCGCGATACCGAGATGGATGAAACGGTCCATGCGGCGCGCCTCCTTCGGCGACAGGTACGCGGCGACGTCGAAGTTCTTGACTTCGCCTGCGATCCGGCTGGAGAGCAAACCCGCGTCGAAGTGGGTGATGAGGCCGACGCCGGACTTGGCGGCAAGGACGCTCGACCAGGCTTCGGCAACAGTGTTGCCGATCGGGCAGACAATTCCTAATCCGGTGATGACAACACGACGGCGGCTCAAATCGGCTCCGGCCGTGGGGAGAAATCAGGCTTTCTTGGCGCGGGTGTTTACGTAGTCGATGGCCTGCTGCACGGTAGTGATCTTTTCAGCCTCCTCATCCGGAATCTCCGTCTCGAATTCCTCTTCGAGAGCCATCACGAGTTCGACGGTGTCTAGCGAGTCCGCGCCGAGGTCGTCGACAAACGAGGACGTGTTCTTGATCTCCGCTTCGTTCACGCCGAGCTGTTCCGCGACGATTTTCTTGACGCGCTGTTCAACGTTTTCCATTGCGGACTCCTTCCCCCTTGTTTTGCTGCGATCGAAATTCAGAAGGTGCGCATTGTAGCAGAATCGCCTTTCCTCCCGGCAAGCCAATCTGCTCACGCCCGTCAGCTCATATACATGCCGCCGTTCACGTGCAGGGTCGCGCCGGTGATATAGGCGGCCTGCGGTGAAGCGAGAAACGCCACCACGGCGGCGACGTCTTCCGGATTTCCGAGCCGCCCCAGGGGAATTTGCCGCAGCAGCGTTTCGCGCTGCGCGTCCGTGAGCACTCGTGTCATGTCCGTGTCGATAAACCCGGGCGCGACGCAATTGACCGTGATGCCGCGGCTGCCGATCTCCCGCGCAAGTGACCGCGTCAAACCCGCGATCCCGGCCTTCGCCGCCGCATAGTTGATTTGACCGGCGTTGCCGCTCGAGCCGACCACCGAGGTGATGTTGATGACGCGGCCCGAGCGCGCCTTCATCATGCCCCGCATTACGGCCTTGCAGAGGCGGAACACTGATTTGAGATTGGTATCGATGACCGCGTCCCACTCGTCTTCCTTCATGCGCATCGCGAGGTTGTCCCGCGCAATGCCGGCATTGTTGACGAGTATCGACACCGCGCCGTGGGCGCGCTCGATCTCGGCCACGAGGCGCTCGACGTTCGTGGCGATCCGGACGTCGAGCTGCGCGCCGTTTCCCCGAACCTGCGCCTGGGAAAGGTACGCCGTGATGGATTGCGCGCCGGCATCGGTGGTCGCAGTCCCAACAACGGTCGCGCCCCGGCCGCCGAGCGCGAGGGCGATCGACCTGCCGATTCCGCGCGATGCGCCGGTCACCAGCGCAACCTGGCCGCCGAGATCCATCATGTGGTTTTCGACAATTGAGCGGCCTGCTCCAGACCCGCACGGTCGGCGAGCGCAATGCCCTGCAGTCCCTCGACCGTGCGTCTGACGAGCGGCGCGAGCACCTTTCCCGGGCCGCATTCGAAAACATGCCTCGCGCCTCGTGCCGCGATCTCCCTCACGCACTCGACCCAGCGCACCGGATGATCGGCCTGAGTCACCAGCGCGTCCCTGACCCCCGAGGCATCGCTGCGGCTCTTGGCATCCACATTGTGGATGACAGGGATTCTTGGAGAGCTCACTGCGATTCTGTCGAGCGCTTCTCTCAGTTTCGCCGCAGCCGGGGCCATCAACGAGGAGTGAAAAGGAGCGCTCACCGGCAGCGGCATGGCCCGCTTCGCGCCTCGCGCCTTTGCGGCCTCGATCGCGCGCCGCACGGCGCCCGCATGTCCGGCGATGACCACCTGTCCGGGCGCGTTGAAGTTTACCGCCTCGCAGACATCGCCCTCCGCCGCTTCCGCGCACGCCGACCTTACCGCTTCGTCATCCAGGCCGAGGATGGCCGCCATCGCACCCGCGCCCTGCGGCACCGCTTCCTGCATCGCCCGGCCGCGCAGGCGCACAAGGGGGAGGCACTCGGCGAAGGAAATTGCGCCGGCAACCACGAGCGCTGTGTACTCGCCGAGGCTGTGGCCAGCAAGGAGCGCGGGATCGGAGCCGCCCGACTCCTGCCACGCGCGCCAGGCGCAGATCCCCGCGGTCACCATGACCGGCTGGGTATTGACGGTGCTGTTGAGCTCCTCCGCGGGACCTTCGGCTATCAACTTGGCGAGGTCCTGCTTCAGGACATCGGATGCTTCGGCGAGCGTCTCACGGATCGCGGGCATGTCGCCGTAGCCGGCGAGCATTCCCGCCGACTGGGATCCTTGACCTGGAAATACCATAGCGAACCTCACCCCGACTACATCTCCACCAGTGATGCGCCCCAAGTGAAGCCGCCGCCCACTCCCTGGAGCATGATCTTGTGACCCGGCTTGATGCGCCCGTCTCGGATCGCCACATCGAGCGCGAGGGGCACCGAAGCGGCCGAGGTATTGCCGTGTCGATCCACGGTGACGATGAGCTTCGATGGATCGATGCCGAGCTTCCTCGCGGTCGCCTCGAGTATGCGCAAGTTCGCCTGGTGCGGAATCAGCCAGTCGACGTCCGCAGGGGTGAGACCGCACATCGCCAAAGTTTCGCGCGCGACCTCGTCCAGGACCTTGACCGCGAACTTGAAGACCGCTTGCCCGTCCATCCGCAGAAACGGCGACCCCACGATCTTGCCGCCGCAGACATTGCCGGGCACGGAGAGAATGTCCACGTAAGATCCGTCGGCATGCAGCGCGCTTGCCATGATACCGGGCTTGGAGTCCGCCCGGAGTATCACCGCGCCGGCGCCATCACCGAACAGCACGGCCGTGCCGCGATCTTTCCAATCGAGGATCCGAGAATACACCTCGGCGCCGACGATCAGAGCGCAGCGATGCTGGCCCGATCGTATCAACTTGTCGGCGATCGCCAGCGCGTATACGAAGCCGCTGCAGACGGCCTGAATATCGAACGCGGCGCAGCCCTTGATTCCCAGCTTCGCCTGCATGATGCAAGCCGTGCTCGGAAAGATGTAGTCCGGGGTCGACGTGGCCACGATGATGAGATCGATTTCCTGCGGCAGGATTCGCGCCGCGGCAAGCGCAGCGCGGCTCGCCTCGACGGCAAGATCGCTCGAAGCCTGCGAGGGCTCGGCGATGTGACGCTGGCGGATGCCCGTGCGCGTGCGGATCCATTCGTCGGAGGTGTCCATTTGTCTGGCCAGATCGTCGTTGGTCACGACCTTCGGCGGCAAATAGCTCCCGGTACCGACGATGCGCGACCAGATCACGCTTCCACCGCCTCCGAATTCCCTCGCTCGGCCTGACCGAACCGCCGCATGAGGCGGTGCAGCACTTCATTGCGCACCTCCTCCATCGCCCGCTCGATAGCGCGCTCGAATCCAAACGCGTCGGCAGAGCCGTGACTTTTCACGACGATGCCTCTCAGGCCGAGCAGAGTCGCGCCGTTGAAGCGGCGCGGGTCAAGCCGCTTGCGGAACGCATAGAGCACCGGCATGACGATCACGCCGGCGAGCCTGGCGAGAACGCTGCGCATGAACTCCTGGCGAATGAAGCTGCGCACCATCTGCACCATCCCCTCGGACGCCTTGAGCATGACGTTGCCGACGAAGCCGTCGCACACCACGACATCGGCCTCTCCCTTGTAGATTCCGTCGCCTTCAATGTTGCCGATGAAATTGACTTCGCTGTCGCGCAACAGCTCTGCCGCTTCCTTCACCACTTCGTTGCCTTTGATGTCCTCCTCGCCGATGTTGAGCAGGCCGACGCTCGGCCGGTCCTTGTGCTCCACCGCAGCAACCAGCATCGCCCCCATGATAGCGAACTGCAGCAGATGCTCCGCCCCGCAATCGACGTTGGCACCGAGATCGAGGACGTAGGTGCTGCCGCGCATACTGGGCAGCGCGGCAATGATCGCGGGGCGGTCGATGCCCGGAAGCGTCTTGAGAACGAAGCGCGACACCGCCATCAGCGCCCCCGTGTTGCCGGCGCTGACACAAGCCTGCGCTTCGCCGTTCTTGACGAGCTCCACCGCGACGCGAACCGACGAATCCTTCTTGTTGCGCAGCGCGAGCGCGGGAGATTCGTCCATCAGCACGACCTCGCTCGCGTGGTGCACCCGGAGGCGCGGACCGGGTTTGGCGCCGCGCGCCTTCAGCTCCGCCTCGATGGCGTCGCGCAAGCCCACCAGGACGACGTCGACGTCCGAATTGGATTTCAGGAAATTGAGCGCCGCCGGCACGGTGACGTGCGGACCATGATCGCCGCCCATGCAATCGATGGCTACTGTGATTTCCATGAAGCACGGTGCGAAGCGGTTCCTGCTTCGCTCAAAGGAAGGGCCGATCCCGACTCTGTCCGGTCACTGCGGCCAGATGAAGTCTACTCGCTCTTGGTCTTGACGACCTTCTTGCCGCGATAGTAACCGCTAGGGCTGATGTGATGGCGCAAGTGCACTTCGCCCGTCGTTGGCTCGACCGCGAGCGGCGGATTGGTGAGGAAATCATGGGAGCGGTGCATGCCGCGCTTCGACGGCGATTTCTTGTTCTGCTGGACTGCCATATGGGAGCTCCTTCAATCTCATGTCACCGGATGATGCACGCACGCTTCATGCCGCGGCACCATCGGCAAAGCCAGGATAACCTCGTCCTCGACAAGCTGCGCTATGTCCATGCGGCGGGATGCGAGCACGCGGTCGATCTCGTCGTCGGCTTCCACAATCTCGCGCAGGTTCTGGGCGAGCTGCAACTCGGCATCGATCGCGATGGGAACCGGGAGCGGATCGAGACAACGCTGACAGACCACCTGCACCGATCCTCTTACCGACAACCGCAAACACCGCTCTCCGTTGCTCGCCCTTTCCCCGCGCAGGTGATACTCCAGCCCCGGGGTCGAGCACTGCATCTTCGCCAGGCGCTGCAGTTGCTCCAGGCCCAGCACTCCCCGCTGTTCCAATGCGGCGCGGGCAAAATGGAGGCTGTCTATCACCCCCGCTTGCGACATAAGGGGCGCATGATATTATGTTTGTTCTTCAGTGTCAAAAGAAATTCCAAGTTGTTCAGAGCGTTACTGCACTTTTTGTTCTTCATGGCCGCGGCCTTGCCCGCGTTCGCCCAGGTCTACAAGTGGGTAGACGAGCGCGGCGTGACGCACTATGGCGAGCGACCTCCCCAGGGCAGCAAGGCAAGCGAAGTCCCGAACCGGCTTGCTTCGCCCGCCCCGGGCGGTGCCGGCGCCGAGGCGAACAACCCGAAGGACCCGGGTCCCGAGCAGGTCCCGGCGCGACCGAAGGACCAGGATCCGGCCCCCGGCAAGGGCCAAGCCCCCAGCAAAGGTCCGACCACACAGGAGGCGGAAGCCACCAAGCGCCAGCAACTTTGCGACCAGCAACGCGCCCTGCTGGAACGTTTGAAGCAAAGCCCGCCCAGTTACACGCTGAACGAAAAGGGCGAGCGGATACCCTTGGACAATTCAGCCGCCATCGCGCGGCAGGAAAAGTTCGCCGCCGAGCAGTGCAGGCTCTAGCGCCGTTCCAGGCGTGACTCTCGACGGCCCGACGCATGCAGCTCGTTCTCGCTTCAACCTCGCGCTATCGTCGCGACCTGCTCGGGCGGCTCGGCATTCCGTTCTCGGTCGCCGATCCGCGGCTCGCGGAGGGAGCCCGCCCCGGCGAAACCCCGGAGGGCACGGCGCGGCGGCTCGCGGAGGCCAAGTCGCTCGCGGTCGCAGCCCGCTTTCGCGACGCCCTGATCATCGGCTGCGATCAAGTCGCCGTGGGAAACGGCGAAGTGCTCGGCAAGCCGGGCACTCGCGAGAACGCGGTGCGCCAGCTGCGCACCCTATCGGGCAGCGAGGCAGTGTTTTACACGGCAGTGTGCGTGCACAACACCTCGGCCCGGGCAAGCCGCACCCGCGTGGTCCCCTGCCGCGTCACCTTCCGCAGGCTCGACGACGGAACAATCGACCGCTATCTCGCTCGGGAGCAACCCTACGACTGCGCCGGCAGCGCGAAGGCCGAGGGCCTGGGAATCGCGCTGATTGCGAAAATGGAAGGCGACGACCCGAGCGCCCTCGTCGGCTTGCCGCTGATCGCGCTGGTCGATCTGCTGCAAGAGCAAGGGTTGAATGTCCTCTGAGCGCAGGGGCTCGCTTTATCTCCTGCCGAACACGCTCGGTGACGTCGCGCCGGAGATGGTCATTCCGGCCGGGGTGCTCGATCGCGCCCGTTCGCTCGATTACATCATTGCGGAGGATCCCAAAGCGGCGCGCGCTTTCCTGAAGCGCATCGCGACGACGCGACCGCTGCAGAGCATCCGCGTCGAGCGGCTCGACCACAATACGCGACCGATCGATATCCCCGTGCTGCTTGAGCCGCTTGTCGACGGCCGCGACGCAGGTCTACTTTCCGAAGCGGGGCTCCCTGCGGTCGCCGATCCCGGAGGAAGCCTGGTGCGTCTCGCGCATGAGCGGAACGTCCGCGTTGTACCGCTGAGCGGCCCCTCCTCTATCGTGCTCGCCCTTGCAGCCTCCGGCCTCGACGGGCAGCGCTTCGCATTCCACGGCTACCTCCCCATCGCGGAAGCCGATCTCGTCACCACGTTGAAGGAGTGCGAACGCCAGTCGCGAAACCTCAGACAGACTCAGATATTCATCGAGACGCCCTACCGCAACGATCGCACTCTGGCTGCGATGCTGCGCGCTCTCGCCGCGGCCACGCTCGTGTGCGTGGCCGCGGACCTGACGCTGGAATCGGAGACGGTGAAAACGCGACGCGTTGCGGCATGGCGCACGGAAACACCGCAACTCAAGGGACGGCCCACGGTATTCCTGCTGCTCGCCGAGTAGTCGCGCCGGGCGCCGCCCAGCGGGCTCAACGAATGTTGAATTGCCCCTGCGCCAGCACTCTGGCGAGCGCGCTCGCCATCGCTGCGCCGAAACGTTTGGCGAAGCGTTCGGTGAAGTCCTGCTTCTTCGTGTAGTCGAAGATGTCCTCGGCCTTGATCACCTCGCGAGCGACGAAATCGACGCTCCCAAAGCCGTCCGAAAGACCCAGCTCGATGCTCCTCGCGCCCGTCCACAGCAGCCCGGAGAAAAGATCGGAGCTCTCGTGGAGCCGTTTTCCCCGCCCCTTCCTCACGACATCGATGAACTGCTTGTGGATCTCGTCCAGCATCGATTGCGCGTGGCGCTTCTGCTTCTCGTCGACCGGCGAGAACGGATCGAGGAAGGCCTTGTTCTCGCCCGAGGTGAGGGCGCGCCGCTCGACGCCGAGTTTCTCCATCGTTCCGGTAAAACCCCAGCCGTCCATGATCACGCCGATCGACCCGATGATGCTCGCCTTGTCCACGTAGATCTTGTCGGCGGCTGCCGCGATGTAGTATCCGCCCGAGGCGCAGATGTCCTCGACGACGGCATACATGGGAACGTTGGGGTAGATCCCCCGCAGGCGGCGGATTTCGTCGTAGATGATTCCGGCCTGCACCGGGCTGCCGCCCGGCGAATTGATGCGCAGTATCACGCCCTGGGTATTCTTGTTCTTGAACGCATTCTGGAGCGCTTCGGTGACGCGGTCGGCGCTCGCGTCACCTTTGGGGTCGATGACGCCCACCACATCGACCAACGCGGTGTGTTTGCCCGAAGTGAGGCCGTCGTGTCCACGCCAGTCGAGCACGAGCAGCACCAGCAGCGTGAGATAGGCGAAGCCGAGCAGCTTGAAAAAGATGCTCCAGCGGCGGGCGCGGCGCTGCTCCTTGAGGGCGGCCATCGCCAGCGTCTCGATCACGTCCCGTTCCCAGTTACCTTCGGACACGCGGATCACCTTTCATGATTACACGGCCGGCGCTCTCTTCGACGGGGACCGGAATGAGTCCCTCCGTGAAGCAGGGACCGCGAAGACATCGGCCTGTATCCGGCGCGTAGGTCGCACCGTGCGTCGAGCATATCAAATGCAGGCCCCAGACATCAAAAAACTTTCCGGGTTTCCAGTCGAGCTCCATCGGCATGTGCGCACAGCGGTTGAGGTAGGCATAGACCCGGCCCCTGTAGCGCACGGCGAACGCCGGTTCGGCCCTTCCGTCCACGTCGAGCTCGAAGCGTACCCCGTCGCCCGAATCCGTCAGATCGGCGCTCGAGCAAATTACGCGTTCTGAGCCAGCCATAGCGTCAGTTCATCGATGTTATCCAGGCATGCAAGGGGCGCGAGCGCGACCAGGTCGGCCCGAGGATGCGCCCCGTGACTCACCGCGACGGCTCGCACTCCGGCGTGTGCCGCCATCTGAAGATCGTGCACCGTGTCTCCGATCATGAGGGTATTGACCGAGTCCGTGCCCAGTTCCTCCAACAGCTCGCGAAGCATGTCGGGCGCGGGCTTCGATGCGCATTCGTCGGCGCAGCGCGACGCGGCGAACAAAGGCCGCAAACCGGTATTGTCGAGCGCCCGCGTCAGGCCCGCACGGCTCTTTCCGGTGGCGATGGCGAGAATGTGACCGTGAGCCTGGAGACCTGCAAGCATCTGTCGGGCCCCCGGAAAGAGCGGGATTTCGGGGTCGCGAGCGAGAAAGTGCCTGCGGTACGATTCCACCACCCTGCCGTAGTCCTCCGCCGGCAAGCCTGGAATTGCGTACGAAAGCGCGTCTTTCAACCCCAGACCGATGACATGGCTGGCTCGCGCCTCGTCGGGCACGGTCAGCCCGAGATCGCGGCAGGCGGCCTGAATGCAGGCAACAATGGTGCGTGCGGAATCGATCAGCGTTCCGTCCCAGTCGAACACCAGCAAGGGATAGCGCATCAGCTTCCCAGCGAATCGAGAAAGCGCGACAAGTCTTCGGGAAGCGGCGCATGCAGTTTCAGCGCTTTCCCGGAAAGCGGATGCCCGAACGCCAGTTCGCCCGCGTGCAGGAACATGCGCTTCAGGCCCTGTTTCGCCAATCCCCGGTTGAGCTCGAAGTCGCCGTACTTGTCGTCACCCGCGATCGGAAATCCGAGGTGGGTGAGGTGGACGCGGATTTGATGGGTGCGGCCGGTCAGGAGCTCCGCTGACAGCAGCGTGTAATCGCGCATTTCCCTCTTCTTGCGAAAAACCGTTTGCGACTCCCTGCCCTCGCGATCGACGCTCACGCGCCGCTCTCCGGAACGGGTGAGGAATTTTTTCAGCGGCAGGCTGACACGCTGCTTGTCGTTGCGCCAGCTACCCTTCACCAGTGCCAGGTATTCCTTCCTCACGCGCCCCTCGCGCAGCGCGGCGTGCAGTGCGGTCAGCGCCGAGCGTTTCTTGGCAAGGATGAGCAGCCCCGAGGTCTCGCGATCGAGCCGGTGCACCAGCTCGAGGAACTTGAGCTGAGGCCGCGCGGCGCGCATCTGCTCGATGACCCCGAAGCTGATGCCGCTCCCGCCGTGCACCGCGGTGCCGGCCGGCTTGTCCACAACCAGCAGCGCGTCGTCCTCGTAGATCACGGGCAGATCGAGCGGCGGCGCAGTCTTCTCCAGGCGCCGGCGCAGGCGCAGCGGCGGAATGCGCACCCGGTCCGCCGGCTGCAGGCGGTAGGTCGCATCGACTCGGCGGCTGTTGACCCTCACCTCGCCGCTTCGCAGAATGCGGTAGACGTGGCTTCGCGGCACGCCCTTGCAAAGTCGCAATAGGAAGTTGTCTACGCGCTGGCCTTCGCTCGCGCTGTCGACCTCGACGGTCAAGGCGTTGCTTAAATCCTTCATTTTGTTTATGATCTGCCCGCTGCTTCCGCTGCGGGACGGCTGCTTGTACATGCGACGGTGCGAATTTTCGCCCCCAGACAAGACTGGCTACCCTGTCCCCGGTTCCTTTGCTGCTCAAGACCTAAGCCGGATTTGCGAGCGCGGGAGCCCGAAGCGAGCAAAGGCGGTTGGTTATCCAACCAATGATAGTAATTGAACAGCGCGCCAACAGCATATCGGCAGAATTTGCGGTCCTGCAATGCAGCGACTGGAACCCGACAAGCCAGACTACCGCGTTCTCATGATCCCAGGATCGAAAATGCGAGACCAGCCTGCACATTAAGTAGGCTCTTGGTTTGTCCTGCCCGTGCGCGCGGGAGAATAAAGCAATGAAGCGCATGCTTTTCAATGCGACACAGGCCGAGGAGCTCCGTGTCGCGATCGTCGAAGGCCAGAAACTCATAGACCTCGACATCGAATCGGCCGCGAAGGAACAGAGAAAAAGCAACATCTACAAGGGCGTCATCACGCGGGTCGAGCCCAGCCTCGAGGCCGCGTTCGTGGACTACGGCACCGAACGCCACGGATTTCTTCCTTTCAAGGAAGTCGCGAAGCAGTTTTTCAGGCCCGGCGTCGACGTCGGGCGCGCCCGAATCCAGGACGCGCTTTCCGAAGGCCAGGATCTGATCGTCCAGGTCGAGAAGGACGAACGCGGCAACAAGGGCGCGGCGCTCACGACCTTCATCAGTCTCGCCGGGCGCTACCTCGTGTTGATGCCGAACAATCCGCGCGGCGGCGGCGTGTCGCGCCGCGTGGAGGGCGAGGATCGCGACGAGCTGCGCGAGATCATGGACAAGCTCGAAGTTCCGGCCGGGATGAGCATCATCGGCCGCACCGCCGGCATCAGCCGCTCCTACGAAGAGCTGCAATGGGACTTGAGCTATCTGCTCAAGCTCTGGAGCAAGATCGTCGAAGCGACCGAGCCGACGCGCGACCCCGAAGGCAAGCTCCTCAACCCAGCGCCGTTCCTCATCTACCAGGAAGGCAGCCTCGTCATCCGCGCAATCCGCGACTACTTCCAGCCCGACATCGGCGAGATCCTGATCGACACCGATCCGATCTACGAGCAGACCGTCGCATTCATGAGCAACGTCATGCCCGACAACGTGGGGCGGGTGAAGCGTTACCGCGACGACGTGCCGCTGTTCTCGCGCTTCCAGATCGAGCATCAGATCGAGACCGCCTACTCGCGCCAGGTGTC
>VBCH01000085.1 GCA_005884455.1 Betaproteobacteria bacterium
TGCTCGCCCGCGGCGACGACCCCAAGACAGTCCTCGAGGCGCTTTCCCGCGGCCTCACCAACAAGCTGATGCATGCACCCACCGAAGCGCTCAACCAGGGCGGCGAAGCGGACGAGTCGCTGAAGGCGCTCGTGGCGCGGTTGTACCAGCTCCGCGCGCGCGACTAAGACTAACTCCGGCGCGGTTGTGATCCGATGAAGACCAGCATCGCGGCCAAGCTCGATCAGGCGCGTCAGCGGCTCCTCGACATCAACGGGCTTCTATCTTCCGAGAACGCGACCCGCGACCTGGACCAGTTTCGCAAGCTTTCACGGGAGCATGCGGAGCTCGAGCCCATTGTCGAGCTGTTCAACGCGTACCGCGACACCGAGCAGCACGTGGCCGAGGCGCAAGAGCTGCTCGACGATCCCGAGATGAAAAGCTACGCGGAAAGCGAGATCAAAAGGGCCGCGAGCGGCTCGTCGCGCTCGAATCGGAGCTGCAGAAGCTGCTCCTGCCGAAAGATCCCAACGATGAGCGCAACATCTTCCTCGAGATCCGCGCCGGGACCGGCGGAGACGAGTCGGCGCTCTTCGCGGGCGACCTCTTCCGCATGTATTCGCGCTACGCGGAACGCCAGGGCTGGCAGGTGGAGGTGATATCGGAGTCGCCGGGCGACGCCGGCGGGTACAAGGAGATCATCGCGCGCATCATCGGGCAGGGCGCCTACTCCAAGCTCAAATTCGAGTCCGGCGGCCACCGCGTCCAGAGAGTGCCCGCCACCGAGACCCAAGGGCGCATCCACACTTCCGCCTGCACGGTCGCCGTCCTGCCCGAGGCGAGCGCGATCGGCGACGTCGTCCTGAACCCCTCGGACCTTCGCATCGACACCTACCGCGCTTCGGGCGCCGGCGGCCAACACGTCAACAAGACTGACTCCGCCGTGCGGGTCACGCATCTACCGACCGGCATCGTCGTGGAATGCCAGGACGCGCGCTCGCAACACAAGAACAAGGAAAAGGCGCTCGCGGTGCTCGCCGCGCGCATCAAGGACAAGCAGCGCCGCGAGCAGCAGGCGAAGGAAGCCGCGACGCGCAAATCCCTGATCGGCTCGGGCGACCGTTCCGGGCGCATCCGCACTTACAATTTTCCGCAGGGAAGGGTCACCGATCACCGCATCGGTCTCACCCTCTACAAGATCAACGACATCATGGACGGCGATCTTTCGCAGCTGACGCAGGCGCTGCTCGCAGAGCACCAGACCGAGCAGCTCGCCGCGTTCGCCGAAGAGCGCTGAAGCAGGTCCTCCCAGTGAACGCGGTCGAAACCGGCGCAACGATAGGCAGCTTGCTGCACGAGTGCGGACTGCCGCGATCGGAGGCCGAGCTGTTGCTTGGCTCCATCCTTGGCCGCGAGCGCGTCTGGCTCCTCGCCCACGCCGAGGAAGCGATAGATTCGTCCGGAGCGCGTGCTGCACGCGCCCTGTTCGCAAGGCGGCGCGCGGGCGAACCCGTTTCCTACGTTACGGGCTCGCGGGAGTTCTACGGTCTGGCGCTGCGAGTGACTCAGGAGGTCCTGATCCCCCGCCCGGAAACCGAGCTCTTGGTCGAGCTCGCGCTCGAGCGTCTTTCCCCGGATGAGCCCGGGCGCGTGCTGGAGCTCGGTACGGGCAGCGGTGCGATCGCCATCGCTCTCGCGAGCGAGCGGCCGGGGCTGGCGATCGTCGCCACGGATGTTTCCGAGGCGGCCCTCTCCCTCGCGCGGCGGAACGCGCGCGACCACGGGGCCGGAATCGACTTCGTTCTCAGCGACTGGTTTGACGCCCTAGGGCCGGGGCAATTCGATCTGATCGTGTCGAACCCGCCGTACGTCGCGGCGGAAGACGCTCATCTGGGACGCGGTGACCTGCGCTTCGAGCCGCGCCTCGCGCTGGTCGGAGGCGACGACGGGCTCGCCTGCATCCGGGCGATCGCTGCGCGCGCGCAAAACCGGCTCCGGCGAGGCGGCTCCTTGCTGATGGAGCATGGCTACGATCAGGGACATCGCTGTGTCGAGCTCCTCAGAGCGCAGGGTTACGCCGAGGTCGCCGATTTTCATGACCTTGCCGGATGGCCGCGCGTGTGTGCGGGCGTTTGGCGTGGTTGACCGCGCTTAGGGTGAGCGGTACAATTCCCGACGGTTTTTATCAGGTATTTGAGGCTCAACATGGACGCGCAAGAACGCATCAGACAGCAAGTCACAGGAAACCCCGTCGTTCTCTATATGAAGGGGACTCCTCAATTTCCGCAGTGCGGGTTCTCCGCCAACGCCGTGCAGATCCTGAAGGCCTGCGGGGTCGAGCAGGTGTTTACGGTCAACGTGCTCGAAGAACCGGAAATCCGCCAAGGCATCAAGGAATACGCCAATTGGCCCACCATCCCCCAGCTCTACGTCAGCGGAGAGTTCGTGGGCGGTTCCGACATCATGCGCGAGATGTACCAGTCCGGGGAGTTGCAGAAGCTCCTCACCCGGGAAAAAACCCCCTCTTAGTCGGGAGACCGATCGCCTCATCGCAGTTCCGCAAGGAGGCGCTCGATCATCGCTTTCGCCTGCGCAGCGTAGCCGCCGCCGAAAAGATTCGCATGGTTGAGCACGTGGTACAGGTTGTACAGCGTTTTTCTGACTGCGTAGCCTTGAGCGAGGGGGGCGACTTCCGCGTAGGCGGCGTAGAACGCCTGCGGAAATCCGCCGAATAGCTCGGTCATGGCAAGGTCTGCTTCGCGGTCTCCCCAATAAACTGCCGGATCGAAGAGCACCGGCGCGCCGCCGGCGAGAAAGCCCGCATTTCCGCTCCACAGATCGCCGTGCAGGAGCGATGCAGCGGGCGCATGCTCGGAAAGTAATCGGGGCAGGGCTTCGGCAAGCCGCTCTCCCTTTCCCACGAGATCCCTCCCGAGGCGGTTCTTCCTCGCGAGCTCGAGCTGGGGTCCCAGCCGCGCCTCGCGCCAGAAATCGCTCCAGGAAGCTGACCGCCGGTTGAGCTGCGCCGTTCTTCCGATGTAATTGTCCCGGTGCCAGCCGAAAGCTGCGCCGTGAACCGAGTGCACCGCGGCGAGCGAGCGCCCCAGGGCAGCGTAATCCCCGTTCCCGCGCAGCTCCAGGTGCTCGAGGACGAGAAACGCGTGCTCGTGCGCTTGTCCTCGGCACAGCGGGGCGGGAACCCGGGCACCAGCTGCGGCCAGCGCCGCAAGGCCCTCGGCCTCCGCGGCGAAACTGTCAAATTGCGAGCGTTCGTTGATTTTTGCGAAATATTTGCGACCGCCGCCCTCGAGTATGAAAGACCGGTGGACGCAACCTCCCGCGACAGGCGTCGTGCGCTCGATTCGAAACGAGCCCGCGACATCTGAAACGGATGTCTGCAGTGCGGCGAGAAGCTCTCCCGATGGGCCTCCCATC
>VBCH01000104.1 GCA_005884455.1 Betaproteobacteria bacterium
CACGGCGTCGACGGTCAATTTTGATTTCGACCGGTACGTGATACGACCCGATGCGAGGTCCAAGCTCGACGACCTCGTCACCAAGCTGCGCGACGTCAACCTCGAAGTGGTCATCGCGGTCGGGCACGCCGATCGCATCGGCAGCGACGCCTACAACATGAAGCTGTCGGTGCGCCGCGCCGACTCGGTGAAGGCCTATCTCGTCAGCAAAGGCATCGCGGCGAGCCGGATCTACACCGAGGGCAAGGGCGAGCGCCAGCCGGTCAAGGAGTGCAAGGGCGACAAGAAGACCAAGGAGCTGATCGCGTGCCTCGAGCCGAACCGCCGCGTCGAGACCGAAGCCGTCGGTTCCGCCATAAAGTAGGATCGCTTCCCTTCAAAAGCCCTGCCCAGGCAGGGCTTTTTTATTTCCCTGTCTCGGGCTAAGCTCGGGCCTCAGATGAACGCCGATCCGCAGGAGCTGGAGAAATTCAGCGCGCTCGCGCACCGCTGGTGGGATCCGGAGAGCGAGTTCAAGCCGCTCCACCAGATCAACCCGCTGCGCCTGGACTGGATAGCCCGCATCGCGGAGCTTGCCGGAGCGTCGGCGCTCGACGTCGGCTGCGGCGGCGGAATTCTCGCCGAGGCGATGGCGCGGCGCGGGGCGAAGGTCAAGGGCATCGACCTCTCCGACAAGGCGCTGAAGGTCGCGCAGCTGCACCTGCAAGAGAGCAGGCTGGCCGTGGACTACGAGGCGATCTCGGCCGAAGATCTCGCTGAACGCTCACCGGGCGCCTACGACATCGTCACCTGCATGGAGCTGCTCGAGCACGTGCCCGATCCGGCGAGCACCGTGCGCGCCTGCGCTCGACTCGCGCGAAGGGACGGCCGGGTGTTTTTCTCGACGATCAACCGCAACCTGAAGTCATACCTCCTCGCGGTGATCGGCGCCGAATACGTGCTGAAGCTCCTTCCGAAGGGCACGCACGACTACGCGAAGTTCGTCAAGCCCTCGGAGCTCGCGCGCCACTGCCGCGACGCGGGGCTCACCGTGCGCGAGATCAAGGGCATGAGCTACAACCCGCTCACGCGGGCCTATTCGCTCGGGCCCGACACCGGCGTCAACTACCTCATCTGCTGCGTGCGCGAGTGAAAGCCGGCGGGGTCGGCGCGGTCCTGTTCGACCTGGACGGTACCCTGGCGGACACCGCTCCCGATCTCGCGCGCGCGCTGAACCGGGTGCGCGCCGAGCAGGGTCTCCCGCCCCTGCCGCCCGAAGTCGCGCGCCCGCACACTTCGAGCGGCGCGCGCGGCCTGCTCAAGGCCGGTTTCGATATCGCGCCCGAAGACGGGGGATACCGCGCGCTGCGCGAGCGCTTCCTCGACTTCTACGAAAAGGATCTGTGCGTCGATACGCGCCTCTTCGACGGGATTCCCGAGCTGCTCGCGAAAATCAAGGTGCGCAAGCTGCCCTGGGGAATCGTCACCAACAAAGGCAAGCGCTTCACCGAGCCGCTCTTACGCCTGCTCTCCGTGGACCATCTCGCCGGCTGCGTGGTGAGCGGCGACTCGACCTCCCACATCAAGCCGCACCCGGCCCCGCTCCTGCTCGCCGCAAAGCTCCTCTCGCAGAGGCCGGCGGATTGCGTGTACGTCGGAGACGACCTGCGCGATGCGCAGGCCGCCCGCGCCGCGGGGATGCGCTTCGTCGCCGCCGGCTGGGGCTATCACGGCGAAGGCGGCGATCCGAGCGCCTGGGACGCGGATGCGGTGATCGCTCACCCGCGCGAACTGCTGGAATTGCTGTAGAACCTTCCTCGCAGCATCACTCCCGCGCGGGAATCCGCGGATGCTCGCGCTCGCCGTGCTTGCGGCGCTCCTCGGGCTTTTTCGCGTGCTCTTTTCGGGCGCGCTCCGCTGCTTCACGGCGCTCTTGGATTTGCCTCTGCTTCTCGGCGCGGTTCGATTGCGCTTTCTCCTCCTTGCGGCGCTCGGGCGCCTGCCGGGCTTCGCGCTTTTCCTGCTGCTGCTTCTGCATCTGCAGGCGTCGCTCGCGCTCCTGCAGGGCGCGTTGACGCTGCTCGCGCGGAAGACCCGCCTGCTTGCGCCGTTCCTGGATCTGCTGGATGCGCTGCTGGCGTCGCTGCTGCAGTTGCTGCTGCACGCGCAGGTGCAGGCCCTGGAAGCGTCCCTCGTTGCGCGTCGGACGGAAAAACGCGGGAATGCGATCGAGCACGCGGGGCCGCGCCTCGCCGCGCAAGGGCATGAACCCGGCCTGGTTGGCGCGGATGTTGACCGTGCCCTTCGGCGTCTGCATCACCGTTTCGCCGTTGTGCACCCGGTCGTAGGTGCCCGGCTCTCCAACGGTGCCTCCCTCCGGTATCACGTGCGGCTCGTGCTCGGTGCCGCGAACCCCGATCGTCACGGTGCGTGTGACGACTCGATAATGATCGCCGCCCAGCCTGCCGATCCAGCCGGTGATCGAGCGGAACGAGCCTTGCAGCAGGGAGATCACCGACTGGTCGTCGGGCCCGCCTTCCGCCTTGTAGTTGGCGATGCGCATCCGGGTGTTGGGGCGGACGCCGATGTAGCCGCCGTCCTCCATGTCGAAGTGCACCTCGCCGCCGTCACCCGTGACGACGCTGTCCCCTTCGTACAGCGAGTCGTCGAGTTTCGGCCGGCGCAAGCCCTGGTTGCGGTCGTAGACGCGCACATCGCCTTCGACCAGGACCACCTTGCCGGCGATCGGGCGCTCGGCCGAGGCGTCCGCAGGCGTCTTCGCGCTTTCGCCCTGCGCGGGCGCAAGCGGCGCCACGCACGCAAGTACCGCTGCCAGAACCAGACGAAGCACGCCTTCTCCCATCCTGTTTCGAGCCCGCGACTAGGGTTCCGCGACCGGGCGTCGAGTGACGCATGGCAGAATATCGGACTGGCGGGACCCGAACGAATTATAGAACCATCAAACCAGCGGGAAAGGAGCGGCCATGCCGGCCTACTGGGTGGCCCGGGCGAAAGTGAACGATCCGGTGGAATACAAGAAGTACGCGGACCGCGTGCCCGCGATCCTCGCGAAGTACGGCGCGAAGGTGCTCACGCGCGGCGGGCGCTATCAGATCCTCGAGGGCGCGGAGAGATTCAACCGCTTCGTCGTCATCGAGTTCCCGAGCTTCGAGCAGGGCGTCGCCTGCTTCTATTCCCAGGAATACAGGGAGGCGGCGGCGTTTCGCCGCAGGAACAAGGCGGGGGAGAACGAGCTGGTGATGATCGAGGCGGGAGAAGGCCAGCCGGAGCAGGCGCGTTGAATCGCGGGAATGCGCCCGCATCTATGGGATAATCACGCTTTGCTGCAAGGAATCGGGGGCGACCTGGTTTCGACGCGGGTATCGAAGCAGCTTCAGGGCATACCGAGGACCAGTGACCTCGTAAATCCATCTGGAAACTTACAAACGCCAACGACGAGCGTTTCGCTCTAGCCGCCTAATACCGGCTAGACGCTGCACTAGCTTGCTGATGGGCTAGGCCCTCGAAAGAGGGTGCAGCGTCATTTTCATCAGCTCCTGTGCGCGGTTTGGTCGCTTGGCCGCGCGCATCCGTCGAAGCGACTGGCTGAGCGCCAGCCTGCCGGCCGGCGGGCGCGAGGCGAGATCCAAATGACCAGGCTAAGTATGTAGGCCTGACTGCGGAGGACTTGCGGACGCGGGTTCGATTCCCGCCGCCTCCACCAATTGCCTACGTTTGTGGATCTAAGAAAATAATCAGGCCACCCCGTAGGAGCAGGGCGGCCTGTGTGTGACTGGCGCGACCGGCTGTTAAGTCAAGCTAGTCATCGTGGTCATCGTCATCGTGATCATGCCTGCTATCCGGAATCGCGCAGACATAGCTCGAAGCAACGTTGACGTCACCGCTGACATACGTCGCTTTCTTCGGGTAGGCGCAGATGGGCCTGGATTTTGTCCTGTCGACGGTCGAAATATCGATACGGCTCGGGGCAATGCCTTGCTCGACCCACGCGG
>VBCH01000073.1 GCA_005884455.1 Betaproteobacteria bacterium
CCCATTAGATCACCTAGCGTTCCTGCAGCTTCAGTTTCTCGCGGTAGAGCTTAGAGCGCCGGACGTAGATGTCGGCGTTCTCCAGCAGCCCTTCCTTTTCCTCCGGCTTCAGCTGGCGCACGACTTTGCCGGGGGAGCCGAGGATGAGGACGCCGTCGGGATATTTCTTGCCTTCGGGGATGAGCGCGCCGGCGGCGATGAGGCAGCGGCTGCCGATGACGGCGTGGTTCATGATGATCGCGCCGATGCCCACCAGCGTGCCGTCGCCGATCGTGCAGCCGTGCAGCATGGCCTGGTGGCCGACGGAGACGTTCTTGCCGAGCGTGAGCGGGACGCCCGGGTCGACGTGCAGGACGGCGGCGTCCTGGATGTTGCTGCGCTCGCCGATGGTGATGATGTCGTTGTCGCCGCGCACGACGGCGTTGAACCAGACGCTCGCCTGGTTGTGCAGGATCACCGTGCCGATCACGGCGGCGTTGTGCGCGATGAACCACTCCTCGCCACGGAACACGACCTTGCGCTCGCCGAGTGAGTAGACCGCCATGATTGCGGCCGATTATATCGGAAGCGCGCCGTGGTTCCGGCGCCTGTTATCATCACGCGCTTTATGAAGCCGAGTCAGTCAGAGTTCGTTCAGATCCGCGGCCTGCGCTACCACTGCCGCTGCTGGGGCGAGGTTCGCGCGCCTAAGCTCTTCATCCTCCACGGCTGGATGGACGTATCGGCGTCGTTTCAGTTCCTGGTGGACGCATTGCGCCGCGACTGGCGCGTGATCGCGCCGGACTGGCGCGGCTTCGGCCTCTCCGAGTGGGCGAAGAGCGACAGCTACTGGTTCCCGGATTATTTCGCCGACCTGGAGTCCTTGCTCGCGCATTTCCAGCCGGGCGCTCCAGCGACGCTCATCGGCCACAGCATGGGCGGCAATGTCGCCGCGATGTACGCCGGCATCCGGCCCGAGCGCGTGGCGAAGCTCGTCAACCTGGAAGGTTTTGGACTCACCGGGACACGCGCCGAGCGAGCGCCCGAGCGTTACGCGCGCTGGCTGGGCGAGCTTGCGGATAAGCCCGGGTTTCGCGACTACGAGAACTTCGAAGCGCTTGCCGCACGCCTGCGCGGCAACAATTCCCGGCTGAGCGGCGAGAAGGCCGCGTTCCTCGCGCGGCACTGGGGGAGGTCGCAGCCCGACGGCCGCGTCGAGCTCGCGAGCGATCCCGCGCACAAGCTCGTCAACCCGGTTCTCTACCGGATCGAGGAAGCCGAGGCGTGCTGGCGCAAGGTCGTCGCGCCCGTGCTCTGGGTGGCCGGCGCCGAGTCGAAAGCGCCCGAGATGCTGAAGCTCTCGAGCGCCGATCTCGCCGCGCGCAAGGCCTGCTTCCGGCAACTGACCGAGCGCGTGATCTCCGACGCCGGTCATATGCTGCATCACGATCAGCCCGAGCGGCTCGCAGCAGTGATCGATGAGTTTCTCGGGTAAGATGCCTCATTGAATATCGATCTGCATTGTCATTCGACCGCTTCCGACGGTTTGCTCAAGCCGGAAGAGCTCGTCGCGCGGGCCGCGTCGAACGGCGTCGAGATTCTCGCATTGACTGACCACGACGGAGTGTCGGGGCTCGCCGACGCGCGCTCGAAAGCCGAGTCGGAAGGCGTTCGCTTCGTCGACGGCGTCGAGATTTCGGTGACTTGGGAAGGGTCCACGGTCCACATCGTCGGGCTGCAGATCGACCCGGAAAACCCGGTCCTGCTCTCCGGGCTCGAGTCGATCCGGGAAGGCCGCGCGACGCGGGCGGAAAAAATGAGCGAAGCGCTCGCGGCGGCCGGCGTTCCCGACAGCCTCGCAGGGGCGAAGGCTTACGCCGAGAACCCCAGCCTCATCAGCCGCTCGCATTTCGCGCGCCACCTGGTGAAGACGGGACGCGCGCCGGACGTGAAGAGCGTGTTCCAGCGCTACCTCGTGAAAGGCAAGCCCGGCTTCGTCCCGCACCGGTGGGCCTCACTCGGGGATGCCGTGAGCTGGATACGCGCAAGCGGCGGAATCGCCGTCGTCGCGCATCCGGGCCGCTACAATTTCTCCAAGCCCGAGCTGCACGCGTTTCTCGCGGAGTTCAGGGACTGCGGGGGCGTCGGCATCGAGGTCGTGACCGGAAGCCATTCACCGGAGCAATACTGCGAATTCGCCCGCATCGCGCGCGAATTCGGCTTCGCCGCTTCGCGCGGCTCCGACTATCACGGCAAGGGGGAGAGCAGGGCCGATCTCGGCGCGCTGCCGCAGCTGCCCGACGATCTGAAACCCGTCTGGCATGACTGGTAGGACGCGCGGGAAGGTCAGACCGCTCTGATAAAATACGGCGACCGGCCATGGAATTCAACCTCGTCCAGACCATCGCGATCTACGCCCTGCCGGTCATCTTCGCGATCACTTTGCACGAAGCCGCTCACGGCTATGTCGCCCGCCACTTTGGCGACAACACAGCCTTCAAGCTCGGGCGGGTCAGCCTCAATCCGCTGCGCCACATCGACATGGTCGGGACGATCGTCATCCCGCTCCTGATCCTGGTGGTGAGCAAACTCTTCGGCGGCGCCGGAATCCTGTTCGGCTGGGCGAAGCCGGTGCCGGTGAATTTTCACGCGTTGCGCCGACCCAAGCGGGACATGCTGTGGGTCGCCGCGGCCGGACCCGCCGCGAACTTGGTCATGGCGATCGGCTGGGCGCTGCTGATGAAGGCCGGGCAGTTGCTTCCGCAGAGCATGTTTTCCTTGCCGATGAGCCTCATGGCCGAAGCCGGAATCACCGTCAACGTCGTGCTCATGGTTTTGAACCTGCTGCCGATCCTGCCGCTCGACGGCGGGCGCATCGCGGTGAGCTTGCTTCCGAACCGTCTCGCGATCGGCTACGCGCGGCTGGAGCCCTTCGGCTTCCCGATCCTGCTCATGCTCATCTTTATTCCCCCGCACGTGCTCGGCGTGATCATGATGCCGATGGTGCAGGCTTCGATCGGCCTGATCGAAGCAATCTTCCAGCTGTAGCGGCGCATGTACGAAGAACGCGTGGTCTCCGGCATGCGCCCCACGGGCGCTATGCACCTGGGACACTTCCACGGCGCACTCAAGAACTGGGTGAAGCTGCAGAGCGAGTATCCGTGCCTGTACTTCGTCGCCGACTGGCACGCGCTCACGACGCACTACGAAACGCCCGAGGTGATCGAAGAGAGCGTCTGGGACATGGTGATCGACTGGCTGGCGGCAGGCATCGACCCGGCGCAGGCGACCCTGTTCATCCAGTCGCGCATCCCCGAGCACGCCGAGCTGCACACGCTCCTTTCGATGATCACGCCGCTCAGCTGGCTCGAGCGCGTACCGAGCTACAAGGACCAGCAGGAGAAACTCATCGACCGCGACCTTTCCACCTACGGTTTTCTCGGCTACCCGCTTTTGCAGGCGGCCGACGTGCTCGTTTACCGCGCAAAGTACGTTCCGGTCGGCGAAGACCAGGTCCCGCACGTCGAGATGATGCGCGAAGTCGCACGGCGCTTCAACCATGTCTACGGCCGCGAGGCCGGATTCGAGGAAAAGGCCAAGGCCGCCGCGAAGAAACTCGGCAGCCGCAAAGCCAAGGTACTGATGGAGCTGCGCAACAAGTACCAGGAACAGGGCGACGCCGAGGCGCTGGCGACGGCGCGCGCGCTCTTGGAAAAACAGGGAAACCTCTCGGTCGCCGACCGCGAGCGCCTGTTCGGCTACCTCGAAGGAGGCGGGCGCCTGATTCTGGTCGAGCCCGAGGCCCTGCTCACCGAGTCCTCGAAACTTCCCGGCGTCGACGGCCAGAAGATGTCCAAGTCCTACAACAACACGATTTCACTCCGCGAGGATGCGGAATCGGTCAGGAAGAAGATCCGCACCATGCCGACCGACCCGGCCAGGGTGAAACGCAGCGATCCGGGTGACCCCGACAAGTGCCCGGTGTGGCAGTTCCACCTCGTCTACAGCGATGAGAAGACTCGCCAATGGGCGAACCAGGGCTGCCGCAGCGCGGGAATCGGTTGCCTCGAATGCAAGCAGCCGGTGATCGATGCGGTGCTCGCGGAGCAGGGCCCCATGCGCGAGCGCGCGCAGAAGTACCTCGACGATCCGACGCTGGTTCGCAACATCGTCGCGGACGGATGCGAAAAGGCGCGCAAGCTCGGGCGCGAGACCATGCGTGAGGTGCGCGAAGCAATGGGGCTCGCTTACACGTGAGCGAGCCGGCACAGCCCCTCGCCTCGACGCCGATCGCCAGCGCGCTGGTGGCAAAAGTGCGCGGCGAACCGTATACCGAGCTGCCGCAGGACCTGTACATCCCGCCCGATGCGCTCGAGGTCTTCTTCGACACTTTCGAGGGGCCGCTCGACCTGCTGCTCTACCTCATCCGGCGGGCGAACCTCGACATCCTCGACATCCCCATGGCGCGGCTCACCGAACAGTACATGGAGTACGTCGAGGTGATGCGCACGAGGAATCTCGAGCTGGCCGCCGAGTACCTGGTCATGGCGGCGATGCTGATGGAAATCAAATCGCGCATGCTCCTTCCGCGCCAGACGATGGCAGACGCGGAGGACGAGGACCCGCGCGCCGAACTCGTCCGGCGCCTGCTCGAGTACGAGAAAATGAAGCTCGCCGGGCAGAAGCTCGACGCGCTGCCGCAGCTCGGGCGCGACTTCTTCCCTGTGGAGGTCTGGGTCGAGCAGACTCTCGCGCAGCGCCTGCCGCAGGTGAACGTCTTGGACCTTCAGGAAGCGTGGCGCGCCCTCCTCGTGCGTGCGAAAATGATGCAGCATCACCGTGTCACACGCGAGGAGCTTTCGGTGCGCGAGCACATGAGCCTCATCCTGCGCCGGCTGCGGAGCGGCGGCTTCGCCGAGTTCGGCGAGCTGTTCGAACCAGGACGCGGCGTGCCGGTGCTCATCGTGAATTTCCTCGCAGTGCTCGAGCTCGTCAGGGAAAATCTGATCGAAGTCACGCAGTCCGAGTCCTTCGCGCCCATCTATGTGAAGCTGGCTCATGCTCAGTCCGAGTGAAATGAAGATCGTGCTCGAGGCGGCTCTGCTCGCCGCGCAGGAGCCCATTCCGATCTCGGAGCTGCGCAAGATGTTCGACGAGGAGATCGGCGCGGACACGATCCGCAGGCTGCTCGAGGAGCTGCGCGAGGCGTGGAAGGACCGCGGTGTCGAGCTCCTTGCGACCGCGAGCGGCTGGCGCTTCCAGACGCGCGTCTCGTACCAGAAATTCCTCGAGCGCATTCATCCGGACAAAGCGCCACGCTACTCGCGCGCCGTGCTCGAGACGCTCGCGATCGTCGCTTATCGCCAGCCGGTGACGCGCGGCGACATCGAGGAAGTCCGCGGCGTCACCGTTTCGGCCGAAGTGATAGGGCGCCTGGAAGCACGCGGCTGGGTGGAAGTGATCGGGCACAAGGAGGTGCCGGGTCGCCCGGCCCTGTACGCGACCACCAAGACTTTCCTCGACGATCTCGGCCTGCGCTCATTGCAGGAATTGCCGCCCCTTGAAGATATCGCCAAAACGCTTGAACTCACGCCCACCCCGCCGCCCGATCCGCAACCCGCGCCCGTTCCGCGGTCCGAGCCCGATTCGCAAGCCGCGCCCGACGAGTCCGCGGCCGCGCAACACAGCGCGGCCTAGGCCTGCGGCGCGCACCGAGAGGCTTCACAAGGTTCTTGCACGCTCCGGGCTGGGTTCGCGCCGCGATATGGAAGGCGCGATCGCTTCCGGCAGGCTCGCGGTCAACGGCGCGCGCGCCGCTCTGGGGCAGCGCGTCGGCCCGCGCGATCGCGTCGCGCTCGACGGACGCCCGGTCTCGCTGCGGTTCGAACAGGGCGCGCCGCGTCTGCTGATCTATCACAAGCCCGCCGGGGAGCTGGTCACGACACGCGATCCGTCAGGCAGGCCGACCGTGTTCGACCATCTGCCGAGAATTCGGGGCGGGCACTGGATCGCGATCGGCCGGCTCGACTTCAATACCGGCGGTCTCCTGCTCTTCACCGATTCCGGCGAGCTCGCTAACCGCCTCATGCACCCGAGCAGCGAGATCGAGCGCGAGTACGCGGTGCGGGTGCGGGGCGAGCTCACGCGCGAGCACCTCCGCAGACTCGTTCAAGGGATCGTTCTCGAAGACGGTCCGGGAAGGTTCGACAGCATCTCCCCGGGCGGAGGCAGCGGCTCGAACCGCTGGTACCAGGTCGTGCTGCGCGAAGGGCGCAACCGCGAAGTCAGACGGATGTTCGAGTCGCTGGGAATCACCGTGAGCCGCCTGATGCGCGTGCGCTTCGGGCCGATCCGGCTGCCGCCCCATCTGCGCCGGGGCCAATGGCGTGAGCTCGAGCCCAGAGAGGCCGCGCCGCTGCTGGAGGTCGCTCCGTAAACCCTCTCTTCGTTGTTCCGGGTGAAGTTTCTTGCTATACTTTCGACGTCTTAGAGATGGGCTTTCGAGCCCATTTTTTATTTATGCTCGAGGGTTGTGTGTGTCGTGAGCCCGCTTGAGTCCTTGCTGGAGAGCACCGTAGCCGGACTGGGATACGGGCTTGCCGACTTCGAATACATCAACAACGGTAGGATGTTACGCGTGTTTATTGAGAAAGAACATGAGCTTGTGCCCGACCGCACGGGGGTGACTCTCGCCGACTGCGAGTCCGTGAGCCGGCAGCTGCAGCGGGTATTCGAAGTCGAAGGGATCGAGTACGACCGGCTGGAGGTCTCCTCCCCGGGCCTGGACCGCAGGCTGAAAAAAGCGGCGGATTTCGCCCGCTTTGCCGGTCATGAGGCCCAGGTGCGGCTGCGGCATCCGGTCAACGGTCGCAGGAATTTCACCGGCACCGTGCGCGCGGTGGAAGGCGACCGGGTCGAATTCGACTACGACAGCGGCCGACTCGCATTCGACCTCGCCGAGCTCGACCGCGCGCGCCTGGTGCCCAAGCCGTGATGCCCGAAGGATATATGAGCCGCGAACTGCTGCTGCAGGCGGACGCGCTTGCCCGGGAGAAGAACGTCCACAAAGACGTGGTTTTCGGCGCCCTGGAGATGGCGATCGCCTCCGCGACGAAGAAGCGCTTCAACGAGGACGTCGACGTGCGCGTCGCGATCGATCGCAATACCGGGGACTTCGAGTCCTTCCGCCGCTGGCAGGTGGTGGCCGATGAAGCGGTGGAGAACCCGTCCCAGCAGATGGCGTTCTCGGAGGCGCAGAAGCAGTACCCGGACATCCAGCTCGGGGACTATATCGAGGAAGCTCTCGAGCCGATCGATTTCGGCCGCATCGGCGCGCAAACCGCGAAGCAGGTCATCCTCCAGAGGATCCGCGACGCCGAGCGCGAGCAGCTGCTGAACGATTTTCTCGCCCGCGGCGAGAAGCTCATCAACGGCGCGATCAAGCGCGTCGAGCGCGGCAACGCGATCATCGAGGTCGGGCGCGTCGAGGCGGTGCTCCCGCGCGATCAGATGATCCCCAAGGAGAATCTGCGCGTGGGCGACCGCGTGCGCGCTTTCGTCATGCGCATCGACCGCAATGTGCGCGGACCGCAGCTGGTTCTGTCGCGCACCGCGCCCGAATTCATCATGGAACTGTTCCGGCTCGAAGTCCCCGAAATCGAGGAAGGACTGCTCGAGATCAAGTCGGCCGCACGCGACCCGGGCATTCGCGCGAAGATCGCGGTGCATTCCCGTGACAAGCGCATCGACCCGATCGGCACCTGCGTCGGCATGCGCGGCGCGCGCGTCCAGGCCGTGACCCAGGAGCTCGCCGGCGAGCGCGTGGACATCGTTCTGTGGTCGGAGGACCCCGCGCAGTTCGTGATCGGCGCGCTCGCGCCCGCCGAGGTGTCTTCGATACTCGTCGACGAGGACAAGCACGCCATGGACGTGGTGGTGGACGAGGAGAACCTCGCGATCGCGATCGGTCGTAGCGGACAAAACGTGAGACTCGCCTCGGAGCTGACCGGCTGGACGATCAATCTCATGACGGAGGCGGAATCGCAGAAGAAAAACGAGGAGGAAGCCTCCTCGGTAAGAAAGCTCTTCATGGAGCGGCTGGACGTCGACGAAGAAGTCGCGAACACCCTCATCCAGGAAGGCTTCTCGACTCTCGAGGAGGTGGCCTACGTGCCGATCAACGAGATGATGGAGATCGAAGGTTTCGACGAGGCGACGGTGAGCGAGCTGCGCAACCGCGCGCGCGACGCGCTCCTGGTGCAAGCCATCGCGAGCGAGGAGCAGGCGGAGAACCTCGACCCGGCGCTGCTCGGCTTGGAGGGAATGGACAAGGATCTTGCGACCAAGCTCGCCAGGTCGGGGGTGAAGACTCGCGACGACCTGGCTGATCTCGCCACGGACGATCTCGTCGAGGTGGCGGGAGTCGATCCCGAGCGTGCCAAGAGCCTCATCATGAAAGCGCGTGAACACTGGTTTACCCAGGAGTAAAGCCGGCCATGGCCCAGACGAGCGTTGCCCAATTCGCCGGCGAGCTGAAAGTGCCGCCGTCGCAGCTGCTCGAGCAGCTGCGGGCAGCGGGCGTGCACAAGCAGGTGGCCGAAGACGTTCTTTCGGAGCAGGACAAGACCCGGCTCCTGGAATACCTGCGCAAGTCGCACGGCTCATCGGAACCCAAGAACAAGATCACGCTTACGCGCAAGCAGACCTCCGAGATCATCAAGAAGTCCGATGCGAGCGGCAAGGCGCGCACCATCCAGGTCGAGGTCAAGAAGAAGCGCATCTTCGTCAAGCGCGATGCAGAGCCGGGTGCGCCCGCGGAGGCGTCAGGTCCTTCCGGGGCGACGCTCGATTCGCGCGAAGCGGAGCTCCGCGAGGAAGAGCAGCGCCGGCACGAGGAGTTGGCGGCGCGGCAGGCCGCGGACCTGGCGGAGAAGCAGGAGCGCGAGCGCAAGCTCGCGGAGGGCAAACCGAGCGAGGCGAAGGCGCAGGCTCCCGCCCCCGACACGACGCTGCACAAGCCGAAGGTTGCCCCCGGGGCCGAAAAGAAGGGTGCGAAGAAGGCGAAGGAAATCAAGGTCTGGAAGGACGAAGGCGTCAAGCGCCGCACGATCAAGACGCGCGGAGACGTGCAGGGGGCCTCCGGTTGGCATAACCCCAAGGGCAGGCACAAGACCGCGATCGCTCCGGCAGCTGAAAACGTCCAGCAGTTCAGCGCACCTGCCGAGCCGGTGGTACGCGAGGTGATGGTGCCGGAGACCGTCACCGTCGGCGACCTCGCCCACAAGATGTCGGTCAAAGCTGCTGAAGTGATCAAAGTGCTGATGAAGCTCGGCAACATGGTGACGATCAACCAGGTGCTGGACCAGGAAACTGCGATGATCGTCGTGACCGAAATGGGCCACGTGGCCAAGGCGGCGAAGCTCGACGATCCGGAATCTCTGCTCGCCGACGTGCCCGAGCACGCCGAGGCCGCGTTGATACCGCGCGCTCCCGTGGTGACTGTCATGGGGCATGTGGATCACGGAAAGACCTCGCTGCTCGATTACATCCGACGCACCAAGGTCGCCTCGGGTGAAGCGGGCGGCATCACCCAGCACATCGGCGCCTACCACGTCCAGACGCCGCGCGGCATGGTCACTTTCCTGGATACGCCGGGGCACGAGGCGTTTACGGCGATGCGCGCACGCGGTGCAAAAGTGACCGACATAGTCGTGCTGGTGGTTGCAGCGGACGACGGCGTGATGCCACAGACGATCGAGGCGATCCATCACGCGAGGGCGGCCGAAGTCCCCATCGTCGTGGCGATCAACAAGATCGACAAGCACGAGGCGAACCAGGAAAAGGTCAAGCAGGAGCTGGTGGCGCAGGCAGTGGTGCCCGAGGAATACGGCGGGGATTCGCCGTTCGTTCCCGTGTCGGCGAAAACCGGCGCCGGAATCGATACGCTGCTGGAACAAGTGTTGCTGCAGGCCGAAGTGCTGGAGCTGAAGGCTCCGGTGGACACGTTCGCCAAGGGCCTCGTGATCGAGGCCCGGCTGGACAAGGGGCGAGGACCGGTGGCCACGGTGCTGGTTCAATCCGGGACGCTCCGGCGCGGCGACATCGTGCTCGCCGGGAGCAGCTTTGGCCGTGTTCGCGCCATGCTCGATGAGAGCGGAAGCGCGGTCCACGAGGCCGGTCCGTCGATTCCGGTCGAGATCCAGGGGCTGTCGGACGTGCCTGCGGCGGGCGAAGACGTCATGGCGCTCGGCGACGAACGCAAGGCGCGCGAGATCGCGCTGTTCCGTCAAGGGAAGTTCCGCGACGTGAAGCTCGCGAAGAAACAGGCCGCCAAGCTGGAAAACCTGTTCGAGCACATGGGCGCAGGCGAGGCGAGGGTGCTCGCCCTACTCATCAAGGCCGACGTTCAGGGCTCGCAGGAGGCTCTCGTCCATGCGCTCAGCCGACTTTCGACCGACGAGGTCAAGGTCAACGTGGTGCACAGCGCGGTGGGCGCGATCACCGAGTCGGACGTGAATCTGGCGCTCGCTTCCAAGGCCGTCATCATCGGCTTCAATACCCGTGCCGATACGGCTGCGCGCAAGGCGGCTGAGGCCTCGGGGGTGGACGTACGCTACTACAACATCATCTATGACGCTGTCGACGAGGTGAAGGCGGCGCTCTCGGGTATGCTCGCGCCGGAGAAAAAAGAGAACATACTCGGACTGGTCGACGTGCGTCAGGTATTCAAGATCTCCAAGGTCGGGGCCGTCGCCGGATGCATGGTGCTCGAGGGCCTGGTGCGGCGCAACGCGTCGGTGCGCGTGCTGCGCGACAACGTGGTCATCCATACGGGCGAGATCGATTCGCTCAAGCGCTTCAAGGACGACGTGCGCGAAGTGAAAGCCGGGTTCGAGTGCGGCATGTCCGTGAAAAACTTCAACGACCTCAAGGTCGGCGACCAGTTCGAAATCTACGAAGTCCAGGAAGTGGCGCGGACGCTCTGAGGTCCACGCCTTCCTGAGGAGCGCCTAGCGCGACGAAAGATCTGCTGTAGGATGGCCGATCGCCTCGCTCCGACCCCATGGCCAACCCGCAACGCCTGCGCCGCATCGCCGACCAGATCCAGCGCGAACTGTCGGACTTGCTGCGCGCCGAGCTCAAAGACCCTCGCGTCGGCATGATTACGCTCACCGGGGTCGAGGTCTCGCCGGACCTTGCCCACGCGAAAGTCTTCTTCACGACCTTGGCCGAGGCGGAATCCTTGACTAGGATCGAAACAGGGCTCGACCACGCGGCCGGATTTCTGCGCATCCAGCTCGGGAAGCGCTTGAGACTGCGCGTCACGCCGGAAATACGCTTCATGCACGACGCTTCGGTCGAGCGAGGCGTGCGTCTCTCGCAGCTGATCGACGCGGCAGTCGCCGGAAAGAAAGCGGATTGAGCTTCCGTGGGAAATACGCACGCGGCAATCAACGGGGTGCTGCTCATCGACAAGCCGGCAGGACCGAGCTCGAATGCAGTATTGCAAAGAGCGAAGCGCCTGCTCGGGGCGGCGCGTGCGGGCCATACGGGAACGCTCGACCCTCTCGCAAGCGGTTTGCTCGTCATTGCGCTGGGCGAAGCGACCAAGTTTTCCGGCGGGATACTCGATGCAGACAAGAGCTATCGCGCGCAGTTGAGGCTCGGCGAGCGCACCGAGACCGGTGATGCCGAAGGTGCGGTGGTTTCGCGCGCCGAAGTCAAAGTAACCCGCAACGAGCTACTCGCCGCATTCGATCGCTATCGAGGCGAGATCGAGCAGCTGCCGCCTCCATATGCCGCGATCAAGTATCGCGGCCGGCCCTTGTACGCTTACGCCCGCCGCGGCGAGCACGTTCCACGCGTCGCCCGGCGCGTCGCGATCCACCGACTCGAGTTGGAGAGGTTCGAGGGGAATACGGTCGGCTTGTTCGTCGAATGCAGCAAGGGCACCTACATTCGGGTGCTTGCCGAGGATATCGGCGCGGAGCTGGGCTGCGGCGCACATCTCGGGGCGCTGCAGCGCACCTCCGTGGGCCCGTTCGCGTTGCGGCAGGCGATGACGCTGGAAGCGCTCGAGGTGATTTCGCCAGCGGAGCGACGCGAGCGGCTCCTGCCCCTGGAAGCCTTGCTCCAATCCTGGCCGCGCCTGACGCTCCAAGCCCCCCTTGCCGCCAAGTTCCGGCAGGGGCGGACGATGTCGGTCGACTCTGCAAGCGGCAGCGTTGCCGTTTTCGGCGAGGACGCGAAGTTTCTTGGCACCGGGCAAGTGAATGCAAGCGGTACCTTGCAGCCGATACGGCTGCTCGCGCTGTCTTGAAACGTGTTCTCCGAATCAAAACTGCTGCTTGTAGAAGGCGCTGATTTCAAGGTAAAATGCCGGCCTTTCGCGAACAGATAATAGAGCTAGAGTATGCGGGTCAGCGTTACGGAAAAGGCGCAAATCGTCCGACAGCACCAGCGCGCAGCGGGCGATACGGGTTCCCCCGAAGTGCAGGTCGCCTTGCTTACGGCCCGGATAAACGGGCTGACCGACCACTTCAAGACGCACGTCAAGGATCACCATTCGCGGCGCGGATTGCTGAAGATGGTTAGCCAGCGTCGCAAGATACTCGATTACCTCAAGCGGAAGAACAACGGGAAATATCACGAGCTGATCGAGCAACTTGGCCTGCGCAAGTAAATCCCCGACGCCCATAGGATCACGATGGGCGTTTTGATTCCCAGATACGGTCCGGCGCCCCTGCGTCGGCACCGGCCTGATCAAAATGGCCGGGCACGGTGCCCGAGCCCCGTCAACGGATCGAGAAAACCATGCGGCTAACCCCCATCAGGAAGACATTCACCTACGGCGCACACCAGGTGACGCTGGAAACCGGCGAAATGGCACGCCAGGCGCACGGAGCGGTCGTCGTGAGCATGGATGACACCGTCGTGCTGTGCACCGTGGTCGGAGCGAAGCAGGCCAAAGCGGGCCAGGATTTCCTTCCGCTCACCTGCGACTACGTCGAGAAGACCTACGCCGCGGGCAAGATTCCCGGGGGGTTTTTCAAGCGCGAGGGCAGGCCCTCGGAGAAGGAGACATTGACCTCCCGGCTGATCGACCGGCCCATTCGCCCGTTGTTTCCGGACGCGTTCTACAACGAAGTGCAGGTCGTTGCGCAGGTACTGTCGTGCAATCCAGAAGTCGATCCGGACATTCCGGCATTGATCGGAGTCTCGGCTGCGCTCACTATTTCCGGAATTCCATTCAACGGCCCGATCGGGGCCGCGCGCGTCGGCCGCGTCAACGGCGAATACGTGCTCAACCCTACCGCGACGCAGCTCAAGGAAAGCCAGCTCAACCTCGTGGTGGCGGGCACCGAGCACGCCGTGCTGATGGTGGAATCCGA
>VBCH01000074.1 GCA_005884455.1 Betaproteobacteria bacterium
GATCACCGCGTCGGGCCAATCGAGGGGGCGCTTGTCGGCCCCGAGAAAGCGTCCGGGTTTCGCGCTCGCGGGTGCGGTCTCCCGGCCGTCGTAGGCTTCGAGCTTCGCGTCGCGCGCAGAGTAATGAAGCAGGAACGCGCCGCCGCCCAGGCCCGAGGACTGCGGCTCGACCAGGCCGAGCACGAGCTCCACGGCGATCGCCGCGTCGACTGCGCTCCCGCCGCGGCGGATCGCATCGTAGCCCGCGCGCGCGGCGAGCGGGTGCGCCGCGACCACCATGAAGCGCTTCGCGACGACGGGGTCCGCGTGGCCCGCGACGCACGCGAGCAGGAGAAACGACGCCGCTGCCGCGGACCTGATGGCCCGGGGATTCACTCCTTCAGCGTCCCGGAACGATAATGCGGCTGCCCTCGCCCGCCATCTCGAGCATCAGCTCGTTCATGCGGCGCACGAACCCGGCCGGATCCTCGAGCTGTCCGCCCTCGGCGAGGAGCGCCTGGTCGAAGAGCAGGTTCCCCCAGTCGGCGAAGCGCGCCTTCTCCTCGTTCAGGCGCCGCACCATGGGATGCGCCGGATTGATTTCGAGGATCGGCTTGGGCTGCGGCCCTTTCTGGCCCACGGCCTTGAGAATCCGCGCGAGATTGCCTCCCATGTCGTGCTCGTCGGCGACCAGGCACGAGGGCGAAGCGGTGAGGCGCGACGAGACGCGCACGTCCTTCACCCGGTCGCCGAGCGCGTCCTTCAGTTTCGCGACGAGCGCCCGGTGCCCGCCCGCCTGCTTCGCTGCCTCCTTCTTCTCGTCGTCGGACTGGAGCTTGGAGAGATCGAGCTCGCCCTTGGCGACCGAGGCGAGCGCCTTGCCCTCGTGCTCGGCGAGATTGGCGACCAGCCACTCGTCGACGCGCTCCGAGAGAAGCAGCACCTCGATCCCGCGCTTGCGGAAGATCTCCAGGTGCGGGCTGTTCTTCGCCGCGGGGAACGTCTCCGCGGTCACGTAGTAGATCTTGTCCTGCCCTTCCTTCATGCGCGCGATGTAATCGGCGAGCGAAACGCTCTGCTCCTCGCTGTCGGCGTGGGTGGAGGAGAATCGCAGGAGCTTCGCGATGCGCTCGCGGTTGGCAAGATCCTCGCCCACCCCCTCCTTGAGGACGCGCCCGAATTCCTTCCAGAATCCCGCGTACTTGTCCTTCTGGTTCTCGGCGAGGTCCTCGAGCAGGCCGAGGACGCGCTTGGTGCAGCCGGCGCGGATCGCTTCGATGTCGCGGCTCTCCTGCAGGATCTCGCGCGAGATGTTGAGCGGCAGGTCGCTCGAGTCGATCACGCCGCGCACGAAGCGCAGATACGCCGGTAACAACTGTTCCGCGTCGTCCATAATGAACACGCGCCGCACGTAGAGCTTGAGGCCCTTGCGCTCGTGCCGGTCCCACAGGTCGAAGGGCGCGCGCGCCGGGATGTAGAGAAGCTGGACGTACTCCTGGCGGCCTTCGACGCGGTTGTGGCTCCAGGCGAGCGGCGCCTCCGGGTCGTGCGCGACGTGCTTGTAGAACTCCCGGTACTGATCCTCGGTGATCTCCGGTTTCGGCCGCGCCCACAGGGCGCTCGCCTGGTTGATCGTCTCGTCCTCGTCGGTCGCCTTCTCCTCGGATTTTTCCTTGTCCCACTTCACCTTCTTCATCACGATCGGGATCGCGATGTGATCGGAGTACTTGCGGATGATCTCTTTCAGCTTCCAGTCCGAGAGCAGCTCGTCCTCGCCCCCGCGCAGGTGCAGGACGACGTCGGTGCCGCGCCCTTCCTTTTCCACGGTCTCGATCGTGAATTCGCCGCCGCCGTCGGATTCCCAGCGCACCGATTCGCCTGCGGGCAGTCCCGCGCGGCGCGTCAGGAGCGTCACGCGGTCGGCGACGATGAACGACGAATAGAAGCCCACCCCGAACTGCCCGATCAGGCGCGCGTCCTTCGCCTGATCGCCGGTGAGCGACTGGAAGAACTCGCGCGTCCCGGACTTGGCGATGGTGCCGATGTTGTTGACGACTTCCTCGCGCGACATGCCGATGCCGTTGTCCGATACCGTGAGGGTCCGCGCCGGCTTGTCGTAGGAGACGCGGATCTTCAGCTCGGCGTCCGGGCCGTACAAGGCGTTGCCGGAAAGCGCTTCGAAGCGCAGCTTGTCGGCCGCGTCGGAGGCGTTCGAGATCAGCTCCCTCAGGAAGATCTCCTTGTTCCCGTACAGGGAGTGGATCATGAGGTTGAGGAGCTGCTTCACCTCCGCCTGGAAGCCCAGGGTTTCTTTTGCGACCGCTGCCGGCATGGCGCTCCTGACTCCGACGTTTTCGGGAAGTGGCGGGCCTTAGGCCCGAGCGAAGGATGAGGCCGGGGCCTTCGGATTTCAAGTCCGCCCGGCCCGCGCCGTACTCCCCCTGCCGCAGGCTAGAATGGAACTTGCCGGGACGTTTCCGGTCAAGAACGCAGGCCCGATGAATTTCCGCCGATTCCGCCTCCTCGCCGCGCTCCCGCTGTTCGTGCCGGCCCTGCTCGCCGCCCAGCCGGGCGGCCCGGGTCTGCCCGCCGGAGTTGCGCGGGTCACTTCGGTCGAGGGCGTCACCGAATATCGCCTCGCGAACGGCCTGAAAATCCTGCTGATCCCCGACCGCTCGATCGACACCGTCACGGTCAACGTCACCTACCTCGTCGGCTCGCGGTACGAAGGCTATGGCGAGACCGGCATGGCGCATCTCCTGGAGCACCTGATGTTCCGCGGGACGCGGCGCTTTCCGAACATCAAGGCGGATTTCCAGCAGCGCGGAGCGCGCTACAACGGCAGCACTTCGTTCGACCGGACCAATTACTACGAGACTTTCCCGGCGAGCGAAAAAACCCTGGCCCACGTGCTGGACGTCGAAGCCGACCGCATGGTCAAGGCCTCCATCGCGCGGCGCGCCTTGGACGCGGAAATGACCGTGGTGCGCAACGAGTTCGAGTCCGGGGAAAACAGCTCCTTCAACGTTCTGCGCGAGCGCATGGCGGCGAGCGCCTATCTCTGGCACAACTACGGGAATGCGATCATCGGGGCGCGCTCGGACATCGAGAACGTGCCGATCGAGCGTCTGAAGGCCTTCTACAGTCACTACTACCAGCCGGACAACGCGGTGCTGCTGATCTCGGGCAAGCTCGACGAGCCGACCGTCCTCACGCTCGTGCAAAAGCATTTCGGCAAGATCCCCAAACCGGCACGCACGCTGCGCAGCACCTATACCGTCGAGCCGACCCAGGACGGAGAGCGCACGGTCACGCTGCGGCGCGCGGGCGACGTGCAGATCGTTTCGGCGCTCTACCACATGCCTCCCGGGACCCATCCCGAATACGCCGCGGTGGACGTGCTCGTTGCGCTGCTCAATCACGTGCCCTCGGGCCGGCTGCACAAGGCGCTCGTCGAGACCGGCCTGGCGAGCTCCGTTTTCGGGACCGAGCGGCAGCTGCGCGAAGCCGGCTTCGCCTACTTCGGCGCGAGCCTCGGCCAGAACGCATCGCTCGAGGCGGCGCGCGATGCGCTGCTGCGCGTCCTTGAGGGTTTCGCGAAAACCCCGGTCACCGAGGAGGAGGTCGATCTCGCGCGCCGGCGGCTCGTCAACGACATCGAGCTGACGCTCGCCGATTCCCGCGAGCTCACCAGCGTCCTTTCCGAATGCGCCGGCATCGGCGACTGGCGTGTCCTCTTCCTGCACCGCGACCGGCTCAAGAAGATCACCGCCGCCGACGTCCAGGCCGCCGCGACGCGCTATCTGAAACCCGCCAACCGCACCCTGGGAATATTCATCCCGACGCAGTCGCCCGACCGCGCGGAGATCCCGCCGGTGCCGGATCTCGCCGCGGCGCTCAAGGACTACCGCGGCTCGGCTACCGTAGCGCAGGGCGAGGATTTCAATCCGACCCCGGCGAACATCGAGGCGCGCGTCATTCGCAGGACGCTCCCCGGCGGCATGAAGCTCGCGCTGCTTCCCAAGAAAACGCGCGGCGGCACCGTGGTGGCTCAGCTTGCTCTGAGATGGGGCGACGAGCAAAGCAAGCTGAACCGCGCGGCGGCCTGCGGCGTCGCGAGCGGGATGTTGCTGCGGGGAACGCAGAAGAATTCCCGCGAACAGCTCCGCAATCAATTCGACCGGCTCAAGGCGAACGTGGGCGTAGGCGGCGACGGGGGCTCCATCGAGACCGTCCGCGAGAGCCTTCCGGAGACGCTCAAGCTGATGGCCGAGGTATTGCGCCAGCCGTCTTTTCCAAATGAAGAGTTCGAGCAGCTGCGCCGCTCCTCGCTCACCAGCATCGATACGCAGAGAAGCGATCCGGGCGCGCTCGCGGGCCTCGCGCTCGCACGCCACCTGAACCCGTACCCGCCCGAGCACTGGCTCTACACGGCCACGCTCGACGAGCGCAGCACCCGGCTCCAGGCGCTTTCCCTGGCGGAGGTCAAGCGGTGCTACGCGGATTTCTACGGCGCATCCGACAGCGAGCTCGCGGTCGTGGGCGATTTCGACCCGGAGCAGATCGAGCGCCTCGCCCAGGAACTCTTCGGCGGCTGGAAAAGCCCGCGCCCCTACGCGCGCATCCCCCTGCGAGTCGCGGAGGTCGCGCCGGTCGACGACGTGATCAACACGCCGGACAAGGCGAATGCGGTGCTGCGCGCTGGCGTGCTCCTTCGGCTGCGCGACGACAACGCCGATTATCCGGCGCTGCTTCTCGGCAACTATCTTCTCGGCGGCTCGTCCGACTCGCGCCTGATGCGGCGCATCCGCGAGAAGGAGGGGCTGTCCTACAGCGTCGGCTCGTTCCTGTCGGCCGACAGCTTCTTCGAACGCGCCAGCTTCGGGGTCTTCGCGATCTACGCGCCGCAGAACCGCGCGCGGGTCGAGGCGGCGCTCTCTGAAGAGCTGCGCAAGGCGCTCGCCGGTGGTTTCAGCGCGGAGGAGGTCGAGGCTGGAAAGAAGGGCCTGCTGCAATCGCGACAGCTTGCGCGCTCGAGCGACGCGACCGTCGCGAGCCGCCTGGTTTCCTACCTCGTGCTCGGACGCACCTTCGCCTGGGAAGAGGAGCAGGAGCGGCGGATCGCCGCCCTGACGCCCCAGGCGGTCGTCGAGGCCCTGCGCCGGCATATCGATCCGGCAAGACTATCCGTGGTCAAGGCCGGGGACTTTACGAGCGTCGCAGCCAACACTAGCGGGCCGGACCGGGCAAACTGACCCGCTACTTCAATTCCTCGTAGCGAATCTCGAGGACTTCCAGCCGTTCGTCCCCGGCCGGCGTATTGAGCGTCACCGCGTCGCCCTTTCGCGCCCTGAGCAGCGCCCGCGCGATGGGAGACACCCACGATACCCGGCCGCGCGCGGGGTCCACTTCGTCGGTGCCGACGATGCTGACGGTGCGCTCCGCGCCGCCCGTATCGCGGTAGCTGACCGTGGCGCCGAAGTACACGCCGTCCTGCTCCTGGTCGCGGGGATCGACCACCTCGGCGATCTCCAGGCGCTTGACGAGGAAGCGGACACGGCGCTCGATCTCGCGCAGGCGTTTTTTCCCGTAGAGGTAATCGGCATTTTCCGAGCGGTCGCCGTTGGAGGCGGCCCAGGCCACCGTTTTCACCACCTCCGGCCGCTCGACCTCGACCAGCGCCTTCAATTCCGATTTCAGGCGCATATGACCCAGGGGCGTGATGTAGTTCTTCTGCCCCTGCGGCACCCGGGGTTCGGCTTCGATTTCCTCGTCGGGTGCGCCGCCCTCGCGCGTGAATGCCTTGCTCATCGCTCCATGTCCTAAGCGTAGCCGCCCTTGCGGCTCTACTATAATAGCCTCAAACAAGCGGGGGCCCGCGTGGGGAAGGCGCCATGAAGCTCAACAGCAAGCGGGTACGGGAAATCGCGCTGGTCGTCGTGGTGGCGCTCGCAGCGACTCTCGCCAACCTTCCCGAGGAAACGCTCGAGCGCTTCGATGTCGACCGGGGTCTCCTGCTCGGCTCGCTCGCGCTCGTCGTATTCATCGCGCTGTTCCTGTACCTCAAGTTCCAGTTCTTCTTCCTGGTCGTGCTGCTGGCGGTCGCCGCGAACATGCCCGGGGAGGTGGCCGAGAGCCTGGGCATCTCGACCCTGCCGCTGGTGATCGCCATGGCCACCATGGTGGGCTTTTCGCTCATCAACTACGTGGTGGATCTGCTTCCGACGGGCCTCGAAAAAAAACCGAGAGAGCAGAGCGCCGAAGGCATCAAGGTGCTGTTCTACGCCATCGAGAAGGGCAACCTCATCTACGCGCAGAAGGTCCTCTCCCAGAACTTCGACCCCAACCTCGTCGCCGAGAACGGCTATACGCCCCTCATGTACGCCGCGGCGCGCGGCGATTCGAAGATGGTGGAGCTCCTGCTCAGGAACGGCGCGGACGTCAACGTGGTCAGCAGCGAAGGCGACACGGCGATCGAGCTCGCACTGCGCATCGGCTCGCAGGAGTGCGCCGACATCCTGAAGAAGGCGCGTGCCGACCAGGTGATGCGCGAACAGGCCACGCGGACCCCGTAGGCCAAGCGGGACTGAGGTCTTTCCGTAACAAAATGTGTCGGGACCTAGAGCGGCGGGAACTTCGACGCACATGCGCTGCCCAAGACGCGTTACCGAAATCATTGCAGGAGACCCCTATGTCCAAAAAGAAATTCGCCGTAGTGCTGGCCGTTTGTGCGGCCGCGACGTTGCTGGGCTTCGAGGGCGGCAGGCTGACCACCATATCGAGCTCGCAGGCCCAGACAGCGCAAGTCCAGACACAGCAAGTCCAGAGGTCCGCCGCCGGCGCGCTCCCCGATTTCAGCGCCCTGGTCGAGCAAAACGGGCCCGCCGTCGTCAACATCAGCACCACCACCGCGCCCGTGCGCACCCAGATGCAAAGTCCCCAGATCCCCGGCGAACCGGGCGATCCCATCCAGGAATTCTTCCGCCGCTTCCAGATTCCCATGCCCCAGGGCGATGCGATTCGCAAAGGGGTCGGCTCGGGTTTCATCGTGAGCGCCGACGGCTACATCCTGACCAACGCGCACGTCGTCGATGACGCGAACGAGGTCATGGTGAAGCTTACCGACAAGCGCGAATTCAAGGCGAAGGTCATCGGCGTGGACCGCCGCACCGACGTCGCGCTGGTCAAGATCGACGCAAGCGATCTCCCGATGGTCCGGATCGGAGACGCTTCGAAAGCACGGGTCGGCGAATGGGTCGCCGCGATAGGCTCGCCTTTCGGCCTCGAGAACACCGTTACCGCGGGCATCATCTCGGCCAAATCGCGCTCGCTGCCCGACGAGACCTACGTGCCTTTCATCCAGACCGACGTCGCTATCAATCCGGGCAACTCGGGCGGGCCTCTATTCAACATGGCGGGCGAGGTGATCGGCATCAACTCGCAGATCTACAGCCGCACCGGCGGCTACATGGGATTGTCGTTCGCGGTCCCCATCGACGTCGCGATGAAGGTCAAGACCGACCTTCAGAAGTACGGCAAAGTCAGCCGCGGGCGGCTCGGGGTCACCATCCAGGGCGTCACCCAGGAGCTGGCCGATTCCTTCGGACTGAAGAAGGCGCAGGGCGCTCTGGTCAGCGCCGTGGAACCGAAGAGTCCCGCGGACAAGGCCGGGATCAAGACCGGCGACATCATCCTGGCGGTGGACGGACGCGCCATCGAGAACTCGGTCGACCTGCCCCGCGTGATCGGCGAATCCCGCCCGGGCACCGCGGTGACTCTCAAGATCTGGCGCCAGGGCGAAACGCAGGAGCTGCGCGCCTCGCTGGGCGAAACCCCGGCGGAGAAGGTGGCCAAAGCGGATAGCGAACCCGGAAAGAAGTCGGGCAAGCTCGGTCTCGCGGTGCGCCCGCTCACCCAGGAAGAGCGCAAGCAGATCGAAGCCGATGGCGGGCTGCTCGTCGAGGAATCCCAGGGCCCCGCGGCCCGGGCCGGCGTTCAGGCGGGCGACGTCATTCTCGCCTTCAACAACCAGCCCGTGAAAAGCGTGGACCAGCTGCGCCGCCTGGTGGACCGTTCGCGCGGCGCCGTCGCCCTGCTGATACAGCGCGAGGGCAACAAGATCTACGTGCCGATCCGGCTCAGCTGAGCGGAACGGATCCAAATAAAAACCGCGCCCCACGAGGCGCGGTTTTTTTCGCCTTCGAGAAGCGCCACGGCTGCTAGAATCGGCCGGACTCCGAGGAGGACGCCATGGCCGCACCCCGATCTCTCCAGTTCGACACGCTCAGCCTGCACGCGGGACAGAGGCCCGATCCGGTCACCGGTGCACGCGCGGTACCGATCTATTTCACCACGTCCTTCGTGTTCCGCGACGCGGACCATGCAGCGGCGCTCTTCAACATGGAGCGCGGCGGGCACGTCTACTCGCGCATCTCCAATCCCACCAACGCGGTGCTAGAGGAGCGGGTTGCGGCCCTCGAAGGCGGCGTGGGAGCAATCGCGACCGCGAGCGGCCAGGCCGCGCTGCATCTAGCGGTGGCGACGATCGCGGGCGCAGGCTCGCATATCGTCGCATCGCGCGCGCTCTACGGCGGCTCGCACAATCTGCTCTCCTATACGCTGCCGCGCTTCGGCATCCAGACCACGTTCGTCGCCCCACGCGATCTCGCCGCCTGGAAAAAAGCGATCCGCCCGGAGACGAGGCTCCTCTTCGGCGAGACACTGGGCAACCCGGGACTGGACGTGCTCGATATTCCCTCGGTCGCCGCGATCGCGCACGAAGCGAGGCTCCCCTTGCTGGTGGATGCCACCTTCACCACGCCTTACCTGCTGAAGCCTTTCGACCACGGCGCCGACCTCGTCTACCACTCGGCCACGAAGTTCCTCGGCGGCCACGGCGTGGCGATCGGCGGGGTGCTGGTGGACGGGGGCACGTTCGACTGGGAGGCTTCGGGAAAATTTCCGGAGCTGAGCGAGCCCTACGCGGGCTTCCACGGAATGGATTTCCAGGAGGAGTCGACGGTCGCGGCCTTCCTCCTGCGCGCGCGGCGTGAAGGCCTGCGGGACTTCGGCGCCTGCATGAGTCCGGCGAGCGCTTTCCAGATCCTCCAGGGCATCGAGACGCTTCCGTTGAGGATGGAGCGGCACGTTGAGAATACGCGCAAAGTCATCGCCTTCCTCGGCGGGCAGGTCGCGGTCGAATCGATCGCCTATCCCGAGCTGCCTGCGCATCCGGACCACGTTCTCGCGAAGCGGCTTCTCCCGCGCGGCTGCGGCGCGGTCTTCAGCTTCGAGCTGAGGGGCGGGCGGGACGCCGGGCGGCGCTTCATCGAGGCGCTGAAAGTCTTCTCGCACCTCGCCAACGTCGGCGATGCGAAGTCGCTGGTGATCCACCCGGCGAGCACCACGCACTTCCGCATGAGCGACGCGGCGCTCGCCGAAGCGGGCATCGGCCCGGGCACGATCCGACTGTCGATCGGGCTCGAGGACCCGGAGGACCTGGTCGAGGATCTCGCGCGCGGCCTGCGGGCTGCAAAGGACTGAAAATGGAGCTTCGGGTTGCGGGCAATTCTGCCTACGCCTACACCGGCGGGAAGGCTTTCGATGCGAAGCTCCCGGCGATCGTGTTCATCCACGGCGGCGAACAGGACCACAGCGTCTGGGTGCTGCAGTCGCGCTATCTCGCGCACCACGGTTACGCCGCGCTCGCGGTCGATCTGCCGGGCCACGGCAGGAGCGGCGGCGCGCCGCTCGCGTGCATCGAGGACATGGCCGGCTGGATCGTCGCCGTGCTCGACGCGGCCAAGGTCGGCACCGCGGCCCTGGTCGGCCACAGCATGGGTTCGCTCGCAGCGCTTGAGTGCGCCGCACGGCATCCGCAGCGTGTCAGCCGCGTCGCCCTGCTCGGAGCCGCGTTCCCGATGCGCGTCTCGCCCGATCTCCTCCAGGCGACGAAGCACCGGGAATCCGACGCGCACGGCATGATCAACGCCTGGTCTCACTCCGCCTACGCGCACTACCCGAGCAATCCGGGGCCGGGATTCTGGGTGATCGGCGGGAACCTGCGGCTGATGCAGCGGCAGAAGCCGGGGGTGCTGCACGCCGACTTCGCCGCCTGCGACGGATACAGGGTCGGATTCGAGCGCGCCGCGCAGGTGAAATGCCCCGCGTTGTTCCTGCTCGGCGCGCGCGACGCGATGACCCCGGCCCGCGCGGGACGTGACCTCGCCAGGGCGGTTCCGGATTCGACCGTGGTCACGCTGGACTCAGCCGGCCACAACCTGATGGGCGAAAAGCCGGACGAAGTTCTCGATGCGCTCGTCGAATTTCTCCGCGCCTAGGCTGCGGTACACTTCGCGCATGATTGCGCGATGCACAGTGCTCGCTCTTCTGCTCCTCGCTCCGCTTTCTGCCCTCGCGCAGAGTGCCTTGCCGGAATGGATCGGCGCCGGCGTGCGCACGCGGCCCGCGTACGACGGCTCGGCCGCGCAGCGAACAGAGTTGATTCCGACGGTGAGATATTACGGAAAGCCCTGGTTCGCGCGCACCACCCAGGGGATCCTCGAGGGCGGCGCCAGGATGGAGCTCACGCAGGGCATCAATGTCGGGGCTCAGCTCGCCTACGAAGGAGGCCGCCTCGCGAGCGAATCGGATTTCCTCAGGAGCAACAACGTCCCGGACATCAAACCGGGCGCGTCGCTCGGCCTGCACGTCGAATGGGACCCGAAGCTCGGCCCGGTGCCGGTCACGCTGCTCGCGCGCGGGCGCCACTTCGTAGACAGCGATCGCGGGGCGCAGGCCGATCTGCGCCTCACCGCGGGTGTATACGGCGGCGGTGCGGTCACCGCCGCCGTATTTGTCCAGGGGACTTGGGCCGATTCCAAATCGAGCCAGTCGTTCTACGGCATCGCGCCTGCCCAGTCCACCAAGCTGCCCGCCTATACCGCGGGAAGCGGCCCGCTGTTTGCGACCGGCGGATTGCTCTGGGGCGTCGATCTCAGCCGGGAATGGATCGTCGTCGGCAATCTGGAGGCGCGGCGGCTGCACGGCGACGCCGCGCGCAGCCCGCTCGTGGAACGCACATCGAACCACTACGCGGGCGCAAGCCTGGCGTACCGGTTTTGACGCGGGGCGAAATGGTCGACGACCTGGCGCACGCGCTGCTCCCGCAAGGCTCCTTCTGGGGTCCTTTCCTCTACGCGACGGGCATCTACGGAATCCGGTACGTGCTGCTTGCCGGCTTCGCGTTTCTGGCCTGGTACGCAATGCGCCGCAAGGGCAAGCTCCAGAGTGCGATGCCGCGCGGCGCGCAAATCCGGCGCGAGATCGCCTACTCCGCGATCTCCGTTCTCATCTTCGGCCTCGTCATCGGGCTGATCTCCGGCTACGGCATCGCGCCCTACACGCTCGTCTACTTGGACGTCGCCCGATACGGCTGGGCGTATTTCTGGCTCAGCATCCCGCTCGTTGTCCTCGCGCACGATACGTACTTTTACTGGACGCACCGGCTGATGCACACCCCGGCCCTGTTCCGGATCTTTCACGGGGTGCACCACCTTTCGAGAAATCCCACTCCCTGGACCGCGTACGCGTTTCACCCGCTCGAATCGGTCGTCCAGGCGCTCGGCCTGGTGCTGATCATCTTCATCATCCCTCTGCATCCGACGGCACTGCTGATCTTCCACACGATCTCGACCGCGATCAACGTCTACGGACATCTAGGTTACGAGCTCTACCCCAGAGAGTGGGCGCAGCATCCCGTGGGCCGTTGGATTAACACCTCGGTCGCGCACAACGCCCACCACGACGGGGCGCGCCACAACTTCGGGTTCTATTTCCTGTTCTGGGATCGATGGATGGGGACGCTCGATCCCTCCTACGAGGCGAAGTACCGACTGAGCTTCGCGCCGCGCCCGAGTTCCTAGTCGCGCAGCTCGAGCAGCACCGGCTGATGGTCCGAGGCGTCGGTTTCGCCGTTTACGACCACGTCCTCGACCCGATGGGCGAGATCCTCCGTCACGAAAATGAAATCGCAGGCGAACGGCGGTCCCGGCCACTGCAGCTTGTCGTGCACGCCGATGGTGGGCGCGTGCGCTTTTCCCGGATGGCGCAGCTGCCACGCGTCGCGGTACGCCGGAACTTCTTCCCCGAGCGGCGCCTCGATGCGCGCGTGCATCGAGGCCTCCGGCGGAAAATTGAAATCACCCGTGAGAACGCCCGACGCCGGGCGCGGAGCCGGCTGGAACGGCCCGCCCTTTTTTTCAGGAGTCGGTGCGCTGTTGTGACCCGAGGCCTCGATTTGCATCTCGAGCAAGCGCTCGATCTGCGCCGCGCGCTGCCTCGCCGAGTAGTACTCGAGGTGCGTCGTCGTCACGCGTAACGGGCCGGAGCGGGTATCGAGCACGACTTCGATTGCCGAGCGCTGCATGCTCGGCACGGAAGGATCCGCGGGACGAGACAGAAGGTGCCGCAACACCTGCAGGACCGGCAGACGCGTGATGATGGCATTGCCGAACTCGCGCCGGTCCCCGTCTGATGCGAGCACGTCGATTGCTACACCCTTGACCAGGGCGTGACCCGGGAAAAGCCCTGTGAGAGCTTCGTACTGGTCCTCGCCCGAGCTCCCCGCGAGGTCGGGGAAGTTGCTCGCGACTTCCTGCAGGCACAGCACGTCGAAATCGGCGATCTCCCGCGCGACCCTGGCGATGCGCGCCGGGTCGACCCGCCCATCGCATCCGCGGCACCACTGGACGTTCCAGGTGATGAGTTTCATACGATTGCCAACGAACTGTTATCGTCAGGCGCTTGCCCGTCAGCCGTACATTTCTCTATGCCGCGTCGACAGAAACGCGAAAGGCCGGCAAACGCCGGCCTTTCGCTGGGAGCGATGAGCGACGCGCTACTTCACACCGACCCCGCTCGTCAGTCCTCGTCCTCCTCGCGCTCGAACCGCAGCAGGTTCGCTTCCGCCCTGCCGGAGACGTTCTCGATCCCGACCACCATCACGCCGAGCGCTGGCGT
>VBCH01000075.1 GCA_005884455.1 Betaproteobacteria bacterium
GTGCCGGAGAGGCCCGAGATCGTGCCGCCCACGGTAAAGGTATTGGCCGCGCAGCTGACAGTCACGTCGCCGACGTTGGCTCCCGCGACCGTGCCGGTACCGTTCGCCACGCTGCAGCTCTGGCCCGCGGGCTGCGTGAGGACCGTGACGGCGTAGGGGCTGCCTTGGGCGACCGGCGCCGAGAAGGTGAAGCTCCCGTCGGCCGAGACCGTAAGGTCGTTGCCGCCGTTGTTCCGCAGCACCACGCTGCCGGAGAGACCCAAGACCGTGCCGCCCACGGTAAAGGTATTGGCCGCGCAGGTGACCGCGATATTGGTGATGTTCGCCCCGGCGACCGTGCCCGCGCCGCTGGCAACCGTGCAGGTCTGCCCTGCGGGCTGGGTCAGGACCGTGACTGCGTAGGAGCTGGAGTTGGTGAGGGCGGCGGCAAAGGTGAAGCCGCCGTTTGCCGAGATCGAGAGCTCATCGCCGCCGTTGTTCTGCAGCACCACGCTGCCGCTGAGACCCGAGGTCGTGCCTCCAATGGTGAAGCTCGAGGCCGGGCCTGGACCCGCGCCTCCGCCCCCGCCGACACGACCACCACAGGCGGAAAGTGCGAGCAGCGCGCTCGCCATCAAGAATGAAATCCCAGCCACCCTACCAGTTTTGATGCGCATGGTTCGCCCTAAACCTGCTCGAACTCGTTCAACGACCGTGCGGGCGGCAAGCCCAGAAACGGCAGTGTACGCGAGCGCATGGGCGAGTCGTTGCCCGAAGACGAGATTCCCCGGTCCAAGTTGCCGAGGGTATCCACCGCACTAGCGCTTAGCACCTTTGAGGATGATTTGCTCAAACAGGCTGGTCGATTTTTCCTGCTCGTCGAGCAAGGTCGCGGCATCGAGAAATTTGAGCTTGACGCCCTTGACCGGCCATTCGACTTTCAGGCGAGTCGGGACGTAGCCGATTTTTGCCAGCATGTGCTGTCCTTCCGGACCGATGATGTAGTCGTAGAACAGCAAAGCGGCGTGCGGGTGCGGCGCCCTTCTGGCGACGCCGATCGCGTTGGTGATGCTCACCGCAGGCTCAATCGCGAACCAGTCGATCGGAGAGCCCTTCTTCTTCGCCTGCTCCACGCTGTATTGATAGACGGTCAGCGCAAGCGGTACTTCCCCGGAGGCGACCAGGTTCGTCAGCAAGGGATGGCCGCTGCGGACCGAGAGCCCATTGCTTGCGACGAGGTCGCGGAAGAACTTCACCCCGTCGGCCCCGCCCATGTCGGCGATCACCGAAGACACCCATTCATGGTCGTCGCCTTCGATCGCGAGTTTCCCTTTCCACTTGGGCGCCAGCAGGTCCCGATACGTTTTGGGGAGGTCCTCCTTCCTGACCTCGTCGGTGTTGTACGCCTGCACGAACACGTGGTGCAGGGTCGCGACCCACTCGTGGTGCGCGGGGACGGTGGAAGGGGCGAGGTCCTTGTGATAAGGGGAGCGAATTTCCTGCAACAGGTTCTCGCGCCGCAGCGCTTCCTCCTGAGGCGAAATGATGGCGATCACGTCGACGCTGGGGCCGCCGGCGCGCGCTTCGGTGATGACCTTACGCAGGACGATTTCGGAGCGGGCGCGCCAATACTCGACCTTGATTCCGTATTTGCTCCTGAACGGCCCAATCAGCTGATCGGCGTATTCGACCGGGAAGGTCGCATAAAAAAGAAGCGAGCCTTCCTTTCTCGCGCCTTCCACCAGACGCTGTTGCCGGTCTTCGCCCTGATACGCGGCGAGCTTTTGCAGCGTTTGCGAATGCGCGGTGTGAAACGCGGAGGACACGGCGAACACCCCAGCAATGAAAACGCGTTTCATTGCGGACCGCCCCGCCTGAGGATCACCTCCTCGAAGGACTTGGTCCACTTGTCGCTCTGGTCCAGCGCGACAGCCGGGTCCACCAGCGTGAAGCGCCGCACGGCGAGCGGCGACCGCACTGTGGCGTTCGTCGGAACGTATTCCATGGCCACCAGCAATTCCTGCGCCTCGGTCGAGAGCATGAAATCGTAGAAGAGCAGCGCCGCATTCGGATGTGGCGCGCGGTGCGCGATGCCGATGCCGCTCATGCGCGCGACCGCCGGCTCCAGCGCGAACCAGTCGATCGTCGCCCCCTTGCGCCTCGCGGCTTCCGCCATGAAGTTGTAGACCGTGAGCGCGAGCGGCACTTCGCCGGCGACGACCATGTTGTTGAGCAGCGAATGCCCGGTGCGCACCGAGATGCCGTTGCGCGCCACCAGGTCGCGGAAGAACTGGATACCCTTCTCCTCGCCCATGGAGAGGGCCACGGTCGAGTACCACTCCGGTACGTTGGCCTCGATCCCGAGCCTGCCCTTCCACTTGGGGTCGAGCAGATCCTGAAACGTATTAGGCAGGTCCTCCTTTCTCACGAGCTGGGTGTTGTAGGCCTGCACCCAGACGGACAGGTAGGTCGCGACCCACTCGCCGTGCGGCCGCAGCGCGCCCGCGATCAGATCCGTCGCGCGCGGCGAGGTGGCGGCTTGCAGGATTTTCTCCCGATGCAGCGTCTCCATTTCGAGCGCGGAGGAGTGGATCGCATCGACCTCGTACCGTCTGGCCGCCGCCTCTGCCAGGGTTCGCTGCAGCACCTTCTCGGACCCGGCGCGCCAGACCTTGACCTTGACGCCGTATTTTTTCTCGAACAGGACGGTCAGGGGCGGCAGGTCTTTTTCGGCGAAGCTGGTGTACAGCGCGAACGAGCCCTCCTTTTGCGCCGCAGCGATCAGCCTCCGGGCCCGGTCCGGGCCGCCATAGCGCAACAGCGACGTATCCTGCGCGAAGGCGGGCAAGGCCGTCGCCAGCGCTGCAAGGGACAGCACCCAACGCCGCATGTTTTCTTCCTTGATTTGCGAGTGCGGCCAGGCGAGCCTCAACCTCAGCGTGCCCCGTGTCAGCACTCCGATCAGAAACAGCAGTGTACGCCGACGCATCTCCGTGGGCAGTTGTATCGAACGGGGAAACGGATCATCATCCGCGCTGTCATGCAAAGCGTGGGGAGTCGATTCATGACGAAGCCCCCGACGTTCGAACGCGTGGCCGCTCGCGCCGTCGCCGCCCTTGCCTGCAGCCTTGCATGCGCGACGGCGAGCCATGCGCAGACCTTTCCCGCCAAGCCCATTCTTCTGATCCTGCCCACTGCCCCGGGCGGCCCGGTGGACATCGTCGCGCGCATCGTCGCACCCGAGGCGGCAAAATTACTCGGGCAGCCGATCGTGATGGAAAACCGGCCCGGCGCGTCGCAGAAGATCGGAATCCACAGCATGCTGCGGGCGCCGCGCGACGGCTACACACTCGCGACGCTCTCGCCCGCGTCGGCAACGATCAACCCGCTCGTCGATCGCAACGTCGGCTACGATCCGCTGAAGGATTTCACGCTGCTGTCGCAGGCGGTGGGCCACCCTGCGGTCGTGACCGTGCATCCGTCTGTGCCCGTCCGCAGCCTGCAGGAGCTGGTTGCCTATGCCAAGGCGAACCCGGGCAAGCTCGCCTACGGCTCGGGCGGCAACGGCACGAGCCTGCAATTCTCGACCTCCGAGCTGCTCATGAAGCTCGGCATTACGGCGGTGCACGTCCCGTACAAGTCCGACGGGCCGGCCCTCAACGACCTGCTCGGCGGCCAGATCAACCTGATGATGCCGGCGCTCGCGGCAGTCAAGCCGGCGCTCGAAGCCGGGCGGCTGGTGCCGCTCGCGATCAGCGGCACGAGCCGCTCGCCGCATCTGCCCAACGTGCCGACCTACGGGGAAACCGGGATTGCGGAGCTGAAGGACTACAGCTACCGGGTCTGGATCGGCTTTGCCGCGGGCGCGGGGATTCCGGAGGAAGCGGCGAGAAGGCTCCAGGACGCGTTCATGCGCGCCCCGCACGCCCCCGCCGTACGCCGATCGCTCGAGGCGAACGAATTCGAAGTCATCGCTTCGACCGCGCAGCAGTTCGCCCGGGAACTGCACACAGAACTCGATCGCAACCGCAAGGTCATCGCGAGCGGCGCGATCACGATCGAATGAGTAGCGCTACTATGATCGCGATGACAAAAGCCCGACTCGATGTTGTTCCGCTCACCGAGCATATCGGAGCGGAAATTCGCGGACTGGACTTGCACGACAAGCCCGACGACGAGACCATCAAGGCGATCTATCAGGCCTGGCTCGATCACCTCGTGATCGTTTTCCCGAACCAGAAGCTCGAGCAGGAAGACCTCGTCCGCGTCACCGGCTATTTCGGCGAGATGGGCATGCCGCGCCGCCCGCCACGATTCTTCCCGAAGGGTTATGCGCGGCTCCTGCCGGGGATCATGCTCATTTCGAACATCCGCGAGAACGGCGAGCCGATCGGAGCGCTGCCGGACGGCGAGATGATGTTCCACCACGACATGATCCACTCCGAGATGCCCGACAAGGCGACCATGCTCTACTCGGTCGAAATTCCCGACACCGGCGGCAATACGCTGTTCGCGAGCGGCTATGCCGCCTACGAAACGCTCGATCCTGCGGTGCGCAACAAGCTCGGCGGCCGCAGGGCCATCCATCACTACAACTACGGCTCGACCCTGAAGGGTGATGGCAGAGGCACCGAGGCGTTCGGCGAGTGCATCCACCCGGTATTCCGTACCAACGAGGACACCCACCGCAAGGCGGTCTACGTCAACCGGCTGATGACGGTCGGCATCGTCGACATGCCGAAGGAAGAGAGCGCCCCGCTGCTCAAGGCGGTGTTCGACCACGCCGAGAGGAAGGAGTTTGTGTACGAGCACGTCTGGCGCGTCGGCGACCTTCTCCTCTGGGACAACCGCTGCTCTTCCCATGCGCGCACGGATTTTCCTTCGACGCAACGTCGGTTGATGTGGCGAACGACGGTCAAGGGTGCCAAGCGGCCGTACTGAGCGGGTGCGAAGGGCCCGGAAGCGCGGCCTTGAGTATGGCACTAGACTAATCTAACATCGGCGAGGAAGGAGAGATCCATGCACGCAACAGATCAGGACCACAAACGCCGCAGCGCGCGCGCGGCCGACAAGGCGACCGTGAAGAAGCCTTCGTTCTTCAAGATGCGCGCCCAGATGCTCGAAAAGGGGCGCACCAACACCGCGCTCGCCAGGACCGAAAACATGTGGGCGACGCTCAAGGTCTACGCCTCCGGCGGCGAGAACGGGCTGCACACGCATCCGAACGAAGACCACACCTTCATCGTGCTGCAGGGCAGCGCGCGCTACTACGACGCGGACGGAGGCCATACCGATGTCGGCAAGCACGAGGGGATCATGCTGCCCGCCGGCGCGTACTACTGGTTCGAGGCCACGAGCAAGGAGCCGCTGGTGCTGGTGCGGATCGGCTGCCGGGTGGGGGCCCAGGACGCGTCCGGCCGGCTCAATATCCGCGGCGAGCCCATGCCCGGCGATTCGAAGGAGAACAAGCGCGTGCCTGTCGTGGTCCGCGACGGCGAGTTCTTCGAGTAGCCGGCAGGGCACGCACATGGCGGGGACAGATACCCGGGGTCGTGGGATCGACGGGATCATCATCTCGGCCGATTCCCACGTGATGGAGCCGGTCGACCTCTGGAAGAAGGGCGTACCGGAAAGATATCGCGGGGCGGCGCCGCTCTTTCCTCCTCATAAACTGGGCGAGGGATTCCAGCGGCGCGAGGGGGGGCAGGATCCGAACGCGAGGATCAAGGAGATGGAAGTCGACGGCCTCTCCGCCGAGGTGCTCTATCCGACGCTCCTGCTCAGTCTCTATGCTCTCGAGGATGCCGGACTGCAGGAAGCCTGCTTCCGCCTTTACAACGATTGGCTGATCGAATACTGCAGCGCGGCCCGGAACCGCCTCATCGGCATCCCGGCCATCTCCGTGTACGACGTCGACAACGCGGTGAAGGAGCTGGAACGCTGCCGCAAGGCGGGACTCAAAGGCGCGCTGATCTGGCAGGCGCCCCATCCGGACCTGCCTTTTCATTCCCGGCACTACGATAAATTCTGGGCGGCGGCCCAGGACCTGGATGCGCCCGTCAGCATGCACATCCTGACCGGCCACAGCTACCACAGCAAGGAAAGAAAAGGCATCGAGCGCTACCGCGGCAGCGTCAACCTGAAGCTCGCGGACGTCGCGAACGCGCTTTTCGATTTCATTTTCTACGGCGTGCTCGAGCGCTACCCGAGGCTCAAGCTCGTGACGGTGGAAAACGAATCCGGCTGGCTCCCGTTCATGGTCCAGCAGTGGGATTATTACTATCGCCGTTTCCGCGGCGAAAACCCGCCGCCGTTTACCAAGGATCCGAGCGAACACGTCCGCGATCAGGTCTTTTCGTGCTTCTTCAACGATTCGGTCTGCGGCCACAACCTCGAGTGGTGGGGCCAGGACAACCTCATGTGGTCGAACGATTTTCCCCACGCCAATTCGACCTGGCCCGATTCGATCAAGGTCATCCGGCGCGATCTCGGGCACCTGCCTCTGGAGACGCAGACGAAAGTGCTGGCCGCGAATGCATGCAAGCTGTACGCCCTCGACATGTCGGCGCTCCCGGCGGGCGTTTCCAAGGCGGCGCAGGCAGCGCAAGCGGCGGCTTGATCCACCGCTTGATTTGCGCGTCGCTGCTGGCCGTTGCGGCCCCGGTCGCATCGGCGCAAGCGTTCCCCGAGCTCGCATCGGACGGGAGCCCCTCCCGCCATCAGCGGCTGGTCGAGGCGGCGCGACGAGAAGGCTCTTTGACCGTCTACACGTCCAATGCCGCGCCGACGATCGAGGCGTTGAGCGCCGATTTCGAAAAGCGCTATGGCGTCCGCGTCGATGCGTGGCGGGCTTCCTCGGCCAAGGTGCTGCAGCGCGCCGCGGCGGAAAAGAGGGCGAATCGCTGGGACTTCGACGCGGTCAGCGTTTCTTCGCCGGAGCTCGAAGCGCTGGTCCGGGAAAACCTCCTGCAGGAGATCAATTCCGCCTGGCACAAAGAAATGCTCGAAGGCACCCTGCCCGCCCATCGCAGCTGGGCGCCGCAGTTCATCAACGTTTTCGTGCAGGCGTACAACACCAGGGCAGTAAAAAAGCAGGACCTGCCCAAGCGCTGGGCCGATCTGCTCGATCCGGGATGGAGAGGCATGCTGGGCGTGGAAGCGAAGGCCGGAGAATGGTATTGCAGCCTGCTCAAGAACCTGGGCGAGGAAAAAGGCGCGGAGCTCTTCCGCGAGATCGCGGCGCGCAACGGCTTGTCGGTGCGCAGCGGCAATTCGGTTCTTGCCAACATGGTCGTCTCGGGCGAGGTGCCGCTGGCGCTCGCCGTTTACAGCCACATGATCGATCAGGCGATGCAGCGGGGCGCGCCCGTCGACTGGTTTGCGATCGATCCGGTGATCGCGCGCTCGAACGGCATAGGCGTTTCGCGCAAACCCCCTCATCCCAATGCCGCCTTGCTGTTCTATGAGTACGCCATCGGCGATGCGCAGCCGCTGATGTTGAAGATGAATTACTTGTCGCCGGTGAGGAAACTCGCCTCGCCGCTGCGGGGCGCCAGGATCGTGTTCGTCGACCCCGCGGCGGACAGCGCGGAGGTCGAACGTTGCGACAATGCCTACGACGCGCTGATCAAGACGAAAAAGTAATCTTCGAGGAGCATCGCACCCATCTCGTTCGTCTGCAGTGCCGACCGATGTAAGGGCGGCGCAAGAAATGAAAGCTCCTTGAAAGCATTTTGAAAGCCAACCGGGATACTTCGCCCCGGAATCTTCAGTTAATCGCCGGTCGCCCAAGGCGCGGCCGTCAGAGGTTGATGCCGAGCCCCAGATAGAAGAGCAGCGCTTGCCCGCGCTCGACGATCGGACTGCGTGCGGCGGCGCTGCCGAGCCAGGTTGCGTTCGCGCCGAACATCAGGGCATTGCGCTTGGTCCAGTTGTACTGACCGGTGATCCATGGCGTGATGTTGGTCGTCGCGCCGGGCTGATAGAGCGGGCGCATCGCCGTGACCTCCGAGGGCGTCACGCCAAAGTAATAGTTCACGACCTTCGAGTCGAGGCGGGACAGCTCGATCGTCCCGGACACATCCCAGCGACTATCGTGGATGAGGGGCTTGTTGAACAAGACATCGGCGTACCCGCCGCGGCTGGCGCTACTGAGATCTGAAAAGTAGCCGAGGCTCAGTGCGCCCCAATCGCTTTGCCAGTCAAATGTAGGGCCGCCGGAGAGGCTGCCCCTTCGCGTCGCCATGCCCGCGAGCTTCGCGCCGTCGCTGGCGTGAAAGCCCAGACGTGGCTCGAATGAAAAGCTGATGCCTTTTTTCTTGTCTTCGCTGCCCCACACGTACGCGCCGGCACGATAGAGGTTGACGAAGAACCAGTCGTTGAAGGTTACGTATGCGATAGGCAGGGGAAGCGCCTGCATCTCCTTGCCGCCGACGTACTTCGGAAGAACGACTGGCCCGGCGCCCACAGTGCCGGACCAGCCCGAACTCGTTGCCGGAGCCTGCGCCTGCGCGACGGTGAGCGTCGGCAATAGCAGCGCGAGCGAAACAACGACGCAGCGCAAATGTCCGCGCCGGCTGGCCGGTCCCAGACCAGGGTTCGAGGGGAGCGAGCTTACTTCGCGCCTCCGAGGCGATTCGTGACCGGCGTTCCGGCTCGGGATTGATCTGCAGTCGGACTCGACCACACGATGACCTTGCCGTGCCCGTCCTCTAGCCGCGAGCACTCCGCATCAAAGCCGTGATACGCGCCGTCCGCCATGCGCATGCGGACGCGGATCTCTTCCCGGACGCCGGTACGCTCGACGCGCCTGGATACCTCATCGACCGACTCGGCGTCTTGCGGGTGCATGGCGTTGGTCCAGCCTTCGCCGTCGAGCGACCCGTGCGGCATGCCGGTGATCTCGTAGAGCTTGGCGTTGAAATACTCGATTTTCCCGCCGGAGCGGCGCGTGCTCCATATATGGGGAACAGTCGCCGCGAGCATGTCGACCCTCTGGGCATTGGTGCTGGCCGAGTTTCTCGCTTCGGACAGGCTGGCGAGGACTTCTTCAAGCCTTTTGTTCCGGTACTTCGTCTCCAGCATGAGTATTTGCGTTTCGTATTTGGATCGCCGCAGCCATTCGACGAGAAAAAGCATCACCAGCGTAGTCAGCAGGTACAGGACGATCGCACCGAAATCTTCCGCATCCGGCTCGCTAAAAGACTCATAGGGCTGCACAAAAAAATAAAACCCGAGCAGGAGTCCCGCTATCGCGACGAAGAGCGCTCGCCAGATTCCCGCGTAAGCGCACACGAGAACGGCTGCGGCCGAGAAGAAGAGAAAGCGGTAGTGTTCACCCAGGTATTGATGGAGCGCATAACGTACGGCGAAGGCGATAGCGAGCGCCCCGAGGGATACGAGCATCGGTGACCACCCCTCCGGCGCCCACTTCCCGGCATTCTTCATCGTCCGGAATCCCGCCGATTCGAAGTTGTCAGCATGTGAGTTGTCAGCATGTTGAAAGTTTCGCGCAGTAGTATTCAGGTCCCTCTGCGCAGTCTGCTGCCGATAATCTTCGAGAGCGCACAGCAGTCTTGCCAGGTCCTTTGTCAGTCTACTTTACCGAGTGCGGAAATCCAACATCGAAGCAGAAGACGCGGCCCTGCTGATTCACGGTCTGTCGGGCAGCCCGCTGGAAATGCAATACCTGGCCAAAGGTCTGCGGCGGGCCGGGTTTGCTACTTTGGCGCCACATTTCAAGGGCTACGGATTCGGCGAGCGCTCCGACCCGTTCGCGACAGGAACCTGGCAGCAATGGCGAGCGCAGGTGCTCGACTACTTCGACGAGCTGGCGCGCAACTACCGGAGCGTCTGCGTCTCCGGGTTGTGCGTCGGCGCGGTGCTCGCTCTCGATCTGGCCGCCGAACGTCCGGGCCGAGTGGCCGCGCTGTCGCTGCTTGCCACCACGCTCGCCTATGACGGCTGGAGCATCCCCTGGTACTACTTTCTTGCGCCGCTCGCCTACCACACGCCTCTGCGATACCGGTACTCGTACCGGGAGCGGCACCCGTACGGCGTAAAGAACGAGTCTCTGCGCAAGTGGATTGCGCGCGAAATGTCGGAGAAAACGACGTCGATCGCCGGCGCCTCGAGCCTGCCGATGACGGCCGTCTACGAGGCAAAGAAGCTCATCCGCCACGTGAGGGGAGCGATATCGAGGGTCAACGCGCCGGCGCTCGTGATCCACGCAAAGGAAGACGACGTAGCCAGCCTCAAAAGCGCCGAGTTCGTCCTGGAGAAAATCGGATCCAAGGACGTACATTTCGTGCTGCTGCATGACAGTTACCACATGGTGACTCTGGACAACGAAAAGGAGGTCGTCGCGGACGAAACGATCCGTTTCTTTTGCGACCGAATCCGGAAAACCGCAAGTGCTCCCGTGGCGGGCCGGACTCCCAGGGATGTGACAAATAAGTCGTCGGCTGCAGCATAAGTTTGTGGACACTCTAACCACAGTGCAGCAATTGATTGCCGCCGAGGCCGAACTGAAGCCCGAGGATCTTGCCCCGGGGCGTCCGCTCGAAGAGCTCGGCGTCGACTCGCTTTCGGTTCTCATGGTCGCGTTCAAGATCGAAGACACGTTCGGCGTCAAGATGCCCGAAGACCGCGTGCCGCTCCGAACCTTGCAGGACATAGCCGATCTCGTGGATCGGCTCGTAGCAGAGCAATCGGCGAACCGAAGTAGTACGAAGTGAATTCGCGCCGCGTCGTGGTTACCGGCATGGGCGTTGTAAGTCCCGTCGGTAATGACTGCGGGACGTTCTTCGACAATCTTCTTGCCGGTCGGTCGGGAATTCGCAGACTATCGGCGAGCTTTGTCGACCGGCTGACCGCCAATGTCGGCGGCGAGGTCGACTACGATCCGGCCACACGCTTCGGCAAGGCCAAGCTCGGTCTGCTCGACCGTTTCAGCCAGTTCGCGCTCGAGGCGTCTGCTCAGGCAATTCAAGATTCAGGTCTTGAGTTCGATGAGCCATTAAAAGCTCGCACCGGGGTGTTTGTGGGGACCGGTTTGGGAGGCGCGTGTACCATTGAGAGCGGTTACGAGGAGATATTCCTTCAGAATAAGAACCGGGTGGCTCCCTATATCGTCCCCCGCGCGATGAACAACGCCGCGGCGGGACACATTTCGATCGATTACGGCCTGCGTGGTCCGAATGTGACCTATTCGACGGCGTGCTCTTCGTCAGCGGTCGCTATCGGCGAGGCTTGCCGGACGATCCGGCACGGCTACGCTGACGCCGCGATCGCCGGCGGCGCCGAGTCGCTGCTGACGCTCGGCACGATCCGCGCTTGGGAAGCGTTGCGCACCCTCGCCGTTACGGACACGGATGATCCTGCAGCTTCGTGCCGACCGTTTTCCAAGGATCGCACGGGACTTGTTCTCGCGGAAGGTGCTGGCATGGTGGTGCTGGAAAGCCTCGAGCACGCGCTGCACCGCGGCGCAGGGATACACGCCGAGCTCATCGGGTATGGAGCCGGGAGCGATGCGGCGCATCTCACCCGGCCCGGTCTGGAGGGTCAGGTCGAGGTAATGCGGCAGGCGCTAGCCGATGCGGGCATTTCAGCGGATGAAGTGGATTACGTCAACGCTCATGGCACTGCGACGCTCGCGGGCGATGTGATTGAGACTGCAGCCATCAAGCGGGTGTTCGGTGCAGCCACCGGTATCCCGGTCAGCTCCACCAAGTCGATGCACGGCCATCTGATGGGTGCGACCGGTGCAGTGGAATTCATCGCCTCGGTCCTCGCGATTAGGCGCCGCGCAGTGCCCCCCACCGCCAACCTGCGTGTCGCCGACCCGGAGTGCGATCTTGATTACGTTCCCAACCGTGGGCGCAAGGACGTGGAAGTACGCACCGTGCTGTCCAATTCCTTCGCTTTCGGCGGCAGCAACGCCGTGCTGATCGCCCGCGCCTTCGGCGACTAGCCGGGTCTGTCCAAATCGGCCCAATTATGAAATCGGCTCGCCATTTCATCGGCGGGTTTTCTTTGGCAGCCGGCGCTCTGGCGCTCGTTTGTGGCGCGCCGACGCGCGCGGCCGATGTCGCCAACGAATGGAGCTTCACGCTTACTCCGTACCTGTGGCTTCCCAATATCAACGGCACACTCAAATTCGATGTGCCACCCGGGGCCGGCGGCAGTCCCGAAGTAGAAACAGGGCCCAACAACTATTTGCAGAACCTCAATATGGTCCTGATGCTCAGCGGCGAGGCACGCAAGGGCGGCTGGGCGATGTTCTCCGATCTCATCTACCTGGATCTCTCCGGCGAGAGCGCAACGGTCAAGACTGTCACAGGTCCGGGAGGCAACGTGCAGTTCCCGGTCAACTCTGGCACGCATACGGGGTTGAAGGGACTCGTCTGGGAACTCGCCGCAAGCTATGCCGTAGCTCGCAGCGAGGCTGCGACCTTTGAGGTGCTCGGCGGGTTCCGCTATCTGGGTCTGGACGCCTCGGTCAACTGGCAGTTCACGGGGCCGCCTGGTCTCCTTCCTCAAGCGGGGAGCTTCTCCCAGAAGCAGGATTTGCTGGACGCTATCATCGGCTTGCGTGGCAAGACGAAGCTCGGCGCCGGGAACTGGTCCATTCCCTACTATCTCGACGCTGGCACCGGCTCTTCGGCATTGACCTGGCAGGGGATGGCGGGTATCGGCTACTCCTACAAATGGGGCGACGTGCTGCTCGCCTATCGCCACCTGTATTACGACCAGAAAAACGATAAGCTACTCCAGAACGTCCGCCTCAGCGGTCCGGCGCTGGGCGCGACCTTCCGCTTCTGACCTTGCGTCCATCCGCTCGATCCTGTGGCGCGTGGTGACGTAGAGATCCCGGTCGGTCCGCCGCGGATTTTCAGCGCGCGGGCGCGTGTAGGCCTTGTACTTTCGTCGCACTGACAAGATGCTTTCCCTTTGCTGACTGCGCGAGCCGGGTCGCCCGATCCCGGATCCCGAACCGTAAGACGAGCACGACTCCGCGGCGAGCCCTTACCATACGGAAATGCTGCGCAACACTGCCGATTCCTGGGGCGCCCCGGCGAAGCTCTTTCACTGGGTCATGGCGGCGCTGATCCTCGCGCAGATCGCGCTCGGCGTGATGGCGGCGAGCTGGCGGGTCTCGCCGGCCAAGCTCGAGCTTTTTTTCTGGCACAAGTCGAATGGCATGCTGATTCTCGCGCTCGTCGCGCTGCGCCTTCTCTGGCGGCTCGCCAATCCCCCGCCGGAATTGCCCTCCGGCATGGCTGCCTGGGAGCGTGCTGCGGCGCGCCTGAGTCACCTGCTTCTCTACGCGCTGATGATCGCCATGCCCGTGACCGGCTGGATCGTCAGTTCCGCCTCCAACGTTCCGTTCCGGATTTTCTGGCTGATCCCGCTGCCCGCGATCGTCGCGCCGGACGAGCCCACCGCCGATCTCGTCGCGCTCGTGCACGGGGGGCTCGCCGTGCTGCTTGCGCTCGTGCTGTCTGCGCACATCGGCGCGGCGCTGCGGCATCACTTCGTCAAACGCGACGCGGTGCTCGAGCGAATGCTGCCCGGCATCCGGAGGGCGCCATGAAGGGAATCGTTTCCGTGCTCGGGCTGTGCGGCGTGCTCGCCTTCGCGCCTTGCCCCGCTCAAGGCGCGGACTGGAAAATGGATCCCGCCGGCAGCAAGCTCGAGTTCGTCGCCACCTTCGAGAAGGCCGCGGCACCGGGCGAATTCAAGGAGTTCGACGCGCGCCTGCGCTTCGACCCGGACAAGCCCGCCGGGAGCCGCCTCGAGGTCACCGTCAAGGTCACGAGCGCCGACATGAACGTCGCGGACGTGAACAAGGAAATCCGCGGCAAGGACTGGTTCGACTACGCGGCCTTTCCGCAGGCCGAGTTCCGCTCGACCGAGCTGCGCCGTATCGAAGGCAATCGCTACGTGGCGCGCGGCATCTTGCTGCTCAAAGGCGTGAAGCAGCCGGTCGAGGTGCCGTTCAGCTGGACGGCTTCCGCCGACGGCGCCGTCATGGAAGGCGAGCTGACGGTGAAGCGCGGCGCATTCGGCATCGGCACCGGCGAGTGGGCGGCGACCAATGTCATCGGCGCCGATGTGAAGGTGAAATTCAAGGTGAAGCTGCGCAAAGCCGGCTAAAGATGCGCTCGAAGGCTCCTCGCCGCGCCGTCATGGCGGCGCTCTTGTCGGCGGTGCTCGCCGGCTGCGCGCCGCTCCTGCGCGTGCCGGCGCCCGCGCCCGCCGCTCCGCCGGCGGATTTTCCCGAAGCCTATTACCGGGAGGCCCTGGCGCAGGGGAAGCTCGTGTTCCGCGTCGATCCCGCCGAGTCGCTCGTCGTGATCGAGGTGCGGCGTGCCGGCTCCCTCGCGCGCCTGGGGCACGACCACGTCGTCGCCAGCCACGAGCTCGGCGGCTACGTCGCGCCGGACGAAGGCCGCGCCGATCTGTATGTGGCCCTTGCACGTATGCAGGTGGACGAGCCGGCGCTGCGCAAGCAGGCGGGATTCGACACCCAGCCGACCGAGTCCGACATCGAGGGCACGCGCTCCAACATGCTGGAGAAGGTTCTCGAGGCGGAAAAGTTTCCGTTCGCGCTCATCCGGGTGAGCGGCGCGAAGGCGAAGGAGAAGAAGACGACGCTCAACTTCGCGATCACGCTGCATGGCCACCTGCGCACGCTGGAGGTGCCGGCTGAGATCGACGCCGACGCGGAGAAAATGAGCGTGACCGGGCGGCTGTCGTTCGACCAGACCGATTTCGGCATCACGCCCTACTCGCTCCTGGGGGGCGCCATCGCGGTACAGAACCGCATCGATCTGCGTTTCCGCATCATCGCGCGGCTGCCGGGCGCGGGGTAGCCGTCGCCTTGCCCGCCACTGAGCGCACACGCGACATCGTCGCCGCCGGCGACGCGCGCATCGAAGTGATCGCCGAAGGGAAGGGGCCCGTCGTGGTCCTCCTGCCTTCGCGCGGTCGCGATTCCGAAGACTACGACGAAGTCGCCTCGGGCATCGCGAAAGCAGGATACCGCGTGCTGCGGCCGCAGCCGCGCGGCACAGGCGCGAGCGCCGGGCCGATGAAGGCCCTCACCCTCCACGACTTCGCCCGCGACGTGGCGGCGGTGATCGAGCACGCGGGCGGCGGCCCCGCGGTCGTCGCCGGGCACGCCTTCGGCAACTGGGTCGCGCGCATGACCGCGGCAGACCGCCCGCGGCTCGTCCGCGGCGTGGTGATTCTCGCGGCCGCCGCCAAGACCTACCCCAAGGCTCTCGCCGAAGCCGTCACAAGGAGCGCCGACGTCACGCTGCCGGATGCCGAGCGCCTGAAATACTTGCGCGCTACGTTCTTCGCGCCGGGCCACGACGCGAGCGTGTGGCTGAAAGGCTGGTACCCGGAGGTGAACGAAAGCCAATTCGCCGCCGGCCGGGCCACGCGGCAGGAGGAATGGTGGGGGGCGGGCACGGCGCCGCTCCTCGACCTTCAGGCGGCGCTCGATCCCTTCAAGCCGCGCCACACGACGAACGAGCTCCGGGACGAGTTCGGCGAGCGCGTCACCATCGCCGTGATCGCAGGTGCGAGCCACGCCCTCATCCCCGAGCAGCCCGCCGCGGTCGTCGAAGCGATCGTCGGCTGGATGCGAAAACTCCCTCACACGGGAGGAGAGACATGAAGACGCGCTACAGATTGCGCGCGTGGAATCGAAGGTGATCCTCGATGAAGCTCGCGATGAAAAAGTAGCTGTGGTCGTAACCCGCTTGCAGGCGAAGATCCACGGGTACGCCCGATCGCCTGCAAGCGTCCCTTAGCAGCTCGGGCTTCAGCTGGCTCTCCAGAAACTGGTCGCTCGTGCCCTGATCGACCAGCAGGGCAGGCCCCTTCCATCCGCGGCTCTCGATCAGGGCGCTCGCGTCGTAGTCCCGCCAGAGGGCGCGGTCGGCTCCGAGATATCCGGTCAGCGCCTTTTCTCCCCAGGGGCAGCGCATCGCTGAGCAGATCGGGGCAAAAGCCGACACCGATTTGTAGGTGTCCGGATTTTTGAGCGCGATGGTCAGCGCGCCGTGCCCGCCCATGGAATGGCCGAAGATGCCGGTGCGCGCGGGATCGACGGGAAACTCGGATTCGATCAGCCGGGGCAATTCCTTCGCAACGTAGGAGTACATCCGGTAGCCGCGCGACCACGGCGGCTGAACGGCGTCCACGTAGAATCCGGCGCCCAGACCGAAATCGTAGCTCTCGTCTTCGCCGGGAATCTTCAGCCCGCGCGGGCTGGTATCCGGGACGACGATCGCGAGCCCCAGCTCCGCAGCGACGCGCTGCGCGCCCGCCTTGACGATGAAATTCTCTTCGGTGCAGGTGAGGCCGGACAGCCAGTAGAGCACAGGCACCGCCTGCGCTTCCGCATGCGCCGGAAGAAACACGCCGAAGCGCATGACGCACGCGGTTTCACGCGACTCGTGGCTGTAGACGCCCTGGACGCCCCCGAAACATTTGTTCCGGGAAACGCTCGTGATCGCCATCTTCGGGCGCGAAGCTTGAGTGCGGCTGAAGGATCAGTACACCACGACCGATCGTATCGATTTGCCCTCGTGCATCAGGTCGAAGCCCTGGTTGATGTCGGCGAGCTTCAATTTGTGCGTGATCAGGTCGTCGATGTTGATCTTGCGCTCCATGTACCAGTCGACGATTTTCGGCACGTCGCGCCGCCCCTTGGCGCCGCCGAACGCGGTACCTTTCCATACGCGGCCGGTGACGAGCTGGAACGGGCGCGTCTTGATCTCCTGTCCAGCGCCCGCGACGCCGATGATGACCGACACCCCCCAGCCCTTGTGGCAGCATTCCAGAGCCTGGCGCATCACATCGACGTTGCCGATGCATTCGAAGCTATAGTCGGCGCCGCCCTTGGTCAGGTTCACCAGGTGCGCGACCAGCTCGCTGCCGGCCTCTTTCGGATTGACGAAATGCGTGATGCCGAATTTCTCGGCGAGCGCCTTGCGCGCCGGGTTGGTATCCACGCCGACGATCATGTTGGCGCCGGCCATGCGCGCGCCCTGGACCACGTTGAGCCCGATGCCGCCCAGGCCGAATACCACGACGTTCGCGCCGGGCTCGACCTTGGCGGTGTTGATCACCGCGCCGATGCCGGTGGTCACGCCGCAGCCGATGTAGCACACCTTGTCGAACGGCGCGTCCTCACGGATCTTCGCCAGCGCGATTTCGGGTACCACGGTGTAGTTGGCAAAAGTCGAAGTGCCCATGTAGTGGAAGAGTTTCTTGCCGCCGAGAGAGAAACGGCTGCTGCCGTCGGGCATCACGCCTTGCCCCTGCGTGATGCGTATCGCCTGGCACAGATTGGTCTTGCCGCTCAGGCAGTATTCGCACTGCCGGCATTCGGGAGTGTAGAGCGGAATGACGTGATCGCCTTTTTTCACGCTGGCGACTCCCGGTCCCACCTCGACCACCACGCCCGCGCCCTCGTGGCCGAGAATCGCCGGGAACAAGCCCTCGGGGTCGGAGCCCGAGCGCGTGAATTCGTCGGTGTGGCAAATGCCGGTCGCCTTGATCTCGACCAGCACCTCGCCGGCCTTCGGCCCCTGCAACTGCACGGTCTCGATGGTCAGAGGTGCGCCCGCTTTATGAGCGACAGCCGCGCGAACGTCCATGGCTTGCTCCTCTTGAATTGAAAGTGAATCGCAACGGTGCGCCAATTATGGAACGCTTGCTGCAGGATCTGCAACGAGTATACGAGAACGGACGGTGCGCCAATTATGGAACGCTTGCCGCAGGATCTGCAACGAGTATGTTCGGCGCGCGAAAGCGAGTAGCTTATCGGCGGAGGTTCATGCGGTCCCGTGCAACCAGGCTTTGCTCGGTTTGGACTCTAAAAGGAGGTACAGATGATGCGAGTTATGAAGCACAAGAAGACTTCGCTTGCCGTGGCCGCCGCTCTCGCTCTCGGGAGCGCCTCTGCCGTGCATGCGGAGATCGGTTTCAAGGCCGGCGCGTGGGATCTCTCGTTCTCGGGCAACGTGAACGGCTTTGCGACTTGGAACAGCTGCGATAACAAGGCCATCACCGTCGCGGGAGGTCTCGCCTGCAACAACGTTAACGGCGGCAAAGAGCAGGCGATCGAATCCGGCCTGCTGCCGAGCGCGCTCGTCTTCGGCGCCAAGACCAGCCAATCGGGCCTCGACATCGGCGTGACCTTCGGCTTTTACCCGGGGATTACCAGCTCCGCCACGGGCAAGCACGGCATCGGCGCCTCCACAATCGACCTGCGGCAGAACTTCCTCACCTTCGGCACCAAGGCCGGAGGTACCGTGAAGGTCGGGCGGGACATCGGGCTGTTCGGATCAGATGCGATCCTCGCCGACATGACCTTGCTCGGGGTGGGCTCGGGCGGCGCGTTCCTGGGCGGCAACACGACCCTGGGTCGCATCGGTATAGGGTACATCTACACCGACTGGATTCCGCAGATCAGCTATAGCTCGCCGAAGTACGGCGGCTTCCAGTATTCAGCCGGCGTGTTCCAGGGCATGGACTTTTTGAACTTCTCAGGCCTTGCGAGCAGCGCCACAATGACGCAACACGAGCAACCCGGTCTTCAGGCCAAGGGGAGCTACGAATGGACGGGAACCGTCGGCGGCAAGGCCTGGGCGAGCGCCATGAACCAAAAAGTCAGAAGCCGCGGCGCGCCTGATACCGCGCCTGCGGGCTCGGACGTTTCGAGCCAGGCGTTCGATCTCGGCGCCAAGCTGAATGTCGCCGGCTTCGAAGGCGTGCTGTATGCCTACAGCGGCGACGGGGTCGGCACGACGGCGATCGGCTTCGACGCTGCCGCGGTCGTAGGCGCTACGGTGGAAAAGCGCAAGTCGAAGGGCGGGTATGTGCAGGGTACATACAAGATCGGGAACTTCAAGCCGGGCGTGAGCTACGGCGAGAGCCGCCTGGATCTGGCTTCAAACGAGTCGGCTGGATCGAACCCCACCCTGGTGAAAAAGAACAAATCGCTGGTCGCGGGCCTGTACTACAGCCTCACCCAGAGTTTGAATCTGGTGGGTGAATACATTCAGACCAAGGCCGAAAGCCAGGCCGGAGCTGACAACAAGGACAGCGTCATCGCCTTGGGCGCCATTCTGTTTTTCTGAAGCGCCGCACTCGGTGGGCCGCGCAGGCGGCCCGCCGATCGGACGGTAACAACGGCGCCGTTTTGGCGCCGTTGCTTACTTGATGTGCAGCCGTTGCATTTTCCGGTAGAGGGTGTTGCGGCCGATGCCGAGCTTGCGTGCGAGGTGGCTGATGTTGCCATGCTCGAGATCCAGCTCCCTGAGCAAGGCCTCGCGCTCCGCCCTTCCGAGCGGATTGAGCGAATCCATCCCGGGTGCGGGCGCCACCGGCTGCGCGGGCCGCGGGGGGAGACCGTAGTCGGAAGGCAGATCTGCCAGCGCGAGTAAATCGCTCACGCGGAGCGCAATCATCGCTCGCAGCACGTTGCGCAATTGGCGGATGTTGCCCGGCCATTGACGGCTGCAGAGCGCGCCGATCAGGTCCTCGCCGAGCGATACCTTCGGCGCAGCGGCCGCTTCCTGGGCGAAGACATGTCGGATGAGCGCGCGCTTGTCCGTTCGATCGGCGAGCCGCGGCAGCGTCAGCATGAGACCCTGCAGCCGATAGAACAGATCCTCGCGAAACTCGCCCCGCCGGATTTTCTCGTCCAGCTTGCAGTGCGTCGCGCTCACCAGCCGGATGCCTACCTTGACCGGCGTTTTGGCACCCGGCGCGATCACTTCGCGCTCCTCCAGCACATGCAGCAGTCGAGCCTGGAGCGCATACGGCAAGTCGCCGATCTCGTCCAGGAACAAGGTGCCGCCATCGGCCTGTACGATTTTGCCGGGCTGACCCTGACCGGCCGCGGCGGCGCTCCCTCCCGGACGGCACCCGAACAGCTCGTTCTGAATCTCAGCCTCGGGCATCGAGGCGCAGTTGACTGCGACGAAAGGCTTGTCGGCGCGCTCGCTTGCGGCGTGCAAGGCGCGCGCGAAAAACTCCTTGCCGGTTCCCGTTTCGCCGAGCAGCAGGATCGGGACGTCGCGCGACAGGACCCGCTTCGCCGCTTCGATGTTGCGCGCCATGAGCGGGTCGCCGAAGTCCAGTTCATCGAGAGCGCTGCGGCTCGCGGTCGGGGTCGAAGGCTCGCCGCGCATCGCAACGTGCGTCACGCCCGCGCCCCCCTTGGACTCGGGCCCACACGCGACGGCGAAAAAGCGACCGCCGTGACGCGCCTCGTGGATCGGCAGCGGGTGAAACGATTGCTTGTGGCTGCGCTGGATCAGAGTAGGCAGCGAGATGTTGAATACGCGCTCGAGCGGCGCATTGACGAGGTCGTGCGCGCTCTTGCAGCCGAGCTGAAAGAGGGCGTTGCGGTCCGCGGCCGTGATCGCGCCGGCAGGGTCGAGGGCGATGATCCCTTCGCTCCACATGCCGACGAGCTCCGGTCGGCTGTGGAAGCGCACGACGAAGGCGTCGCGGAAACGGTGGAGGAACAAACGGTTTTCGATCATTTGCGCCGACATGTTCACGAGCACCAGGGTGTGCTGTTGCGCGCGATCCGACTCTCCGGAAGCGTCCAGCACCGCGATGAGCTCGCCGCGGTGATCGAATACGGGCGCCGCGCAACACGTGAGCCCCCTATTGCGGGTAAGAAAGTGCTGCTCGCGGTGGACGATGACGGGCGCGCGCTCGAGCAGGCACGTCCCCATGCCGTTGGTGCCGCCGTGCCGCTCGCTCCAAGCCGCACCCGGCAGGAGTCCGGTGCGCGACGCCGCGCGTTTGAAGCTCGGGTCGCCATAGTAGGAAAGCAGAACACCGTCGCGATCGGTGAGAATGATCGAGTAACCCGAGCCGGCGAGCTGCTGGTAGAGGTTCGCCATTTCGACGTCAGCGAAAGAAACGAGCTCGAGGTTCTGTTCCTTGCGGGCGAGGAGGTCCTGACGCGAGACCACTACGGGATCCGCGCCGGAGTCGGGATCCAGGCGATATTCGTTGAGACAGCGCAGCCAGGAACGCTTCACATACTCGGGCGCGCCCGGGCCCCCATTGCGCGACGTACCCCGGAGGACTGAGTCGATAGAATGAACGCGAGTACCGGTCGGATGGAGCATGACCCTCTCCTTCGTGACGAGCGGGGGAGCCTTGCGTCAGGGTGCTTCTGTGGCGCTGCCTCGGCTGTCGGCAATTATGCCACGCGGCTGCACCCGAACATATTTGAGGGCGGCGCAGGCGAAGGCGAGGGGGAGCGGTGGGCGGTTGCCCATCTTGCTCGTAGACCGTGAGCTTTTGTATTCTGGAACGGGGACCTGCGCGCCGATGCGACGTGAGCCGGGTCGTGAAACTGCGTGCTAGCATCGAGCCTCGTGCAGATTACACTTTAGGATCAAGGAGGGAGCATGTCGTCGACCCACCGAATTGCGCTTGGCGCAGCACTGGCGATGACGCTCACTGGCATCGCCCTGGCACAGGAGGGGGGCATCAAAGCCTACCCCACCGTAGACCGAGTGGAGTTCGTCCTTGAGTGCATGCAGAAGAACGGCGGCAAGCAGGAGTTCCTCTACAAGTGTGCGTGTGTGATCGACGAGATTGCGCAAAGGTATGCTTACGACGATTTCGTGGAAGCCGCGACGGCAGCGCGCTATCAGAGCCTCGCTGGCGAACGCGGTGGCGTGTTCCGCGATCCGCCGCAGGTGCGAGAAATGGGAAAGCGCTATCTGCAGGTCCAGGGTGACGCGATGAAGCGCTGCGGCGTGCCCCGCTAGCTCTAGCGCGATTGCGGCGGCGCAGCAGTCCTTTCAGCGCGTTCGGCGATCCGGCGCGGCCGGAGCAGCGCGTCGCGCACGACTCTCATTTTTGACACAGCGAAGTCCTCGATTGTTCGCTTTTGGAACAGTAGGGGGCAGTGCCGCGTCTGCGCGGTGCATTTTCCCCTGCGCGGGTATAGAGTCTAAGAAGAAGTGCGCAGGGTCCTTGTTGTGCGCCGCGTAGGTTTGTGCGGTCCACCCATCAGCATGCAAAGGAGGAATCCAGATGGCATCAATACGCACGTACAAGTGGGGCGTTCTGCTCGGCCTCGCTGCTCTTCCGGGGCTCGCGTTCGCCAATCAGGAAGTCATCAAGCTCACCCAGGACTCCAAGAACTGGGCGATGCAAGCCGGCAACATGCAGAACCAGCGCCACAGCGCGCTCAAGCAGATCAACAAGGGCAACGTCAAGAACCTGCGCGTCGCGTGGACAATGTCCACCGGTGTCTTGCGCGGCCACGAAGGCGGTCCGTTGGTGATCGGCGACATGCTGTACATCCACAGCCCGTTCCCCAACAAAGTGTTCGCCGTCAGCCTCGCCGATCAGCAGATCAGGTGGAAGTACGAGCCGAAGCAGGACCCGACGGTGATTCCCGTGATGTGCTGCGACACCGTCAACCGCGGCCTCGCCTACGCCGACGGCAAGATTTTCCTGCAGCAGGCCGACACCAATCTCGTCGCCCTCGACGCGAAGACCGGCAAAGAGATCTGGAAGGTCAAGAACGGCGATCCCAAGAAAGGCGAAACGAATACCAACGCCCCGCACGTTTTCAAGGACAAGGTAATCACCGGAATCTCGGGCGGGGAGTTTGGCGTTCGCGGTTTCGTCGCCGCC
>VBCH01000105.1 GCA_005884455.1 Betaproteobacteria bacterium
TATTTCATGCAAAACGGACTTGAGGACCTCATGCGCCGATGGAAGGCGGAGTATGCCGAAACCCCAAGTCTCAGTCACCACGCTTCCGCGGCGAGGGGTTTTGACGTATCGTTGCTGTCCCAACAAGCCCATAGGGAGAAACCCATGTCACGGATTTCGGCAGGACTGCAGGTGCTCGTGCTCGTCAGCGGCGCGGCCGCGGCGGGCGTCCAGGCCCAAGGCCTAGTCACCACGCACAAGTTATCGGCGGCGCTTGCGAACCAGCTCGTCGGCGATTCGGTCGCGGCCTGCGCGCAGAAGGGCTACCAGGTGGTCGCGGTGGTCGTCGATCTCGACGGCGTCCGCCAGGCCGTGCTGCGCGGCGACGGCGCGCCGATCCACTCGATGGACAACGCCTATTACAAGGCCTACACGATCGCGTCGCTTGGCCTCTCGCGCAAGGAAGAGACCACCAAGCAGATCGCCGACCGCATGGCGAAGAACCCGCCGACCAACGTGCCGCAGACCCAGCTGCCGAACGTGACCTACGCGCAGGGCGCGATCGCCATCATGGCCGGTGGCAACACCATCGGCGGGCTCGGCGTGAGCGGCGCTCCCGGAGGCCAGTTCGACGAGGAATGCGCCCGCACGGCCCTCGCCAAAATCAAAGACAGGATGAAATAGAAGCTGACGGCGGGTGGCTTCTCCTGCGAATTGGCGGGTAAAGGTCGGAGAAGAGGAAACCTCCGCTGTCTTCGAGCCCGCGCCCGCATCCGCGGGCGGCGCGCTTTTCATTTGCGCGCACGGCGCCGGCGGCCACATGGCCGACCGCGGAATGCTCGGCGTGGCGGTACAGCTGCGTAGGCGCGGTCTTCACGTCGTTCGCTTCAATTTCCTATACAAAGAGAAGGGTTCCAGGCGTCCGGATCCCATGCCCCGCCTGAAGGAATGCATCGCCGCCGTGGCCGCGCACGCGCGCCGCGAAATCGCGCCGCAGACCCTCATCCTCGGCGGGCGCTCGATGGGCGGACGCGCGGCTTCGATGCTCGCGGCGGAGGGATTTTCCTGCGACGGCCTGCTGCTCCTCGCCTACCCGCTTCATCCGGCGGGGAGGCCCGAAGAGCTGCGCGACGCGCACCTCGCGAAAATCGAGGTGCCGGTGCTGTGCCTGAACGGCACCCGCGACACGCTATGCCGGCGCGATCTGATGGAGGCCGTTGTCGACCGTCTGCGCGGGCGCTGGACGATGCACTGGCTGGAAGGCGCCGATCACGGCTTCCACGTGCTCAAGAGCTCGGGAAGGTCGGACGAGGAAATTCTGGCTGAGATCGCGGAGAGTTCCGGAGTCTGGGTATCTGGCACGGTTGGAGGATCGATATGAAGGGACTCGTCACACCATTCAACAGGGCCTTCCCGCTCGCACTCGCTCTGGTCGCCTTGTCGGTCCAAGCCGCAGACTATCCCGCCCCGAAGGAAGCCAACTGGGTGGCGCGCGACTTCCGCTTTCACTCCGGCGAAACCCTGCCCGACGTGCGCCTGCACTACACGACGGTCGGCGCGCCTTCGGGCGAGCCGGTCCTCCTCCTGCACGGAACTGCAGGCTCAGGCGCCACTCTGCTCACCAAGGATTTCGCGGGCGAGCTCTTCGGGCCGGGCCAGCCGCTCGACGCGAGCCGCTATTTCGTCATCCTGCCCGACGCCCTCGGCACGGGGAAATCGACCCGGCCTTCCGACGGACTGCGCATGCGCTTTCCCAAGTACAACTACGACGACATGGTGCTCGCGCAGTACCGCCTCGTCACCGAGGGCCTTTCGATCAGGCACCTGCGCCTCGTGCTCGGCAACTCAATGGGCGGAATGCAGACCTGGATCTGGGGCGTGAGATATCCCGACTTCATGGACGCGCTCGTCCCCATGGCCTGCCAGCCGACTGAGATGTCGGGCCGCAACTGGATGCTGCGCAGGATGCTCGCCGACGCCATCCGCTACGACCCGGACTGGAACGGCGGCAACTACAGCGCGCAGCCACGCGGCATGCAGAGGATCCTCGTCCAGTTCGGCATCGCCACCTCGGGCGGATCGCAGGCGTACTACAAGCAGGCGCCCACGCGCGAGAAGGCCGATGCGATCGTCGCGCAGCGCCTCGCGCAGCCCTTCCGCGGCGACGCCAACGACGTCCTCTATCAATGGGAATCCTCGGACGACTACAATCCCTCGCCGGGGCTGGAGCGCATCCGCGCGGCGCTCGTCGCCATCAACGCCGCCGACGACGAGCGCAACCCGCCGGAGCTCGGGATCCTCGAGCGCGAGATCAGGCGCGTGAAGAACGGGCGCTACGTGCTCATCCCGGCGAGCGGGGACACGCGCGGGCACGGCACCACCGGCAATGCGGCGCTGTGGAAAGAACATCTCGCCGATTTGCTGCAGAGGGCGCCGAGGAACGGGAAATAATCAGCCGCCTGCGGCCGCGTAGCGCGCGGTGCGGTTGCGTCCGGATTCCTTCGCCGCGTACAGAGCGCGGTCGGCGCGCGCGATCCACTCCATGTGGCCGGCATCCAGGGTATCGAAAGCCGCGACGCCGATGCTCAAGGTGGCGCGCACGGCATTGTGCGGCTCGAGCACCGTGGACTCGATGCGCGCGCGAATCCGTTCGGCGATCAGCTCGGCGCCCTCGGCGCCGGTTCCCGGCAGAACCACGCCGAATTCCTCTCCTCCGTAGCGCCCCGCGACGTCGTGAAGCCGGAGAGCGCCGCGCACGAGCTCGGCCACGTTGCGGATCACCTCGTCGCCCACGGGATGACCGTGCCGGTCGTTGATCGCCTTGAAGTGGTCGATATCGATCATCATCACCGACGACGGATGCCCGATGCGCCGGCAGCGCTGGAACTCGCTGGCGACGACCGACTCCCAGTGGCTGCGGTTTAGCAGGCGCGACAGCCCGTCGATGCTGGAGAGCGCCGCGAGCGTCTGGTTCTGAGCGCGCACCCGGCGCGCAAGGCGATAAGTCGTGAGCCCGATCGCGATCGGATAAACGGCAAGAAGCGGCAGGGTGGCGACCCTCTCCACGGTCGACGACAGGGGATGCAGCTCGAAGCCGAGTGCCATCGCCACGACGGCCGCCGCTACCGCCTGCGCGGCGAGGCAGCGCGCAAGAAAGCGCAGCCCGCCAACGCTGACCTTGTCCATCGCCATCATCGCGAAGATCACCGCGCTCGGCGCGGGGCTGAAACCGATCACCGCCATCCACGCGCCGCCGCTCGCCGAGTCCACCATCAGGTTGCGCAACTCGGCGCGGTAGGGGTTGGCGCTGCGGTGGGCGAGCGGATACGCGATGTGCGGCCAGACCAGCGCGTTCGCAAGCAGGGCCGCCCAGGCCGGCGCGTGCGCGCCCTGGCTCCAGAGCGCGCCGCCGACGCACACCGCGCCCAGCACGAGTCCGAGCGCACGCAGACCGTACATCCGCCGCGCGAAGCGCAAACCTGCGTCCTGCGGGCGCTCCGAAAAGTCGGCCGGCTCGACCGGTTGCTCCATCGACAGTCCCGCAGTAGCCAGGGAGTTCGATTGTAAGTCAGGCCCGGCCCGGAAGTAGCAGCTTGCAGTTTCCTGACAGCGTCCCGCGACGAGCGCGCCGGCGCTTGACTGGGCTCGTTCGGCGCGCGCATGATTTTCCGCAGCGCCCGTTGCGGCGCGCCTGGAAAAATCCCCGAGCTGTTTTGCACCGCCAAAGGAGGACTACGTAATGAAAAACATCGTTCTTGCGTCTTGGGCCGTCTTCTCGATATCCATCCTCGCCGCCGCCGACATCGCTCTCGCGGAC
>VBCH01000106.1 GCA_005884455.1 Betaproteobacteria bacterium
GGTGCACTGCGTGCGCCTCTCGAACGACGGCCTGGTCTACGTCTGCGACCGCGCCAACAACCGCGTGCAGGTGTTCAAGAGGGACGGAACCTTCGTCAAGCAGTTCGTGTTCGAGGAGAAGTCGCTCGGCTCGGGTTCCTCCTTCGACCTGGTGTTCTCGAACGACGCGCAGCAGAAATATTTCTACCTCGCCGACGGCACCAACGACCAGGTGCTCACAGTCGAGCGCGAGTCGGGCAGGGTGCTCTCCTCCTTCGGCCGGCCCGGCCGCTACGCCGGACAGTTCCTGGTGCTGCACAACATCGGCATCGACTCGAAGGGCAATCTCTACACGTCCGAGGTCGGCAGCGGCAAGCGCGCGCAGAAATTCAGGCCGGCGAATTGACCGCCGCTACGTCCGTTTACTTCGAAAACACAAAAGACAGCACCGCGCAGATCACGGCGAGCCAGAACGCGCTGTGCTCGATGTGAACCCACAGCTTCGCGGGGAGTAGCGCGGTGTCCCAGGGACCGATTTTTGCCCTGAGAAAATCGTCGGCGCCGTTGCTTTTGGATTGGATGACGCTGCTGGCGATCACTCCGGCAGCGATTCCGGCCACCAGGAAGAGAGCCAGTGCGGTCCAGGCGAGCGTCGGATGCAGTACGGGTAAAGCGTCCTTTCTGCCGATTTTCGACGTGACGAGGGTGATGTAAGCCGAGGTGAGGATAAGACAAACCCCGATGTGAAACTTCGTGTGATCGTACAAGAGCTCCAGCTTTTTCAGGTTGGCTTCCACGTCGTCCTCCTGTGTCGTTATTTGACCTCCCCGGAATAGATTACTAGCCCGGACATCTACTTGGCAATGCACCGCACGGCGCCTCCTAGTAACCGAGTGCCTCGCCTATCATCACCACGCAGATCCGCCCGGGGATCCTTTCGTTCTCGATGATCAGAACCTTTCCGCATTGCCGGTCAGCCCCTCGGCAGGCGGCGTTGTCGCAGCGCCCGGTGAGGGCGCAGGGCGTGCTCATGCCGAGATGGCGGCACTCGGCGAGCGCGGCGACATTCCTCAGCCGCTCGAACGCGCTAGCGATGTCGGGAACGATCTTGTTGACGCCGGCGACGAGGAAGAGCTTTCCCGCGCCGAAGGCGTAAGCGGAGATGCGGTTGCCGCTGCCGTCCGCGTTGACGATCTCGCCGGTTTCGGTGATGGCGTTGATGCCGCCCACGAAATAGTCGGCAATCGTGGCGCGGCGGCGCGCGCGCGTGCGTTCTTCGGGATCGTTCACCGCCTTCACTTGCGGGCGCAGCCAGTCGTAAGGCCCGTTCTTCAGCGCTTCGAGAAGGCCGATCTGCTCGAGCGTGGTCGAGCCGCCGTTCATCACCGTAGCGCCGGCCGGGATGCGCGAGAGCAGGAAAGCGAGGGCCGACGCGCCGTCCGCGCAGTACGCGAGGTTGATGCCGCGCCGCGCCAGCTCGTGCTTGAGCCCGACGACCGCCTGGGGCATGCCATTGTTCCGGGCGGGAAGGATGCGCGCCTCCATCAGTCGCCCTCCTTCACGGCCCGACCGCCGAGAAAGAGGTTCGAGAAGAGCGCGTCCCACTTGTCGCCTTCGTCGAGCGCAAGCACCGGATCGACGATCTCGTACTTGAACTTGTTGAGCGGGCTGTCCACCAGCCGGCTGGTCGGGACGCGATTTCCGCTCTTCAGGATCTCCTGGCCCTCTTTCGAGAGCACGAACTCGGTGAAAAGCAGCGCCGCGTGCGGGTGCGGCGCGTAGCGCGACAGGCCCACCGCCGCGGCCTGCCCGAACGCCGGCTGCAGCGGCTTCCACTCGACCGGGGCGCCCTTCGACTTCAAGGTCTCGATGTTGTTGTTGTACGCGGTGAGGAAGAACGGGACTTCGCCCGAGGCGACGAGCTGCGCCGTGTGGATGTGGCCGTGGCGGATCTCCGGCTTCATCGCCGCGAGCTTCCTGAAGTAGGCGATGCCCTTCTCCTCGCCCATCGCCTTGGCCACCGCCGCGAACCAGAGAACGTCGGTCCCCTCGATCGTGATCCTTCCGGTCCATCGCGGGTGCAGCAGGTCGCCGTAGGTCGCAGGCAGCTCCTCGCCCTTGACGAGGTTGGTGTTGTAGCCCATCACGAAGAATGCGAAGCGGTCGGCGACGTACTGCCCGTGGCCGCGGGGAAAGGCCTCCGCCACGATGTCGCGCAGCACCGGCGTGTGGAAGTCCTCGAGCAGGCGCTCGCGGTAGAGCGCCTCGATCCGGTGCGAGCTGGTCTCGAACACGTCGGCCTCGTTGCGCCGCGCGCGGGCTTCGGCCAGGGCGCGGCTCACGATCTTCTCGGCCGAGCCGCGCCAATGGCTGACCCGGACTCCGTACTTCTGCTCGAACGCGGTGGCGAGCGCCTTGCCGTCGGCGACGGTCATGGTGCTGTAGAGCACCACCTGCCGCTCCTTCTTCGCGCCCGCGACGAGCCGCGCCTCGCGATCGGCGCCCTGGTACATGTAGATATCGCGGCTGGAAGGGGACTGCGCGAAAGCAGCCGCCGCGAGGCAGGCGAGCGCGGCGGCGAGGCAGGGCGAGTGCTTCATGATGCCAATATTACGGTGTACATTATCGACGCTGTCAAACCGCCCGGAACGCGCGTTCTTCCGCGCGGAACGCGCGGTTCTCACCCGCAGGAGGAAACAAATGACCGACACAGCCCACCCCATCCGCGTACGCAAGATCGGCCACGTCGGCCTCTACTGCCGCGACCTCGCGAAAATGGCCGATTTCTACACGCGCGTGCTCGGCTTCAAGGTCTCCGACATCAACGAAAAGGGGATGACGTTCCTGCGCTTCGGCGGCGACCACCACAGCTTCGTGCTGGCCCAGATGTCTCCCGAGGAGCAGAAAAAAGGCGCCGGTGCGACGCTCCTCCAGCAGATCGCGATGGAGGTCGCGAGCGTCGATGCGCTGAAGCGCATCCGCAAATACCTCCTCTCGCAGGGCGTGAACGTCCGCGGCAAGATCAAGCACGAGGGGCCGGGCAACGACTACACCTTCGACTTCGACGACCCGGAAGGGAATCGCCTGCAGTTCTTCAGCGACATGGACCGCATCGGCTGGGACGGAAAGAGCCGGCCGAAGGGAGAGTGGAAGCGCTTCGAGGTCGAGGACTAGTGATTGGACCTTCCCTAGTTGAGCCACTTCTCGACGGTCTTCGAAGCGGCCGCGGGACGGATAAGAAGGCCGGTCGTCGAGACCCGCAGCTCGAGCTCCGCGGGCTCGTTCACCGGGACGAATGCGGCTGAGCCGTATTCGGCGTCGAGGAAGGGCGCAAGGAAAGTGTAGCGCTTGCGCAGGTCGAACAGATCCAGGGGCTTTTGCTGGCCGAGCGGGTGCAGCGTGCGCGGGGCGGTGCGTTCCTGCTCGATCCCCCGAAACCTTCCCCCGACGCGGTCGAGCTCATAGGCGGTGGAAAGGCCGAGCAGGTTCGCGAGCGCGTGCCACTTGAGGATGCGCGCGTCCACGTAGATCTCGTCCCCGGAGATCGGGTAGGTCGCCATGTGCCCGTCGGGAAAGCGCAGCGTGGCCGCGAATTGCTGCGGACCGTAAGGGCGCACCGCGATGCGCGCAGCGAGCTCCTCGCGCGCGAGCGAGCGGTAGCCCTGGATGCCCACGGTGATCGTGCCTTCGAGGAGCCCCAGCGAAATAAGCAGCAGTCCGAGGAGCGTCCGCGACACG
>VBCH01000076.1 GCA_005884455.1 Betaproteobacteria bacterium
ACCCGCTCTCCGGCGAAGATCCGCAGCAGCGGATCTTCGAGCGAAAGGTAAAAGCGCGAGGAGCCCGGATCGCCCTGCCGGCCCGAGCGACCGCGCAACTGGTTGTCGATGCGCCTAGCCTCGTGCCTCTCGGTTCCGATGATGTGCAGGCCGCCCGCGGCGATGACACGGTTATGCAGGTCCTGCCACTCATGACGCAGCTCGCTGATGCGACGCTCCTTCTCGGGGGCGTCGAGGTCGTCCTTGTCCCGCACGAGGTCGATCTGCTTCTCGACGTTGCCGCCCAGCACGATGTCCGTGCCCCGGCCCGCCATGTTGGTCGCGATGGTGATCATCTTCGGACGCCCGGCCTGGGCAACGATCTCCGCCTCGCGCGCGTGTTGCTTCGCGTTCAGGACCTGGTGCGCCAACTTGTCCTTTTCCAGCATTCCCGAGATGAGCTCCGAATTCTCGATCGAGGTCGTGCCGACCAGCACCGGCTGAGCGCGCTCGTGGCAGTCCTTGATATCGCCGATGATCGCTTTGTACTTTTCCGCTGCGGTGCGAAAGACCTGGTCGTTACGGTCGGCGCGGACCATCGGCATGTGCGTCGGGACGACGACGACCTCCAGCCCGTAGATCTCCTGGAATTCGTAGGCCTCGGTATCGGCCGTTCCGGTCATCCCCGCGAGCTTGCGGTACATGCGGAAGTAATTCTGGAACGTGATCGAGGCGAGCGTCTGGTTCTCACTCTGGATCGACACGTTCTCCTTCGCCTCGATCGCCTGGTGCAGGCCATCGGACCAGCGACGACCCGGCATGAGCCGCCCGGTGAATTCGTCGACGATGATCACCTCGCCGTCCTGGACCACGTAGTGCCGGTCGCGAAAGAAAAGATTGTGCGCCCTGAGCGCCGCGTTCAAGTGATGCATGAGGTTAACGTACGCCGGCTCGTACAGACTGCGCCCTTCGGGCAGCAGCCCCGCGCGGCCGAGGAGCTTCTCGGCGTGCTCGTGCCCGTCTTCGGAGAGCAGCACCGTGTGGTTTTTCTCGTCGACGTAGAAATCGCCCGGCGCGCTTTCCTTTTCCTGGCGCTTGAGCATCGGCGCCACCTTGTCCATGCGCTGGTAGATCTCGGTGCGGTCCTCGGCCCGCCCCGAGATGATGAGAGGCGTGCGGGCCTCGTCGATCAGGATCGAGTCGACTTCGTCCACGATCGCGTAGTTCAGCTTGCGCTGGAAGCGGTCGCCCACCTGCATCGCCATGTTGTCGCGCAGGTAGTCGAAGCCGAATTCGTTGTTGGTGCCGTAGGTGATATCGGCGGCGTAGGCTGATTGTTTTTCGGCGTGCGGCATCTGGGTCAGGATCACGCCCACCGACAGCCCAAGGAATTTGTAGACCTTCCCCATCCACTCCGCGTCCCTGCTAGCGAGGTAGTCGTTGACCGTGACGATGTGCACGCCGCGGCCGGAGAGCGCGTTGAGGTACGCGGGCAAGGTCGCGACCAGCGTCTTGCCTTCGCCAGTGCGCATCTCCGAGATCTTGCCGTCGTGCAGGACCATGCCGCCGATCAGTTGCACGTCGAAGTGGCGCATGTTGAGCACGCGCTTCGCCGCCTCGCGCACCACGGCGAAGGACTCCGGCAGGAGCTCGGCGAGCGCCGCCTTTTCCACCGCGTCGCGTTCCTCTTCGGGAACGCCCTGGACCCGCTTTGCGAAGCGCTCTCTCAGTTCGAGCGTTTTGGCTCCCAAGCCGTGATCCGGGAGCGTAGCCATCGACGGCTCGAGAGCGTTGATCGCCCGCACCGACCTGCTGTAGTGCTTGAGCAGCCGATCATTGCGGCTGCCGAACACCGCCTTCAGTACGCGGGAAATCATCGAGGAATGACTGCCGTGGAGTGCAAGGGTTCGAAGTTTATCACGCTGGAGCGGCTGCTCCTCGCGACTCGAGGGAGATGGAAACGCGCGGGAATCCGCGCGACGGGAACTTCCTGTGCTTGGGCGCCTCGGAAATGCCGGCTAGCGCGCCGTGGCTTGGAGGAATCGGATCGGGTTCTGCGCCACCGTGCGGTAGCGCACTTCGAAGTGCAGGTGCGGGCCGGTGGCGCGGCCGGTGGATCCGGATTCGGCGATCTTGCTCCCGCGCTGAACCACCTCGCCTTCCCTGACCAGAACTCTCGAGCAATGAGCGTAGCGGGTCGTAAAATCGTTGCCGTGGTCGATCTCCACCAGGAAGCCGTACTGTGGATGCGGTCCCGAGTAGATCACTACGCCCCCCGCCGCCGCGAAAACGGGAGTCCCGATATCCACGGGGAAATCCACGCCTTCGTGCATTGCGAGCATGCCGTTGAACGGATCAATGCGCCAGCCGTAGCTGGAAGCGCTGTAGGCCGCGTCCACCGGCGGGATCGTCGGCATGAGCTTCTTCTTTACCTTGGCGTCGAACAGCTGCGACTCGAGGATCCCGAGGGAGTCGCTCCGGTTCTCCATCTGCCTGGACAGCTGATCGAGCTGCCGGTTGAACTCCGCCATCGAGAGATCCTTGGGAGGGATGCTCGACAGCGCGCCGCCTCGACCCGGCGCCTCGGTGAAGCGGAATTCCCCGGGCTTGAGCCCGGCAAGGGTCGACAAGCGCTCGCCGAGCGCGTCGAGGCGCATGAGCTGGGCCTGCATCTGGCCGAGCTTCACCGCCATAGCGTTCAAGTTTTCCCGCAGGAAATCTTCCGTCTTGCGCCGTTGCGCTTCCTGCGCCGACGAGACCAGCGAGTCGAGCAGCGGAAGCTTGACTTCGGCGGCATGGCGTACCGTGATCCAGAAGAGCCCGAGCGTAAGGCTGATTACGAGTAGCGCCATGAACACGGTGCCGGCAAGCAAGTGCCGGTGGGTCAGGGTCCAGGACCTCGACTTGGCCAGCCTGCTCGAAACAAGAATAATATGCACGCTGCCCCTATGAAGAACCCTTGCGCCTTTTTGAATCAGCCCGACGGCATCGCGCCGCTTATGCCGCAGGCCAGGCGCTTAATCGAGTTGCGGGAGATTCTCGCAGCCATCCTCCCCGAATCCCTCGCACGATGCTGCTCGATCGCAAACTTCAAGCAGGGAAAAGTCGTTATTTTTGCTGCCAACGGCGCGATCGCTGCCAAGCTGAAACTGATGCTCCCGACATTATCGGAGCAGCTTTCGAAGCGAGCGATGGAGGTTACCGGATTGGAGGTGTGCGTGCAACCCCTGGCTTCCGACCCTCAAGTTGTTGAAAAATCTGCGAAAATGAGCGTGGAGGCCGCCGCGGGGCTGTCACAACTCAGCGAGCAACTCCCTGATTCAGAATTGAAAATTGCGCTCGTGAAGATCGCTGCGCGGCACCTCAAGTAAGTACCTGCCTAGACGAGCACAATTACACGTTCGAGCATCAGAAGGCCGAAGACCAGCAGGGCGAAGATCAGCGCGTACTTGAATACTTGAAACCCGAAGCGCAGATACTTCTGGTCGCGGGTCAGCAGGTACAGGATTATCCCAGCCGCCGTTGCGAGCACTGCGAGAATTGCAACGATGCGCAATGCAAGCATCTGACCCGCAACACTCCGCTCAACCGGCAGGCAGGGCGAACAACCGGGACAGGGCAGCTGGCGCGTCCTCTTCGCGCTCGAAAGTCACGCATTCCAGCGCCCCGTTGGAAGCGAGGGTCTCCCGCAGCAAACGGTTGTTCAGGGCGTGGCCGGATTTATGTGCGGAAAAATAACCAATCAGCGGATGCCCGATCAAGTATAGATCGCCGATTGCATCGAGCAGCTTGTGCTTGACGAACTCGTCGCTGTAGCGCAGTCCCTCGGCGTTCAGCACGCGGTACTCGTCCACCACGACTGCGTTTTCGAGGCTCCCGCCCAGAGCGAGGCCGGAATCGCGCAACGCCTCCACGTCCTGGATAAAACCGAAGGTGCGCGCCCGGGCGACTTCCTTGACGTAGGAGGTATCGGCAAAGTCGACGTGAGCCGCCTGCGCCGAGCGCTCGAAAGCGGGGTGGTCGAACTCGATCGAAAACGAAAGTTTGAAACCCTCGAACGGCTCGAAGCGCGCCCACTTGTCGCCGTCTGTCACTTCGACTGTGCTCTTGATTCTGAAAAAGCGCTTGGGCGCGGGCTGCTGCTCGATGCCCGCGGACTGGATGAGAAACACGAAAGGCGCGGCGCTGCCGTCCATGATCGGAACTTCCGACCCGGTGAGATCGACGTAGGCGTTGTCGATCCCGAGCCCGGCGAAGGCCGACATGAGATGCTCGACGGTGGCCACTCTCGCCCCGCTTGCCTCCAGCGCGCTGCAAAGCCGAGTGTCGGTGACCTTGAAAGCGTCGGCTGCGATGTCGATCGGGACGGGCAAATCGATACGTCGAAACACGATGCCCACGTCGGGCGAAGCCGGTCGCAGCGTCACGGCGACCTTCTCGCCGGTATGCAGGCCGACGCCGGTGGCGCGAATTACGGATTTGAGAGTGCGCTGCTTGAACATTTGCGTCGCTGCAGGAATTGCCGTAGCCACTTGAAAGCATGGAATTTTAGCATAGCGCGCGGGCTCACCGGCCCGGAATTCCGGTGAGCCCGCGCCGTTTGCGCGCTCAATGCGGCCGCTTGCGCAGGTACGCGGGAACGAAAGCGACGGTGCGGATCAGCACCGGCGCCGACCGAATGGGCAGCCGCACGTTCGTTCTGGCGATCAGGGGCTTGCGCAGATAGCGAGGCATGCCCGGTCTCTTGGCTGTGCTCATGTGATTTCTCCCTAGTCGGCTTGCTTGCGCAGGAATGCAGGGATGTCGTACTTGTCGACCCCGCTGTTCTGCAGCGCTTCTATCGTCGAGGCGCGGTTTTTGCGGATGACCGCCGGCATCTCGTCGAGCACGCGATAATCCACACCTGCAACAGGCCGGTTGTCGGTCCCGGTCTTCTGCACCAGCTTCGGCCTGGATTGACGCGCGACCTGCGGCTGGCCTAGACCCGTCGCAATCACGGTGACGCGCAGCTCCTCGCCCATGGGATCGTCATAGACGGCGCCGAAGATGATAGTCGCGTCGTCTGCAGCGAAGCCGCGGATGGTGTTCATCACCTCCTTGGTCTCGCGCAGCTTCAGGCTCGATTTGTTGGCTGTGATGTTCACCACAACACCGCGTGCGCCGGACAGATTGACGCCTTCGAGCAAGGGGCAGGCCACCGCCTGCTCGGCAGCGATACGCGCTCGATCGACGCCGGAAGCGGCTGCAGAACCCATCATCGCCATTCCCTGCTCGGCCATCACGGTCCGAACGTCCTGGAAGTCGACGTTGATAAGGCCGGGAACGTTGATGATTTCGGAAATGCCCGCGACGGCGTTTTTTAGCACGCTGTCGGCTGCCGAAAATGCCTCCTCCATCGACACGTCGTCGCCGAGCACCTCCTCGAGTTTCTCGTTGAGAATCACGATGACGGAATCGACATGCTGGGACAGCTCCTCGATGCCGGTCTCCGCGGCCTGCATCCTGCGCACGCCTTCGAACGAGAATGGCTTGGTGACGACCGCGACGGTGAGGATTCCCATCTCCTTGGCGACCTCCGCAACCACGGGTGCCGCGCCCGTGCCGGTGCCACCGCCCATTCCAGCGGTGATGAAGGCCATGTGCGAGCCGCGCAGGGCATCGGCTATTTGGTCGCGAGCCTCCAGCGCCGCGGCGCGCCCTGCTTCGGGTTTGGCCCCTGCGCCGAGCCCTGTCGACCCGAGTTGGATCTGGCTCTTTGCCTGGGTGCGCGACAGCGCTTGCCCGTCGGTATTGGCGGTGATGAACTCGACGCCGGCCACGCCGTTTCGGATCATGTGATCGACGGCATTACCGCCCGCGCCGCCGACACCGATCACCTTGATCACGGTGCCGCTCGCTGCGTTTTCGACGACTTCAAACATGCTGATCTCCTTCCGGGAAGAAAAAAAACGCTTGCCAGGCTAAAAATTTCGTTGAAACCATTGACGCATCCTCTTTGCGACCTGCTTCACAGACCCCCCCTGGCGCGCGATGAGGCCGCGCTGCGTCTGGACCACGCCCTCGAGCAACAAGCCGACGCCGGTGGCGTACCGCGGGCTGCGGACCACATCCGAGAGGGAGCCCGTGTAGCGGGGAATGCCCAGCCGCACCGGCATGTGAAAAATCTCCTCTCCCAGCTCCACCATGCCCTGCATCACCGCGGAACCTCCCGTGAGCACGACCCCGGAGGAAAGCAGTTCCTCGTAACCGGAGTCGCGCAGCACCTGCTGAATGAGGGAGTAAAGTTCTTCGACGCGGGGCTCGACGACCTCTGCGAGCGTCTGGCGCGAAAGCATTCGCGGCGGGCGGTCGCCCACGCCCGCGACCTCGATCATCTGGCCGGCTTCGGCAAGCTGCCTGAGCGCGCAGCCGTGGCGCACCTTGAGCTCTTCGGCCTCCGCGGTGGGCGTGCGCAGGGCCATCGCAATGTCGTTGGTGATTTGGTCTCCGGCGATCGGGACCACGGCTGTGTGGCGGATCGCGCCTTCGCGGAACACGGCGATGTCGCTCGTGCCGCCGCCGATGTCGACGAGGCACACGCCAAGCTCCTTTTCGTCCTCGGTGAGCACGGCGAGCGAAGACGCGAGCGGCTGCAAAATCAGGTCGTTCACCTCCAGGCCACAGCGGCGCACGCACTTGACGATGTTCTGCGCCGCCGAGACGGCTCCGGTGACGATGTGCACTTTGACCTCAAGCCGCACGCCGCTCATGCCGAGCGGCTCGCGCACCCCGTCCTGCCCGTCGATGATGAATTCCTGGGTGAGGATGTGCAGCACCTGCTGATCGGTCGGAATGGGCATGGCGCGCGCGGTTTCGATCGCGCGCTCGACGTCGACCGGCGTCACCTCCTTGTCCTTGATCGCCACCATCCCCGTGGAGTTGAAGCTCTTGATGTGGCTCCCGGCGATTCCCGTGAAAACGCGCTCGATCTTGCAGTCGGCCATTAATTCCGCTTCTTCGAGCGTGCGCTGGATTGCGTTCACGGTCGCCTCGATGTTTACGACCACGCCCTTCTTCAGGCCTTTGGACTCGTGACCGCCAGTCCCGATGATGTCCATGCGTCCGTCAGGGAAGAGTTCCGCCACCAGCGCCGCCACCTTGGAGGTGCCGATGTCCAAAGCAACGATGAGGTTCTTGCTTTCCCTCGCCATGTCAGACTCGCTTGCGCGCGCGGGGCTCAGGCCCGGCGATATCGGGAACGCGTAGGGCAAAGCCGTTGGGATAGCGCAGGTCGACGTAGTCGAGACGCTGGCGGGACTCCCCAATGGTCTGCGGGTATACGGAGACGAGCCTTGCAAGACGTCCCTCGACGCGGTCCTTGTCCGAGTCGTGCCCGAGCTGCACCGTGAGCCCGTTGGAGAGCTTCACCTGCCATGACAGCCTGGAACTCAGCAGGACCTGCCGGGGTTCGAGGGCGAGCGGGGCCAGCAGATCCCGGAAGGCAAGGTAGCGTTGCGTGACTTCGCCTTCGCTCCCGGCGGGCCCCGAGAAGACCGGCAGGGCAGCGTCACTCTGCCCGCGGAAAAGCTCTCCATGAGTATTCACGAGCTGCGGCCCCCGCCTTTGGCCCCAGAGCGCAAGCGCTACGTGCTCCTCGATGCGCACTTCCAGGCGATCGGGCCAGCCGCGCCGCAGTTCGGCTCGACGCACCCAGGGAATCCCCTCGAACAGCGCGCGCACCGCCTCCAGGTCCACGGTAAAAAAGGTGCCCTTCACGCGCCCCTGGAGGGCGCGGACGACCTCATCGCGGGCAACGTGCTGGAGCTCGCCTCCCACGACGATGGTCTTGAGCGAAAACACCGGGGACTCGAACAGGACACGCGCGCCGGCGTAGACGACGAGCCCGAGCGCGAGCGCGTAGAGCGCGTTTGCGGTGACGTTGGCGAGGCGCGGGTTATCCCACACGATCGTCTCCCGGCTCTGCGAGCTGCGCCAGCTCGAGAATCCGCAGGCACAGGTCTTCGAAGGACAATCCCGCGTGACGCGCCGCCATTGGCACAAGCGAGTGGTCGGTCATCCCCGGAGAGGTGTTGATCTCGAGAAAGTAGGGCTTGCCCTTGCGGTCGAGCATGAGGTCCACGCGGCCCCATCCACTGCAACCCAGGATTCTGAAAGCCCGCAGTGCCTCGTCCTGGATGATGCGCTCGGCGTCCGGGGGCAAGCCGCAGGGAATGATGTAGCGGGTGTCCTCGGCGCTGTACTTCGCGGCGTAGTCGTAGAACTCGCGTGGCGTCTCGAGCTTGATCAGAGGAAGGGCCGTGTCTCCCAGCACCCCGGCCGTCAGCTCGACGCCGTCCACGAACGTTTCGGCGATCACGACGCGGTCGTAGTTGGCGGCAAGCGCGTAGGCCTCCGGGAGATCGCGGACGCTCTTTACCTTGGTCATTCCGATCGAGGAGCCTTCGTTGGCGGGCTTGATCATCAGGGGCAGCCCTAGCCGCGTCGCGACGCCATGGAGATCGGTTTCGCGAGTGAGAAGCTCGTAGTGGGGCGTCGGAATCCCGCTCCCCTGCCAGACGATCTTCGCGCGCCATTTGTCCATCGCGAGCGCGCTCCCGAGCACGCCCGATCCGGTGTAGGGGATTCCGAGGAGCTCGAGCGCGCCCTGGACCGTGCCGTCCTCGCCGTAGCGGCCGTGCAGCGCGATAAAGACGCGGTCGAACCGCTCTTTGATAAGTGCCTCGAGTCCCCGCTCCTTGGGATCGAATGCGTGCGCATCGACACCTTTTTTCTTCAGAGCGGCCAAGATCATTGCGCCGCTCTTGAGCGAAACGGCTCGCTCCGCGGAACGCCCGCCCATCATCACGGCGACCTTTCCAAGGTCGCTCGACCTCACGCGGCCTCCCCGATGATTCTCACTTCGGGGACCAGCTCGATGCCGAACCGTTCCTTCACGGCTTTGCGCGCGTGCTCGATCAGCGCCTCGATGTCCGAAGCTCGCGCCTTCCCCTTCGGATTGACGACGAAATTCGCGTGTTTCTCAGAGATTCGGGCGCCGCCGATCTCATGGCCCTTGAGCCCGCAGGCCTCGATCAGGCGCGCGGCGTACTTGCCGGGCGGGTTGCGGAATACCGAGCCGGCATTCGGAAGTTCGAGAGGCTGCTCCGCGATACGCTTCGCGAGCAGTTCCTTGATGCGGGCTCGGGCGCGCTTCTCGTCACCCGCGTGGAAACGGAACCAAGCTGCGAGAAACCACTCGTTCTCGCCCAGTTTCGATCCGCGCAGTGTGACGCGCCGATATCCGACTTCGAAATCAGCGGGCTTGCGCTCGCTCAATTTCCCGGCGCGCGATATGGTCGTCACCTTCGCGACGACGTCCCAGGTTTCCGACCCGTAGCAGCCGGCGTTCATCGCGAGCGCCCCGCCCACTGTTCCGGGAACTCCGGCGAGGAACTCCGCGCCCTCGAAGCCGCGTGTCGCCGCGAGCCGGGCTACCTTGGGACAGGCGACGCTCGCTTCCGCGTAAATCAATCCGCCCTCGACGCGAATCGCGCCGTGCGGGCTGTGCATGAGGACGACCGTCCCGTGAAATCCGCCGTCACGTACCAGCAGATTGCTTCCGAGTCCCACGAAGCAGACTCGTTCGCCCTGGGGAAGAGTCGTGATGAATGCGGCGAGGTCGGCGCCGTCGGCCGGGACGTACGCCCGCGTGGCGATGCCGCCCGCGCGCCAGCTGACGTGCTTCGCCATCGGTTCGTTCAGCCGCAAGGAACCGCGCAGCGCGACGCCGGATCGGTCGATCGGCTCAGTCATCTTCATCTTCCGGTCCTGGCGAGCGCTGCAGGCACGCCGCCGATCGAACCCGCCCCCATGGTCAGCACGACGTCACCCGGGCGCACGATCTTGCGGATGGCATCGGGCATGTCGGCGATCCTCTCGACAAATACGGGCTCGGTCTTGCCCGCAATGCGGATCGCGCGGGCGAGCGAGCGCCCGTCGGCGGCAACGATCGGCGTCTCGCCCGCTGGATAGACTTCCGCGAGCAGCAGCGCGTCCACGCCGGAAAGGGCCTTCACGAAGTCCTCGAACAGGTCGCGCGTGCGCGTATAACGGTGGGGCTGAAAGGCGAGCACGATGCGCCGACCCGGAAAGGCGCCGCGCGCCGCGTCGAGCGTCGCCTGCATCTCGACCGGGTGATGCCCATAGTCGTCGACCAAGGTGAAGCTCCCCGCCGACTTGCCGTTTGGAAAAAGCGGAACTTCACCGTAGCGCTGGAAACGCCTGCCGACGCCGCGGAACTCGGCGAGCGCCTTTCGGATCGCCACATCGGGAACGCCGAGCTCGGTGGCCACGGCAATCGCGGCGAGCGCGTTCTGTACGTTGTGCCGTCCCGGAAGATTGAGCGTGATGTCCAGGGTCGCGGCACCTTCCCGCAAAGCCCTGAAGCGCATGCGGTCCCCGGGAACGATCTCGGTTCCCCGAACCATCGCATCCTCGCGCATTCCATAGGTCACGATCGGCTTCGAGACCGAGGGCAGGATCTCGCGCACGTTGGCGTCGTCGGTACAGACGATGGCGCTGCCGTAGAAAGGGAGGTTCTGCAGGAAACCGACAAAGGCCTGCTTCAGCCGCGAAAAATCGTGCTGATAGGTCTCCATGTGATCGGCGTCGATATTGGTCACCACCGCGGCTACGGGTTGCAGGTGGAGAAAGGAGGCATCGGACTCGTCGGCTTCGACGACGATGAACTCGCCGGTCCCGAGCCGCGCGTTCGTGGCGGCGCTCACCAGCCGCCCGCCGATCACGAACGTTGGATCGAGCCCGCCTTCGGCGAGCACGCTCGCGACGAGGCTGGTCGTCGTGGTCTTGCCGTGTGTCCCGGCGACCGCGATGCCTTGCTTCAAGCGCATGAGCTCGGCGAGCATCAGGGCGCGTGGCACGACCGGAACGCGCTTCGCCTTCGCGGCTAGGATCTCGACGTTGTCCGGGGTCACCGCTGAGGACACGACCACGGCGTCCGCCGATGCGATGTTGTCCGCCTTGTGGCCGAGCACGACCTTTGCCCCGAGGCCCGCGAGCCGCTCGGTCGCCGCATTCGCAGCGAGGTCCGAGCCGCTCACTTTGTAGCCCAGATTGAGCAGCACTTCCGCTATGCCGCTCATTCCACTGCCGCCGATGCCGATAAAATGAATTCGCTTGACCTTGTGCTTCATGGGGCAAGCTCCGCGCAAGCCGTGGCGACCGCCGACGCGGCCCCGGGCCGGGCGAGCGACCGTGCGCGCCTGGCCATGTCGCGCAGACGCAAGCGATCGAACCCGGCGAGCACCTCCGCGAGCCGCTCGGGGCTGAGCTCGCTTTGCGGCACGAGGACCGCGGCGCCCGCGTCGGCGAGAAAGCGCGCGTTGGCGGTCTGGTGGTCGTCCACCGCGTGCGGGTAGGGAACCAGGACGCTCGCGACGCCCGCGGCGGCGATCTCCGCGACCGTGGTCGCTCCGGCGCGGCATACGACGAGGTCCGCCTCGGCATAGGCCGCAGCCATGTCCTCGATGAAGGCGAACGCTTTCGCGGGTACGCCGGCAGCGGAGTAAGCCCGCTGCAGCGAGTCGACGTGCTGTGCGCCCGATTGATGGGTGAGGACCGGTCTTTCACCGGTCAGGAGCGCCAGAGCCCGGGGAACGACGTCATTGAGCGCCTGTGCGCCGAGACTGCCGCCGACGACAAGAACGCGAAGCGGGCCCGAGCGTCCGGCGTAGCGGCTCTCCGGCGCCGCGATCGCCGCGATCTCCGGCCGAACCGGGTTGCCGGTCAAGCTTGCGCGCTTGAGGGCTCCAGGGAACGCGCACAGGACCCGGTCCGCGACTCCGGCGAGCACTTTGTTGGCGAGGCCGGGGATCGCGTTCTGTTCGTGGACGACGAGCGGCTTCCCGAGGAACGCCGCCATCATGCCGCCGGGAAACGAGATATAGCCGCCCATGCCGAGGACCACGTCCGGGCGATGCGTGAAGATCGCGCGCGCGCTCTGCCAGAACGCGACGAGCAGCTTCAGCGGCAGGAGCAGGAACGCCAGCGGCCCCTTGCCGCGAACACCCGAGAAACTCACCCAGGCCATGTCGTATCCGCGCTTGGGCACCAGGGCCGCTTCCATGCCCGTCTTCGCGCCGAGCCAGACCACGCGCCAGCCGGACTGGCGAAGGAGTTCGGCCACCGCGAGACCGGGAAAAACATGGCCCCCCGTGCCGCCTGCCATGATCATGATGGTTCGCGCCACGATGGCGTCGCCCAGCTCATGCGCGGGCTCCGCGCATGAGCTGGCGATTCTCCCAATCGATCCGCATCAGAACGGCGAGAGCCAGGCAATTCGCGAGCAATCCGCTCCCGCCGAAGCTCATGAACGGAAGGGTGAGGCCCTTGGTGGGCAGCACGCCCATGTTCACGCCCATGTTGATGAACGACTGCACGCCGAACCAGACCCCGATCCCTTGAGCGACCAGCGCCGGGTACGGGCGCTCCAGGGCCACCGCTTGGCGGCCGATCGCGAATGCTCGCAGCACCAGCCACGAAAAGAGCGCGATGACCGCGATCACCCCAGCGAATCCCAGCTCTTCGCCGATCACGGCGAGCAGGAAGTCGGTATGCGCTTCCGGAAGATAGAGGAGCTTCTCGACGCTCGCCCCCAATCCGACGCCGAACCACTCGCCACGGCCGAATGCGA
>VBCH01000077.1 GCA_005884455.1 Betaproteobacteria bacterium
AGAACAGCCGAAGCTCGAGACCGCGCGTTTTCTTTTCGTGTGACGAAGGAAGCGATGAAGCCGTACGTCGAGGCCACCTTCGGCCCATGGGATGATGAGTGGCAACGTAAGCGTCTTGAGAACGACTTTGCCTCTTTCGCTCACGAGATCGTCGTTGTCGGAAGCGTGGATGTGGGCCTCTGGAGTGTCGGTCGTGAACCGTCGCGCCTTGTTCTACGAAAGATCTATCTCCTTCCGGAATTCCAACGGCAAGGCATTGGATCCGTCTTGGTAGGGTGGTTAATTCGCGAGTCCGAGGCGTCACGGTTACCCATTGAACTGAGGTACTTGATGGTGAATCCCGTTGCCTCGCTGTATGAGCGCTTCGGCTTTGGGCGCCTCAAAGAGGAGCCTCCGTATGTCTATATGCGACGAGCGCTCTAACCACGCGCCCCACCCGGAGCCTCTGAAGCGGTGCGCCTTGTGGTGTACCCTTTACCGTCGGCCCGGTGGCCGCGAACGTTAGGCCGACAGCCAGAGCTGTGAGAGGAGAAGCATGAGTACGGTATTCGTAAACATCGGACTTAGCCTTGACGGCTACATGGCACCGGAAGGAATGACCATGGAGAATTGGGATAGACCTGAGTGCAAGGACTGGGGCGCGAAGTGGGGTGCGCTGATGAGCTGGATCATTAATCAGCAGTACTTCCGCGAGAACCTCAAGCTCGGACCAGGGGGAGAGACCGGTCCGGTCAATGACATGCTTCGTACCACCACAGAGCGCATCGGCGCCAACATCATGGGGAAGCGAATGTTCGAACAGGGCGAGCGCGCTTGGCCAGAGGAGGCGCCGTTCCACACACCGGTGTACGTTCTAACCCACGAGAAGCGTGAACCTTGGGTCCGGCCGGGCGGGACGACGTTCTACTTCGTCAACGACGGCCCGGAGAGCGCCCTTGAACAGGCTAGGGAGTCTGCGGGCGGTCGCGATATTCGCATCGCGGGCGGCGCGGACGTGGTCCAGCAGTACTTGAACCTGGGTGTCATCGAGGAGCTAGAAATCGCCGTGGCGCCAGTGCTGTTCGGCGGCGGAAGACGTCTCTTCGAGAACCTACGCGAGCCGGTGCCGCGGTTTCGAATTGACAAGGCGGTTGATAGTCCAGCCGCCACACACTTGCGCTATGTGCGTGAGTAAGGGCGGCCTAACAACCGGTCACGATCACCGCACTGCTTGCCCTCAGCACAGCCGCCGGGCCGTTTGGGGTGCGCGCTCAGACGTATCCAGTGAAGCCGGTGCGCTGGATCGTCCCGTATGCGCCGGGTGGGTTTGTCGACACTCGCTCGCGCCAGCTTGCGATGCGGCTCGCTGACCTGTGGAAGCAGCCGGTGGTGGTGGACAACCGCGCCGGCGCAGGCGGTGTGATCGGCACCGAGCTCGTAGCGCGCGCGGCCGGCGACGGATACACCATAGGTATGGGCAGCTTCCCCCCTCTCGCCGCGAACGTCAGCCTGATGAAATCGCTGCCCTACGATCCGCTGCGCGACCTTGCGCAAGTCGTGCTGGTCGAAAAATCGCCGCTGGTGCTGATGGTGCATCCGTCGGTTACGGCGAAAACGCTCGCCGAGTTCGTCACGCTGGCGAAGGCAAACCCGGGCAAGTTCTCGTTCGGCTCCTCGGGCATCGGCGGCCCGCACCATCTCTCAGGTGAAATGTTTCGCATGCTCGCGGGCATCGAGATCGCGCACGTGCCGTATAAGGGCGGTGCGCCGGCCGCCGCAGACCTTCTCGCAGGCCATATCCTGATGATGTTCGAGCTGACCTACGCGGCCCTGCCATCGATCAAGGCGGGCCGACTGCGCCCCCTCGCGGTCACCACCGATACGCGCCTGCCAATGCTGCCCGAAGTGCCCACCTTCGCCGAGTCGGGCTATCCGGCGCTGGTGGTCAGTAACTGGCAGGGTGTGATCGCGCCGCGCAACACGCCCCGAGACATCGTCGATCGGATCAACCAGTCGGTGAACCAGGTCTTGGCAATGGCGCCGGTGCGAGATTCGATACTGAATCAGGGCAACGAGATAGGCGGGGGCACGCCAGAGTCGTTCGCAGCGCTGATCCGCGCCGAGATTCCGCGCTGGGCGAAAGTGGTGAAGGACGCGAACATCCAACCAGAGTGAGCATGTGTCGGGTTCCAGAACGCGTGCCACCTAACAACGGCTCGCAGGCCGACGCGCCGCGAGCGGCGCGCGCCTGAAGCCGAACGTTATGCGGCGTCGTTCTGAAGTCTGACATGACTATCCTCCACTGTCTTGCAAATGAAATATATCTGGAACTTCTAGGATGAGAACATGAAAAAGTCGGGCGCTAGCCAAAGCCAGTCGGCATCGGAGCTCATCTCGAAAAGAATCGCCGAACTCGGGGACTGGCGCGGGGAAACCCTCAGCAAAATGCGCAAGCTCATCATGGAAGCAGACCCGGACGTCGTCGAGGAGTGGAAGTGGACGGCGCCGCTGGTTGCGTTCCGCCAAGCAGCCTTTGCCGGCGTTCTGGTTCGCCAGGAGTGACGGTGCTGTCTAACAGCGCGCCCCACCGCGACGGGCGAGAAGCGTCGCACTTCGTTCAACAATCTCGCGCGCCCGCGCGTGGGCGCGAACGTTATGCGGCGTCGTTCTGAAGTCTGACATGACTATCCTCCACTGTCTTGCAAATGAAATATATCTGGAACTTCTAGGATGAGAACATGAAAAAGTCGGGCGCTAGCCAAGGCCAGTCGGCATCGGAGCTCATCTCGAAAAGAATCGCCGAACTCGGGGACTGGCGCGGGGAAACCCTCAGCAAAATGCGCAAGCTCATCATGGAAGCAGACCCGGACGTCGTCGAGGAGTGGAAGTGGATGGGCACTCCGATTTGGTCGCACGACGGCATCATCTGCACTGGCGAATCCTACAAGAATGTCGTGAAGCTTACCTTCTCCAAGGGCGCGTCTCTGAAGGATCCGGCCCGTCTCTTCAACTCGAGTCTCGACGGGAACGTACGCCGCGCGATCGACATCCACGAAGGAGAAGAAGTTGACGAGTCCGCCTTCAAGGCGCTCGTTCTCCAAGCGGTCGCCCTCAACAGTTCTGGCAAGTCGAAACCTTCGAAGAAAGCGAAGTCCTAAGGGATTCCCCCGGGAGCATCTATGAACGATCGCGTGAAGGCCCTGGCGGCCGCCCTAATACGCAACTTCAATGATGTGCCGATGAAGCGCCTTCTGAGAGAACCACTCTACGATGCCACTGGCGCACGCCTCGCTCGTGGCACTGCGGCCAGCAAACTCGGTGCTTCCATTGACGTCGTGGCTCCGGGCAAGCGAGGGTGTCCGTACCATCTTCATTACGCCCAGGAAGAGATGTTCGTTGTCCTCGAGGGCGAGGGAACGCTGCGGGTGGCGGGGGAGATGCTGCCTCTTCGGTCAGGTGATGTTGTCTTCATTCCTGCAGGGCCGGAGTACCCACACCAAATCATCAACACGTCTTCTGCGCCCCTGAAGTACCTGTCAATCAGCACGCAGGAGTCTCCTGAGATCTGTGAATACCCTGACTCCGGCAAGTTCCTGGCGGAAGCAATGGCAGGCGATAGTCCAAGCTTCGACGTCATTCAACCAAAGCAGAGCAGTGTCGACTATTGGGAGAACGAGCCGTGAAGAAGGTGACGCCTAACCCTTCCATCGCAGGTTGGTCTCCTTTCTAGGACAATGTGCACAGGTGCACTGAGCAGCCGCGACCTAACCCCGCGCCCCCCCGCGACGGGCGAGAAGCCCCGCACGGCGATCAACCATCTTCTGCGCCCGCCCGTGGGCGTTAGGTGTTACGGGATACCGGCTGAGTGACGCCAACCGCTGAGCGGCGGGAAGCCGCCACAATCGAGTAATCGCAATGGAACGATACTTCGACGACTTCAAGCCCGGGGAACGCTTCCGGTCCAAGGGGGTAACCCTAACTGAGGCCGAGATCATCAACTTTGCTCTTGCCTACGATCCCCAGCCGTTCCACGTCGATGTCGAGGCGGCGGCTGACTCGTCGTTCGGGGGACTGATAGCCAGTGGCATACAGACGTTCGCTCTTGGATGGCGGATGTTCCTTGGCGAGGGACTGTTCAGCGCCTGTGGCTTGGGCTCCCCTGGTATCGACGAGCTTCGCTGGACAGCCCCAGTCAAGCCGGGCGACACCATCTACACAGAGGCAGAAGTGTTGGAGGTGCGCCCGTCCAGCTCGAAACCCGATCGTGGCACGTTGCGGATGGGCTACCGTATAGTGAACCAGCACAGTGAAGCGGTTCTGACGATGGTCATCATTCACATTCTCAAGAAGCGCTCGTGATGGTCCTCGCTGCTGGCAAAGTGCGAATCCGACCTCCGCGACCTACCGACGCGGGGCAACTCGCGGGTCTCAATCGCGAACTAGGTTATGCCGCAGAATCACGGGAGATCGTTTCGCGTATCAAGAGAGTGTCAAAATTGCCGGAGCACTTCATCGCAGTCGCCGAAATTGAGAGCGGTGTCATCGGCTGGGTCCAGGCCGAGCACAGATTCAGCATGGAGACGGGCGAAAAGGCGGAACTCGTCGGCCTGGTTGTCGGCACCGGAGCTCGACGCGGCGGCGTGGGAAGGTTGCTTGTGCAAGCGGCCGAGGAATGGGCGGCCGATCGCGGCTTGAGCTCGATTGTCGTTCGCTCCAACGTCGTGCGACCGGAGTCGCACTTCTTCTATAAACGGATCGGATATACGCAGTCAAAGACGCAGCATGTGTATGCGAAGCCCTTGCTGCGAAAAATCCGCCGCCTGACTCCACGTCATCTTGAAGATCGGAGGGATAATTGAAGCCGTTCACTACCATTACAGTCGTTCTACTTGCGCTCATTGCTGCCGTGCAATTGCTTCGCTTTATCCTTGGCTGGGAGGTCACCGTGAACGGGCTGATTGTTCCGCTCTGGCCGAGCGGCATCGCGTTTGTGATCACGGCCGGGCTTGCGGTTATGGTCTGGCGAGAAGCTCGCCGCGGACCTGTCTAACCACGCGAGGAGAGGATGAGGAGATACCTGCTGCCGTCTCTCGTGCTTAGTGCCCTTGCTGCTTGCGGAGGCGACACGAATCCCCCGGCAAGCACCATGGTGTTCAAGTCTCGTGGCTCTGTGCAGTGCACTGGCGGGGGCACGCCGCCCGCCGCCATGAGCCTTGAACTCACAAATGCCGGCATAGCCGTCCTGACGTTCACTTGTGGGCTGGACGGCCTTGCCCATCCGGCTGTTTGCGGTACTCCTGATGGTGCCATCAACATCTTTGAAATACCCGAGAGCCAAGCAAGCAACGCACTGGCTCTGTCGTTTTTCCTGTTGAGCACTTTGCCGACGGCGTCGGAAGTCCCTTGTCCGTGAATATCCGGGGTTGGGACACCTTCGTCGTCCGCCTGAAGTACTGGAAGGGACCCTCACGGAGCGTCCGAGAATGAAGCCTCGGATAACGCTCATCACCCTTGGCGTCGACGATCTACAAAGGGCAGTCCGCTTCTACCGTGACGGCCTCGGCCTTAAGACCGACGGCATCGTCGGCACGGGGTTCGAGCATGGCGCAGTCGCTTTCTTCGACCTGCAGGCGGGTTTGAAGCTCGCGCTTTGGCCGAAAAAGAGCATTGCTCACGATACGGGGATCGCCGTCGGTAGCCCAGACGCAACCGATTTCACCATCGGGCACAACGTCTCCTCGAAAGTCGAGGTCGACGCGGTAATGGAACAAGCCAAAAGGGCGGGCGCGGTCGTCGTAAAGCCGGCGCACGACACCTTTTGGGGTGGTTACGCGGGCTACTTCCAGGACCCCGACGGGCACCTGTGGGAAGTGGCGTGGAATCCCCAGTGGGTTGTCCAAGACTGACTGGACGGCAACGTTAGGAGTCGCGCAGGCGCGCGTGACCCTCAGTCAACCCTTGCCCGTGCTGCCGAACCCAGCCGCACCGCGTCCGCTGGCGACAAAGTCCTCCACCACGTTCAACTTCAGCTGCACGACCGGCACGACGACGAGCTGAGCGATGCGGTCCATCGGGTTGATGGTGAACGCGACTTCCGAACGGTTCCACAGTGAAACCATCACCTGCCCCTGGTAGTCGGAATCGATGAGGCCCACGAGATTCCCGAGCACGATGCCGTGCTTGTGACCCAGGCCCGATCGCGGCACGACCACCGCCGCGAGCCCGGGATCCGCCAGATGAATGGCGATGCCGCTGGGCACGAGCTCGGCCGCGCCCGGAGCGAGCTCGAGCGGCTTATCGATGCAGGCGCGGAGGTCGAGGCCCGCCGCGCCGGCGGTCGAGTACTGCGGCGGGTTGTCGCGGAGCCGCGGATCGAGGATCTTTACGTCCAGAGTCTTCAAGCGAAGAGCCGCCTAGTGCCGTGGCAGCATCTTCGCGATGTGCGCGACCAGTTGGCGCGCGAGCACGATCTTCGGCGCGAGCGGCAGCTCGTGCACGCCGTTCTCATCGAAAAGCGTGAGCGCATTGGTGTCCTTGCCGAAAGTCTCGTGCGCGAGGTTCGCGGCAAGCAGGGGAATTCCCTTCTTCTTGCGCTTCGCCTGCGCGTTCGCCTTCAAGTCCTCCGTCTCGGCGGCGAAGCCGACGCAGAACGGCCCCTTCGGAAGCGCAGCGACCTCGCCGAGGATGTCGGGGTTGGGCGTGAGCTCGAGCTTGAGGTTGCCGTTGCCGCGCTTGATCTTGTGCGGCTTGGGATCGACCGGATGGTAGTCCGCCACCGCGGCGACCGAGATGAAGACGTCGGCCTTTTCGGCGCGTGCCATCACGGCCTTGTGCATCTCGCTTGCGGTCAGCACGTCCACGCGCTCCACGCCCGCCGGGGCGGCAAGCACGGTGGCGCCGGATACCAGCGTCACCTGCGCGCCGGCCTCCACCGCTGCCTGCGCGACGGCGTAACCCATTTTCCCGGAGCTCTGGTTCGTGACCCCGCGCACCGTGTCGATCGGCTCATAGGTCGGTCCCGCCGTGATCAGGACTTTTTTTTTGGAAAGAGCCTTGGGTCCGAGCGCCACCGCGACTTCGGCGAAGATTTCCTCGGGCTCGAGCATGCGCCCCATGCCGCCTTCGCGGTCGGCGTGGTCGCCTTCCGTCGGGCCGAGAATGCCAACGCCGTCGGCGCGCAGGCGCTCCACGTTGCGCTGCGTCGCCGCGTTCTGCCACATCTCCACGTTCATCGCCGGCGCGACCATGAGAGGGCAGCGTCGCGCAAGGCAAAGTGCCGAGAGCAGGTCGTCGCCGAATCCGTTCGCGACCTTTGCGAGGAAATCGGTCGTCGCGGGCGCGACGAGGACGACGTCCCGGTCGCGCGAGAGCTCGATGTGGCCCATGCTGTCGGGCACGCGCGTGTCCCACATGTCCGTGTGCACCGTCTGGCCGGAGAGCGCCTGCAGCGTCGCCGGCGTAATGAAGCGACAGGCCGCCTCGGTCATGACGACGCGCACGTCGGCGCCGGCCTTGATGAAAAGGCGCGTCAGCTCGGCCGCCTTGTAGGCGGCGATTCCGCCGGTGATCCCGAGCAGAATCCTCTTTCCGGAAACGTCCGTCATCGCGGATAGGGGTAGCGCGTTAAGCTGCAAAACAGGATTTTAAGCGAATTCCATGGCGATAACAGACTGGCCCATTCGGGAGCGTCCACGCGAACGCCTGCTCGCTCTAGGCGCCGCCTCGCTTGCCGACGCGGAGCTGCTCGCGATTCTGCTCCGCACCGGCATCAAGGGAAAGAGCGCGGTCGACCTCGCACGCCAGCTACTCGGGCGCTTCGGCTCGGTCGCCGGGCTGCTCGACGCCGGGTCCGCGAACCTCGCGGAGACCCCGGGCCTGGGGACCGCCAAGCTCGCGCAGCTCCAGGCAGCCCTCGAGCTGGCGCGCCGCGCGCTCAAGGAGGAAATTTCCTCGCGAAGCGCGCTGTCGTCGCCGCGAGCAGTGCGCGACTACCTGCGCCTCGCGCTCGCCGGGCGCGAGCAGGAAGTCTTCGTGGTACTGCTCCTGGACGCGCAGCATCGCGTCATCGCGCACGAGGAGCTGTTCCGCGGCACCCTGACCCAGACGAGTGTTTACCCGCGCGAGGTGGTGAAGTGCGCCCTGCGGCATAACGCGGCGGCCGTGATTTTCGCGCACAACCACCCCTCCGGTGTCGCCGAGCCTAGCCATGCCGACGAGATCCTCACACGCTCGCTGAAAAGTGCGCTCGCCCTGGTCGATATTCAGGTGCTCGACCATTTCATCGTCGCAGGGAGCCGCACAATGTCCTTTGCCGAACGCGGGCTACTGTGACGATCCCCGACGGATCCGCCGCCGCGACGCTGAGCTTGAACGCGCGCCCGGTTTCGACCTATAATGCGCCCCTTTTCCCGCGGAGCATCGCATGGCGCGCGTCTGCCAGATAACGGGCAAGAAGCCCCAGGTGGGACACCACGTTTCCCACGCCAACAACAAGACCATACGCCGGTTCTACCCGAACCTGCAGTACCGCCGTTTCTGGGTGGAAAGCGAAAAGCGCTGGGTGAGGCTGCGCACTTCCAACGCCGGCGTGCGCATCATCGACAAGAAGGGCATCGACGCTGTGCTCAAAGAGCTGCGCGAGCGCGGCGAGATCTAGGGTCCGGGAGCCGCGACGATGCGCGAGAAAATCAAACTCGAATCCACGGCCGGCACCGGCCACTTCTACACTACCACCAAGAACAAGCGCACCACGCCCGACAAGATCGAGATGAAGAAGTACGACCCCAGGGCGCGCAAACACGTCGTCTACAAGGAAACAAAAATCAAATAAAAAGCCCGCGAAAGCGGGCTTTTCGTTTGGCTTCAGGCTCAGCTGGCAGAGCCCCGACGCCGGCGTCCGACGAGTCGGACGGACGCGCCTACTTCGTCGGCTGCGATTTGGCTGGCATGTCGCGCGGAGCCTCGGCGACGCCGCGCTTGTAGACGATCTTCTGGGTGCTGCCGTCGCAGGTTCCGACGACCTTGCCTTCACCTTCCTTCACCTGCTCGTTCGGAACGATGTCCAGCGTAAAGACCGGTACGCCGTTTGCCTTGATCTTGGCTTCGATCTCGGACTTGAGTTCCTCGCAAGGCTTCGCCTGCGCAAAGACCGGCGAAGCGATCAACATCGACGCAACTACCGCGATAAGGCTCTTCATCCCACGTCTCCTTTCTTGCTGTAAATGGCCCCCCCGAAACCGGCTGACGCCGCATATGCTACCCGGAAGTGCGCTGGCGCGCTGCGAAACAAAAAACCCGCCGTTCGGGCGGGTTTTTCCTGGTCTCCCGCTTTCGGCGGGATCGAAGCGCCCTAGGCGTAGCGGCGCAGCCGGTGCGAGAATTCGGCGAGCGGGCGGATGCCGCTTGCTTCGGCGCGGTGGCACCAGTCCTGGAGCTGCCGAACGAGCTGCTCGCGGGAGGCGCTCGAGCGCTCCCACAGCGACACGAGCTCGGCGCGCATCGAGTACACGGTGTGCAGCGCGCGCGATTTCGCCAGCCCCTGCTTGAGGTTCGCACGCTCGGTCTCGCACAGGGATTTTTCGTCGCGGTGGAGCCAGCGCTTCAGGCTCTTCAGCACGTGCGCGTCGTGCGGTGCGAGCCGGCGTAGCTTGCCGAGCTCGTCTGCGTAGGTGCGCTTGAGCGACTTGGCGTATTTCGCGAGAACGTCGTAGCGGTGCGTGATCACGGCCTGCAGCGTCTCCGAGTCCACTGCGGGCTTCGCATCGGTGAAACGCGGCGTCGGCGCCACTTTCTTCACCTCGGCGAGACCGAGTGCTTCGAGCAGGCAAATGTACATCCAACCGAGGTCGACCTCGTACCACTTGTTGGAGAGCTTCGCCGAGGTCGCAAAAGCGTGGTGGTTGTTGTGCAACTCCTCGCCGCCGATGATGATGCCCCAGGGAACGATGTTCGTGCTCGCGTCCTCGGTCTGCCAGTTGCGGTATCCCCAGAAATGCCCGATGCCGTTGATGACGCCCGCCGCCCAGAACGGGATCCAGGCGATCTGCGTGACGAGGATCAGCGCGCCCGGGACGACGCCGAACAGCATGACGTTGGCGGCGCCCATCAGGGTGATACCCAGTATCGAGAAGCGGGAGTAGACGTTGCGCTCGAGCCAGTCGTCGGGTGTGCCGTGGCCGTAGCGCGTCATCGTCTCGCGGTTGTAGGACTCTTTGACGTACAGGAACACGCCGCCCCAGAGCACCCGGTTGATTCCGACCTGCTGCGGGCTGTGTGGGTCTTCAGCGGTTTCGCATTTGGCGTGATGCTTGCGATGAATCGCCGCCCACTCCTTGGTCACCATGCCGGTCGTCATCCACAGCCACAGACGAAAGAAGTGGCTCGCCAGCGGATGCAGATCGAGCGCGCGGTGCGCCTGGCAGCGATGCAGGAACACCGTCACGCTGACGATGGTGATGTGGGTAAGACCGATCGCGGCGAGGACGTAGCCCCACCACGGCAGGTCGAAAACGCCTGAAAACAGGACGCTGGATTCCATCAAGTTCCCCTCTGAGGTTCTGCGGATTCTACGTGAATCCCCATAAAGGGCAAGGGCATTATCCCCTATCTTCACTCAGGGATTTCCTGATCCTATTCATGTCCTTGCAAGATCGTAAATTCACGTGCATTTAGTTTCAATACGTGAGATTTTCACGCAGGATATGTAGAAAATAATCCTGCGCGGAAAGCTTTGGTTCGTGGTTCATTCGGCACGCTCGAGCACCGCGGCAAAGAACGCGTCGGTGCCGTGCCGGTGCGGCCAAAGCTCGAGATACTCTTCTAAATGGAGCCGGATACCGCTTTTTTCAAGCACATCGCCCGCAGGCCGCAGCGTGAATGGGGCGTTGCGCAGAAAATCCTCGACGATGCCGCGGTTTTCTTCCTCCAGGATGCTGCAGGTGGCGTAAACGAGCCGCCCGCCCGGCTTCACGAGCCGCGCGGCTGCGGCGAGAATCGATTTCTGCTTTTCCACGAGCTCCGCAACATCCTCGGGTGTCTGGCGCCACTTCATGTCGGGATTGCGCCGCAGCGTCCCGAGTCCGCTGCAGGGTGCATCCACGAGCACGCGGTCGATCTTGCCGGCGAGGCGCTTCACGCGCGCGTCCTTCACGCCCTCGATCCGCTGCGGATGCACGTTGGACAGTCCCGAGCGCGCAAGCCGGGGCTTGAGCCCGGCGAGTCGTTTCGGGGAGATGTCGAACGCGTAGAGGCGTCCGGTCGAGCGCATGAGAGCCCCGAGCGCAAGCGTCTTGCCGCCCGCGCCAGCGCAGAAATCCACCACCATCTCGCCGCGCTTGGGCGCGACCAGATTGCAGAGCAATTGGCTCCCTTCGTCCTGGACCTCTATGCAGCCTTCCAGAAACAGGGCATGCCGGTTGATCGCGGGCTTCTGCGCGAGGCGGATCCCATGCGGCGAGTACGGCGTCGCTGCGGCGCGAAGCCCGTCGGCCGCGAGCCGTTCGAGTGCCTCTTCGCGCGAGATTTTCAGCGAATTCACGCGCAGGTCGAGCGGCGCGTTCTGCAGCAGGCCCCTCGCCAGTGCGAGCAGCGCGCTTTCATCGTAACGGGCGCTCAGGCGTTCGATCGCCCAATCGGGAAGCTCGCATTCAACCTCGAAGGGCTGCGGCGCTGCCGCGTCGCGTTTTACTAAGGCGAGCCACTCGGACTCGTCGCCGCGCAACCAGGGGTCGAGCTCGCGCAAGTTGGCGCCGAGAAGCGCGATCCAGGTCGCGAGCGCAAGACGCCGCGGGCTGTGCGCCGCCGCGACGCGCTCGAGAAGGCGCCGACGCCTGAGCGCCGCATACACCGAATCGGCGATCGTTGCGCGGTCGCTCTGGCCGATCTTGGGGTGGCTGCGGAAAAACGCCGAGAGCGTCGCATCGGCCGGCTGTTCGAGCGGCAGCACGGCGGCAAAGGCCGCCGTGCACGCGTCCAGCAGCGGGCGGGAAAAGCGCGTCACTTGCCGATGCGCGTGACGATCTGGTCGGAGCGCGTACCGTCCGAATCCACGACCAGGACGCGTACCGGCAGGAAATCGCGCTCGACGGCGAACCAGATATCGGTCGCCCTGTCCTCGGGTCCGTCGCGCAATTTCGCGATGTGCAGCGTCTGCATCTCGCCTGCGGGCGTGGCAAGCGTCTCGGTGCCGACGACAGCGAAGCGGAATGGAGTCAGCCCCCGTCCGTCCGCTCGCGTCACGTCGTATTCCTTGCCCTTGGGCGGAACGAATGCAAAGCTGTAGGCGAGGCTCAAGGGGTCTTGCGCCGTCGCCGGCATCTTGAGCGTCTCTGACTTCCCGTTTTTCTCCTGGGTTACCGAGCGCGCGTCCCAATCGAATTTCGCCGACACCGTCCAACCTCCGGGACGCTCGTCACGGAATTCATCGGGACGCAGTCCTTGCGGCGTGACGCGGCCTCGGCTCGTGCGCTTCAAGACGCCGAACAACGCCAGGATTCCTCTCCCCCTCCCTTCGGAGGTGATCGCATAGGTGCGGCCGTTGTGCTCGAGTGTTTCAGAAACGTCTACAACCAAGCTGTTGCGTTTCAACTCGTAGGTCAGCGTGATGCGTTCGGGTGGGGCCGCCTGGGCCACGGCAGCCCACAGAGCGAGCGCCGCAAGACCTGCCCGGCGGACCAGAGTGGAGATCATTCTTCGACGAGCAGCGCCTGTCGAGCCCCGGGCGCGTCAACGCGCACGATGCCGTTTTCGACCGCGAGCCGGCCCTCGACAAACCAACGTATCGCGAGCGGATAGACACGGTGCTCCTGCTGCAGCACCCGCGCCGCGAGAGTCGCTTCGGTGTCCACGGCGCGCACGGATATCGCCGCCTGGGCGATGATCGGACCGTGATCGACCTGCGGCGTGACGAAGTGCACCGTGCAGCCGTGGAGCTTCACGCCTTCCTGGAGGGCGCGCCGGTGCGTGTGCAGGCCGGGAAACGCCGGCAGCAGCGACGGATGGATGTTGACCACCCGACCCGAGTAGTGCCGCACGAAATCGCCGCCAAGTATGCGCATGAAGCCGGCGAGCGCGACCAGGTCGGGCGAATGCCGCTCGATCGCCGCCTCGAGTGCGGCGTCGAATGCCCCGCGCGAGGAAAACTCGCGCTCATCGACCACCTCCACGGGAAGGCCCGACTGCGCGGCAAATTTCAGGCCCTCGGCATCGGCACGGTTGCTGATGACGGCCGCGACCCTCGCGGGGAGCCCCGCGCGCACGATCGCCTCCATGTTGCTGCCCCGGCCGGAGATCAGGATGACGATGTTCTTCACGCAGCTATTCTACCGCTCGGGTTCGTCGATCCGATTCCTGCCGAGGCGGCGAGCCTATCGCTACTCCTTCCGCACAGCCGCGGCAGCGGGTTGCGGAAATCCCGGCAGAGGCTGCAGGCCGTCCGATTCGAACAGCTCCTGCAGTTGCGCCGCGGCTTCCTTGGAAGTCTGGATGAGCTGCGCCTCGTCGTGCTGGACCGCGTACTGCGCTTCGAGCCGCTGCTCGTCGTGCTGCTTGAACAGGCTCACGGCACGCTCGGAGGCGGCGATGCCGAAACCCAGGGAAAGCAGCGCGTGGCGCGCCATGTCGAGGCTCGTCGGAAAGGTCTCGCGCCAGATGAGCTTGACGCCCAAGTCCCGTAGGCGAAACAAGTGTACGCGGTTGCGCGCGCGCGCGAGGATCGGAACCTGCGGGAAGTGCTTTCGCACGACCGCCGCAGTCTTCACCGAGGCCTCGACATCGTCGATGGCCAGCACGAAGAGCTTCGCCTCCCCCGTCTTCGCCGCTTCGAGAAGCTCGAGGCGCGAAGCGTCGCCGTAATAGACCTTGCTGCCGAAGCGCCTTACGAAATCCACCTGCTGGTAGCTCACCTCGAGCGCCGTGAAAGGCACACCGCACATGCGCAGCACGCGCGAGATGATCTGCCCGACGCGGCCGTAGCCGGCGATGATGACCGGGTTTCCCGGTCCCGTGATCGCATCGAACTCCGGCGTCGCGTGCCGCTCGGTCCAGCGCGCGAGCGCGCGCTCGTGAGCTTCGAACGCGAGCGGCGCGAGCAGCATCGAGACGGTCACGACCACCACGAGGAGCTGAACGGTGCCCGCATCGAATATGCCGAGGCTCCCCGCCGCGACGAAGAGAATGAAGGCGAACTCGCCTCCCTGCGAAACCGAAACTGCAAGTCGCTGCGCAGTGTCGTTCGGTGCGCCGCCGATCCTGGCGATCGCGTACATCAGTGCAAGCTTCGCGAGCATGAGGCCGAACACGAGGCCGACCACCGCGAGCGGCTGCTCCCAAACGAGGCCTAGGTTCGCGCTCATGCCCACGGCTATGAAGAAAAGACCGAGCAGCAGGCCCTTGAAGGGCTCGATGTCGGCCTCCAGCTCATGGCGAAATTCGGAATCGGCGAGGAGCACCCCGGCGAGGAAGGCGCCGAGCGAGGGCGACAGGCCGATTTTCTCCATGATGAGCGCGGCGCCCACCACGAGCAGCAGCGCCGCCGCGGTGAATACTTCGCGGCCGCCGTAGCTCGCCACCGCCTTCAGCACCGGACGCACGACGAGCCGGCTTGAGACGATGACGACGGCGATCACCGCCAGTCCCTTGGCGGCGGCCATCCAGCCACCGGCGGCGTGTGTTCCCGAATCGCTGAGCAGCGGCAGGAGCGCGAGCAGCGGGATCACCGACACGTCCTGGAAGAGCAGCACGGCGAAGGCTTCGCGCCCGTGGCGCGTGGCGAGCTGCTTGCGCTCCGCGAGCGAAGCGAGAACGAGAGCGGTGGAGGACATCGCCAGCCCGAAGCCGGCGACCAGCGCGGCCTGCCACGAGAGGCCGAACGCGAGACCCAGAGCGAAGAGCGCCGCGCCGGTCGCGAGCACCTGGGTGCCGCCGAGGCCGAACACGGGACGGCGCAGCACCCACAGGCGGCTGGGCTGCAGCTCGAGGCCGACTAGGAAAAGAAGGAGCACCACGCCGAACTCGGCGAACTGCAGCGTGGAATCGACCTCGCCGATCATGCCCAAGCCCCAGGGGCCGATCAGCATGCCGG
>VBCH01000044.1 GCA_005884455.1 Betaproteobacteria bacterium
CTTGCGTGACCTCCTGCGCCGTCTTCTTCACGATGCCGTCGATAGGCATGTGCTCTGTCGCCTCGGTGTAAAAGGTCCGCTCTCCCGCGCCAAGCTTCTGCGCGGATGCGGGGCGCGTCGAAAGATCGACCGCGCGGTCGCGCGTGGCGAAACGGCTGTAGAGCTCGACCACGGGATTCTTCTCGGTGGTGGGCCACTCGGCGTAGAGCATGCCCGCGCCGTACTTGCCGTCGTAGGCGATCTTCGCGGTTGGGGCGTTGCCCGACCAGGCGTTGTCCAGGATCTTCTGGTAGCCCGAATCGACCGAAGGCACGGGCAACCACACGCGCGTCGCGCCCTCGGGAAAGACGATCTCGACCCGGGTCGTAACCTCGAAGCTGCGCCATTTCTCCGCCTGGCGCGGCTCGAACGGCAGTTGCTGCGCGTATGCGAGCCTCGGCAGCGCCGCGGCAGCCGGGAGGATCGCGCCGGTCTTCAGAAATGCACGTCTATCCATGTCGGTTCTCCGGTCGATTGAAGCGCTGTCTCACAACGCGGACCCGGGCGTCCCGACGCGCGCGCGCGCGGAATACCCGGTGTCGGTTGCTGCAAAAGGGGCTGAGGCTGGGGACAGGAAGCTGCAGGAGAGCGGAGGGCGAGCGCGAAAGCAGGGCCGCCGCTGCCGATATCGCCGTCGGAGCGCCAAGTTCCGCGCGAGCCCGCAGGCTGCGCGAAGCCGATCATCACCGCGAGCGAACGCGAGCTGCGTGAAGTCAGGCGTTGCTGGATGATCATCGGCAGGCGGTGCGGCGGGTACGGACGGGTTCCAAGGCGGACAATCTACTCCGAAAGCGTCCCCGACCACAAGTCGCTCGGATTGCTCCGGCGCGTGCTTCAGCCGGGGGGAAGAAGTTTTTTGATCGTATCTTCAACGGATTGAGAATCCCACTCCAGATCGCCCACCACGGAGTAGCGGATTCGTTGCTGGGGATCGAGCACCAGGGTGGTGGGCAGCACCTTCACTTTCCACGCCGTCGCGGCGGTGGTGTCCCGATCCAGCAGCACCGTGAAGCGCACCGGGACTTTCTTCAGGAAGTCCTGGATCCGCGGCGCGCCTTCGCCGTAGTCGATCGCGAGGATCGCGAAGGATTTTCCCGCGAGCTTGTCCTGCAGCCGCTGCATCGAAGGCATCTCCTCGCGGCAGGGATCGCACCAGGTCGCCCAGAAATTGAGCACCACGACCTTGCCCCGATAATCGCCGAGCTTGTGCTCCTTGCCCTGGAGATCGCGCAGTGCAAGGGGCGGCGTCGCGCCGCCGCTCCAGGGCTTCAGCTCGCCCCCGGCGGCCGATACCGCCCAGCTCAAGACGAACCACGCGAGCGTCGCCAGGGAAAGAAGAAGCCGCGTCGCGCGCTGCGGGCTCACGCGGCCTCCTTCCTTCTTCGGGCGAGTACGGCGAAATCTTCGGCGTAATCCGAAAGGCGCCCGACCACGTGCGCGCGCTGCTTCGGGGAGAGCGAGCGGTCGAGATCCACGATGAGCCGTCCCAGATCCTCCTCCCAACGCGCGTCCTCCCGGATGAATTCCTCGGAGCGGCGCAGCTCCGGCCTCTCGAACATCTCGGCGAGGTGCCGGCCGAGCTCCTCGGGCACGCGGTCCCGCCTGAGCGCCGCGACGAAATCGCGCTGCCAGCGCTGCCGGTCCTCGAAGCGCAGGGCGACATGGCGCTCGTGGGCGAGCGCGAAGCGCCCGATGCGGGCCTCCTGGTCCGGAGTGAGCTCGCCGGCAAAGTCGCGAAAGCGCTCGAGCATACGCTTGAGCTGCTTGCGGCGGCGCTCCCTGTCATCGGAGGAGAGGAATTCCTTCGCGTATTTTTCGTTGCTTTCGGCGAACTTGTGCTCGAGAGCCGCGAGCTGCGGGGGCGCGAGCGTCGCGAGCACCGGTGCAGCGTCTTCCGCCGCCTTTGCCGCGAACCTGCGGTAGCGCAAGCGCACGTTGGCCAGGCCCCAGGCGAAGTCCTCCGCGTTGATGCCCACGGCCGCGCGCTCGCTTGCGCTGCGCAACAGGGCGGCGTATATCGGGAGCTCGTTCGCCCGGTGCCACTGGTGAAATCGCGCAATGCGCGGCGTCAGGTCGTCGGACTGCGCGGCGTCGAGGTCCAGATAGCTCGACGCCATGAAGCGCAGCACGGTGTCGGCGTTGTCGTAGGCAACGCGGGTCGCGCTGCAGGCCGCGAGCCCGAGCGCACCGATTGCAAGCAACAAGCCAAGCGCGGTCTTCCTCACCAGTAATTCTCCACCGTGATCTGCCCCGGCTCGCGGCGCCGGTGCTTCTTCATGCCGCGCCGCGCGAGCGCTGCGCTGGTGTCCGTCACCATCTCCGGGTTGCCGCAAATCATAACCTGAGAGGTCTTCGCCGACAGCGCAACGCCCGCCGCGGCCTCCAGACGACCCTCCTCGATCGCAAGGGGGATGCGCCCGTGGAGCGCGCCCGGTTTGCTTTCCCGGCTCACGAACGAGACCATGCGCATCTGCTCCCCGTGCTCGCCCAGCAGCCGCGAGATGCTGTCGCGGTAGGTCAGCTCCTCGGCATGGCGCACGGCGTGAACGAGGACCACCTGCCTGAAGCGCTGCCACGGGGCCTCGGACTTCAGGATGGACAGGAAAGGACCGACTCCGGTTCCCGTCGATATCAGCCAGAGGTTCTCCCCGTCGGGGACTTCCGAGAGCGCGAGGAACCCCGCCGGCCGCGGCGCCAGGTATATCGCGTCCCCCGCTTCCAGCTTGCACAGCCGCCGCGTGAGCGGCCCGTCGGGAAGCGTCACGTAGTAGAACTCGTGCGGGCGTTCCTTGGGAGCGTTCACGAACGAGTACGGGCGCGCGACCATCTCGCCCTCCACCGCGAGCGCGAGCTTGGCGAACTGTCCCGCCTCGAACGCCGCGATGTCGGCCTCCACCTGCAGCGTGAACAGGGTCTGCGTCCAGCGCTTCTGGTTTACGACCGTGCCTTCGACCCACTTCTGCATGATTCACCGCGGGAGACTCACTGCAACAGGAACGGTTCCATGGTGAGCGATTCTACCTCGCCGCCCATCGTGACGATGCTGCCGCCGCGCCGGTTGTCGCCGTTGTCGGAGAATTCGAACCGGTAGACGCGCCGCAGGGCGACGCGCCCGTTCTCGTCGCGCGCGGGGCGAACCGACACGCACTCCACGGTCTGGTCGAGGAACTGCAGGCCGTTACGCTCGCAGGCGCGGGCGCCCGCCGCGACCGCGTGCTCGCGCGCCCGCATGCTGTCGAACCACAGCCAGGCGAGGAGAGCGAGCGCCGCGATTGCCCATGCTTCCCACATTGGTATGCTACGGCGCGTCGTGTCGGGGCGGAGTCACCACCCCTATATGCCGTCTGCCATGCCTGACTACAATGGCTTGCCCGCGGAGATCACGAAGTTCGTCAACGATGCCTACTCGCCGCCCTACTCGTGACGGCGCGTGATCCATTCGGCGACGAGAACCGGCTTCGCCTCGCCTTCCCGCTCGACGGTGACGTTCCACGTCATCTGCACGCCCCGGTCGATATCCTCGACGGCGGCGAGCCGGAAGCGCGCACGCACGCGCGAGCCGGCGGGCAAGGGCCCCGTGAAGCGCACGCGGTTCAGGCCGTAGTTGATCCCCAGGCGCGTGCCCTGGATCTCGATCGCCTGCCCGAGCAAATGCGGCAGGAGCGAGAGCGAGAGAAAACCGTGCGCG
>VBCH01000078.1 GCA_005884455.1 Betaproteobacteria bacterium
GCTGGTGGGTGCCCGGGCAGCATACCGCGGGTGGCGAGAAGGGCGCCCGCGACGTCTCGCTGCACGGGCCGCCCTACGTCGAGGGCTCGCTCGCGTATCTCTCCTACGGGTCGGCGGGTCTCGTGATCCTCGACATCGCCGACGTCGCGCATCCGAAGCTCCTCGGCCAGCTTCCCTACACGCCGCCCTTCCTCGGCTTTATCGGCGTGCACAGTGTTCTCCCGCTCGCCGCCCGCAAGATCGCCGTGGTGAACTCCGAGGCGATCCGCGAGGACTGCCAGGAGCCGCTCAACCACGCCTCGCTCGTCGACATCGCCGACCCGGCGAAGCCGACGCTGCTCTCGCTCTTTCCGCTGCCCGTGCCGCCCGCCGGCGCGCCGTACAGGAATTTCTGCGAGAAGGGCGGGCGCTTCGGCCCGCACAACCAGAACCAGCATCATCACAACCCCGACGTCGAGCGCTCCGACAAGCTCGTGTACCTGACGTACTTCAACGCGGGCCTGCGCATCTTCGACATCTCCGACGCGCGCGCGCCGCGCGAGGTGGGCTGGTTCCTGCCGCCCGACCCGGTGAAGCGCTACGGCCCGCTGCCGAAGAAGCTCGTCGCGCAGAGCGAGGACGTCCTGGTCGACGCGCGCGGCAACATCTACCTGACCGAGAAGAACCAGGGACTGTGGATCCTGCGGTACACCGGACCGCGCTGAAGCCCCCCACTCCTCGCGGCCCGGCTGATCGCGCGGGCAGGGTCAAGCACCGGGCCCAAGTCAGCAAGTTGTAAGAAGCGGCGCACCGATTTCCTCTATGATCGACGCCCAGTCGATCGTGGTCGCTTCCACGGCGACCAACTGGTTCGGCCACGAGGGCTCGATCCTGCGCTTCGTCTTCTGGCACTCGATCGCGCTCGCCTGCCTGGTGGGCCTGCTCGTGATGCTGCAAGCCTACGTGTTCACCGGCATGATCGTGCGCTGAAATCGGGGGCGCCATGGCGTAACATCGCGTCATGGACACCAAACCGAAGATCGGCTGCTCGCCGAACGGCCCCTACTACCTCCTGAACGACATGGAAGTGAGGCCGGTGCCGAACCTGCGCCGCGCGTCCGGCGAAGCCTGCGCGAACGTGCGCGCGGTGGCCCTGTGCCGCTGCGGCGCCTCGAAGAACAAGCCCTTCTGCGACGGGACGCACAGCGTGATCGGCTTCAAGGACACGAACACCGCCGACCCTGCCAAGGACAAGCGCGAGGCCTACAAGGGCAAGCGCATCACGATTCTCGACAATCGCTCGATCTGCGCGCACGCGGGGTTCTGCACCGATGAGCTGAAGTCGGTGTTCCGCATGCGCGTCGAGCCGTGGATAGACCCGGACGGCGCCGGGGTGGAGGCGATCGTCGCGACGATCAGGAAATGCCCCTCCGGGGCGCTCAGCTACGCGATCGACGGCGTCGAAGCCGAGCCTCCGCAGCGCCCGCCGATGGTCACCGTGACCGACAACGGGCCTTACGCGGTCACCGGCGGCATCGAGCTGATCGGCGTGAAGTTCGGGCAGGGCGCCTCGACCGAGCACTACACACTGTGCCGCTGCGGCGCGTCGCAGAACAAGCCCTTCTGCGACGGCTCGCACTGGGACATGGAATTCCGCGACCCGGCCTGAACCTCGTTCACAGGGAAGCGCCGGCCGGGAGCCGGGAATCAGGGCGCGAGGCCGATCTGCTTCATGAAGTCCTGGTTGTCCCAAAACAGCCACTCGTGGTCCATCGTCTGACCTTTCCAGTGCCCGATGGTCGCCATGCCGATCGCGAAACGCTTCCCCGTGGGCGCGATCGTCTTGCCGTCCCCGGCGGGCATCGGGCGGGTGAACGTGCCGGTCATCACGCCCGTCACCGCGGTCCAGGTGCCGGAGCCGAAGCGGATCGGGTGTACTTTGATCGTGATGTCGGGAGCGAAAACGAACAGCGCCTTGAGATCCTCGATGTGCCTGTCGATGCCCTTGGTCTCGTGACCGTCGGGCCAGGTCACCACGATGTCGCGGGCGTGGCTCTCGTGGAGCCGGTCCCATTTCTGGTTGCTGAAGACGTCGAAGTCGAGCACATCGAAGATCTTGAGGTGAGTTTCGACGGCCGGCGCCTGGCGCTCGGGCGCGGGCGGAGGCGTGGTGGGATGCTCGGCCGATGATTGCGAAAAGACCGGGCTCGCGAGGGCGACCAGCGCTGCGACGGCACCCGCGGCGGCGTGCTTTGTGAGCGTAGACATGTCGGATCTCCTGAGTAAGGTTGAGTCGATGCGGCTCCGGACGGGACTGTCCCGCCCGGGACCGGTGTGCTAACCTTACGCCTCCGGTTACCGATATGCTAGTACGCACCTTTTAGTAACTATGAAGAAACCTGTGACGTCTTCGGCTACCCGCTCCCGGCGCGCGAAGGCCGGTGGCAGGGCGCCGGTCGATCCGTGGAGCGACACCTGCCCCTCGCGGGACGTGATCGGCCTGCTGGCGAGCAAGTGGGTCCTGCTGCTGATCCCGCTCCTGCGCCACGGGCCGCAGCGCAACGGCGACCTGATGCGCGGCGTCGCGGGCGTGTCGCAGAAGATGCTCACCCAGACGCTGCGCGACCTCAAGCGCCACGGGCTGGTTGCGCGGCGCGACTACGCCGAAGTGCCGCCGCGGGTCGTGTACACCCTCACGCCGCTGGGAGACTCGCTCGCGAAGACGATCACCGCGCTGGACGACTGGGTCGTGCGCCACTACCACGACATGGTCGAGGCACCGTGAATGGCACCTCGCATCTCTATCAGGTCTATCTCAAGGCGAGTCCGGGATTCTCGGGACGGGTGACGATCAAGCGATCCCGGCCCGAGGCGCGTATATTGCAGCCGGATTCGAAGTGGACATGACGAAAGGAGAGGACATGGACACCGCTGCGACAAGAAGGGCTTTGATCGTTTTCTTCCGCTTGGCCATGGCGTGGACTTTCATCTACGCCGCTTCGCACCAGGTTTTCGATCCCAACTGGAGCGTGGCCGGGTTCCTCAAGAATACCAAGACGTTCCACGATGTGTACGCGCCCTTCACGGGCCCGACCTGGGCGCCGATCATGACGTTTCTCGTGGGATACGGCCATCTGCTCATCGGCTTGTCGCTGCTTTTCGGGCTCTTCGTGCGCGTGAGCGCGGGTTTCGGGATCCTGCTGCTGCTCCTGTACTGGACCGCCCACATGAATTTCCCCTACATCGAGAACAGGAATAACTTCCTCCTCGACTACCACATCGTGTACGCGGGCGTGCTGGTGCAGTTGATCTTCGAGCGCGCCGGACACATCTGGGGCCTGGATGCGTGGGCGGAGAGGCTCGCGTTTTTCGGGCGGCACCCGAAGCTGCGAGCGCTGGTTGCCTGATCGGGCTTGTTCAGCTGGCGCGGGGGCAGGACTCCCCAGGGTCCATATAATGAAGGACCCAACTGCCCCGGAGACCTGCATGGACAAGATCAAGCCCCTCTTTACCGCAACCGCGACCGCCACCGGCGGGCGCAACGGCTACACCGAGTCGAGCGACGGCGTGGTGAAAGCCAATCTCTCGGTGCCGAAGGAGATGGGCGGCCCGGGCAAGCCGGGCACCGCGACGCCCGAGCACCTTTTCGCCGCCGGCTACGCCGCCTGCTTCGGCGGCGCGCTCGACTTCGTCGGCAAGCGGCAGAAGAAGGACGCCTCCAGGGCGCGCATCACCTGCGCGGTCACGATCGGCCCGCGCGACGGCGGCGGCTTCGGCCTCGCGGTCAAGCTCAGCGTGCAGGACAGGAGCCTGCCCCAGGCCGAGCTCGCCGCGCTCGCCCGCGAGGCGCACGAGCAGATCTGCCCGTACTCGCACGCGACGCGCAACAACGTCCCCGTCGAGCTCGAGGTATCCGGGGCGTAGTCAATAAAGGAGGGACGATGACGCCATTCGCCATTCTTGCCCTGCAGTCGACGTTTTCCCTGGTCGCGTTCGCCCTGATCGCCCGCTGGTACGTCGCGCCGCGGCTCTCCAGGGCCTCGCTCGAGGACTACCTCGCTCGCGTGAAGAGCGCTGTCGCCGAGTGCGTGCGCAAACAGGTCGAAACCGGCATCGACATCGTCAGCGACGGCGAGCAGTCCAAGCCCGGGTTTTTCAGCTACGTGCGCGAGCGGCTCGAAGGCTTCGAGGCGCGGCCGCACCAGACGAGACAGCTGTTCGCCGCCGAGGTTGCGGCCTTCCCCGAGTACTACAAGAAGTACTTCAGGGAAGCGATGATGGGCGGGGCGATCGCGCCCATCGTGCCCCTGGTCTGCACCGGGCCGGTCAATTATTGCGGCGAGAAGGCGCTGGCGCGCGATATCGAGAATCTCAAGACGGCGGCGAGAGATGCAAGCGCCGGCGGCGCCTTCGTTCCGGCGGTGGCGCCCAGCGGCATCGGAACGAACGAGCACTACCGCACCGAGGAGGAATTCTTCCACGCGGTGGGCGCTGCGCTGCGCACCGAGTACAAGGCGATCGTGGACGCGGGCTTGCTGCTTCAGGTGGACGACCCGTTTCTCTGCGACGTCTTCGGCGATTCCGCGCTCGGCGCATCGCAGCAGCGATCGCGCGCCGAAATGTACGTCGAGGCGGTCAACGAGGCCTTGCGCGGAATTCCGCCGGAGAAGGTGCGCTACCACACCTGCTACGGGATCAACGAGGGCCCGCGCATCCATGAAGCGGCGCTTTCGGACGTCGTCGGCTACATGCTCAAGGTGAACGCCGGCGCGTACAGCTTCGAGGCCGCCAACCCGCGCCACGAGCACGAATACCACCTGTGGGAATCGGTCAGGCTGCCCGAGGGCAAGGCGCTCATCCCCGGGGTGATCACCCACGCGAGCAACATCGTCGAGCACCCCATCCTGATCGCCGAGCGCCTCGCGCGCTTCGCCAAGCTCGTCGGCAGGGAAAACGTCGTCGCGGGCGCCGACTGCGGGTTCTCCTCGCAGGCGACCTACAACACCGAGGTGCACCCGACCGTGGTGTGGGCGAAGTTCGAGGCGATGCGCGAAGGGGCGCGGCTCGCGACGAAGCAGCTGTGGCCCTAGGGCAGGGCGGGTGAAAGGATCGGTCTGCGCGGAACTTTTGCCTGTATCCCGCGCCTCATGTTACGGTTACGGAAGAGAAACGAGAGGTTTCCCGTGTTGAAAGAGATTCTCGGCGTATTGCAGGACGACCCCTCGAGCCAGAGGCGCTGGTTCCACGACGATTACTTCGATCTGTTCGTGCGCGAGACGGAGGGCGAGCTGTCCGCGTTCGAGCTGTGCTACGGCATCGGGTCGGACGAGCGGGCGCTGGCGTGGATCCGCGGCCAGGGCTTCTTCCACGACGGCGGGATATCGGATTCCGAAGGCTTCATCGGGGCGCGGCTCGCTCCCGGCGACTCGCTGGCGGCCGATCCGATCCTCGCGCGCTTCGAGCGTGCCGCGGGCGGACTGCCCGAGACACTGCGCCTGGCGCTGGAGGCGCGCCTGCGCGAATACGCCCTGCAAGACGCCGCAGGCGCCGCGCGCCGCGCGCGCTTTCGCCGCGCCGACTGGCAGCGGACGGGCGGCGGGCAAAGGCTGCAGCAAGGTCCGGGCCGGAATCCCTAGAGCGCATTCCCCGAAGAGGAGGTCCCCATGCACATCGATCGCAGAGCGTTCCTGGCGACTCTGGGTTCGGCGGCCGTCGTCGAGGCGATGTCGTCCGAGGCGCGCGCCGACGCCCTCGAGCACTACATGATCGCGCAGCTCGACAAGCCCGCAGGGCTTTCAGCGCAGCCGCCCGCCGTGAGGCGCGGCGCCGGGGCCTTGTTCGGCGGTCCGAGCCCGAGCGGGCAGCGCCCGGAGTTGACGGCGCTCGCGGCCATGCCCGAGCACCCGACCCTCACGGACTTCATCCGGTTCCGCGGAACGCCGGGCATCGGCAACCACATCCTGCAGAGCGCGAACGACGCGCTCAGGAAAGGCGAGTCCGAGGAAACGGTGCTCGCGTGCCTATTGCACGACTACGTCCTCAATCTCATGAAGCCCGATCACGGCTGGTGGGGCGCGCAGATGATGGAGCCCTACGTCTCGGAGAAGGTGAGCTGGGCGATCCGCCATCACCAGGCGCTGCGCTTCTATCCGGACTCATCGGTCGGCTACGAGTATCCGGAGCTCTACGTGCGCATCTTCGGAAAGGACTACGTGCCGGCGCCCTACATCAAGGCGAGCTACGAATACGCGCGCAAGCACAAGTGGTACATGGACGCGCGCATGATCACCGTGCACGACCTTTACGCTTTCGAGCCGGGCATGAAGGTGGCTATCGATCCCTTCGTGGACATCATCGGCCGCCACTTCAAGCAGCCGAAGGAAGGCCTGGGCTTCGACGGGAGCCCGGTCGCGCATATGTGGCGCACGCTGATCTACCCGGACAACCCGCTGTAGGGAACAGCTCCCGCGGCTACTCCACCCTCCGCCGGACGGTGGATTCGCGGAGTCCCGTCAGCACCTCGCGGACGAGATCGGGAACCATTTCCTCGCGCGGGTTGGAGGTCCGCACCGTCCCGGCGATGCCGCCGTCGCTGGACACGTGGACGCCGCCGAGCTGCTTCGTGGCCCAGGACGAATTGCTCCATACGCTGGCCGCCGTCCTGGTCTCCACCAGCCTGGCGAACATGTCCCCTCTCATTTCCGCGCGCGCGCCGCCTTGCGCCATCGCGAGGTCGGTTATCCCTCTTACGTTCACCTTCGGCTCGGAAAACCTGATGTTTCCGTCGAAGACGGCCGCGACGCCAAACCTCGTTCCTATCTTCTTGATGGCATCCGCGTCGAGCTGGCGGGCGCCGATCGCCGCCAGGACCGAGTCCGCGGTTCCCAGCTCGATCAGGCGGGTGCCGGGCTGCGCCGACTGGACGGAAGACTGGAACCGCTGCGTCGCGTAGCGGTTGATCGCCGCGTCGGCATTGGACGCAAACTCGATGATGCCGACGGCCTGGTAGTTCCTCAGGTCCACCTCGGGAGGAACGCGGACCGTAACGTAGCGGGAACCCGAGCAGCCGAGGAGCCCCAGGGACAGGAACAGCAGCAAGAGTGCGGGACGAGGCGTCATTTCGGAAACCCTCGCAACATTACGGTAGTATAGACGGAATAAGTCTCGCGCTTCCCGCGTTTGCGCCTTGTTCACCCCGAAGGAGATCCCATGTTCCGCACTATCGCCGCATTGCTGATTACCGCAGTATCCGCCGCCGCCATCGCGCAGGCCCCCGCCAATCCGCCGGTGAGGATCCGGGGCACGGTGGAACGAATCGACCGCACCCACCTGACCGTCAAGGCCAACAGCGGCCAGAGCATGAACGTCACGCTCGCGGAGAATTTCGTGGTCATGGGGATCGCGAAGGCGGGCCTCTCCGACATTGCCAGCGGCAAATTCATCGGCACCACGACGGTCGGCGAGCGCGACGGCGCGCTGGTCGCGCTCGAGGTGCACATCTTCCCGGAGAACATGCGCGGCACCGGCGAGGGGCACTACGACTGGGACCTGAGGCCCAGCAGCAAGATGACCAATGCGAACGTGGCCGACGTCACGAGCATGGGCAAGGACCGCGTCCTCACGGTGCAGTACAAGGGCGGCGAGAAGAAGGTGCTGGTTTCCGAAAAAACGGTGATCGTGTCCTATACGCCCGTCGATCGCGGCGAGCTCAAGCCCGGGGCCAAGGTCTTCGTCGTTGCGCAGCGCCAGCCCGACGGCGGTTTGACGGCCGCGCGGGTCAACGTCGGCCTCCACGGCCAGGTGCCGCCGATGTAGCGCGGCCCGGTCGGCCTACAGAAATTTCGTCTCTATCGCCGCGCCGGCCTTGATCGTCTTCGTGACGGGAGTCTTCTCGGCGATCTCGGCCAGCGTCGCTTTCTGCTGATCGTTGAGCGGGCCGGTAAGCGAGATGGTGCGCGTGATGCGGTCGGCGACACCTTCGGCGTCCTTGTACAGCTCCAGGTCGACGTGAATCGACCCCAGCTCCCATCCTCTACGCGCGGCAACCATGCGCAGCGTGATCGCGGTGCATGCGGCCAGGCCCGAGAGCAGGAGCTGGTAGGGAGGCGGTCCCGTGTCCGTGCCGCCCTGCGAAACCGGTTCGTCCGCCGCGAGCTCGTGACGTCCGGCGCGAATGACGCAGGCGTATCCGGTTTCGCAGTCGAGAACGGTATGGGCGATGCGGGTCATATTGCCTGACGATACCAGCGTCCTTCGACTACTTGAGTAACGGCAAGGGAGGCTTGGCGCCGCCCGGGATGGGCGTGCGGTCCACGTTCAGAATCATCGAGACCAGTACGTAATAACCGTTGACGGCGATCAGGTCCACTACACCCTGCTCACCGAACTTTTCGACCGCGGCCTTGAAGGTGACGTCGCTGACGGCGTGCTGGTTGTGCAGCTCGTGCGAGAAATTGTAGATGATGGTTTCGTCCTCCTGCATGCCCGCGGGGCGCCGGCCTTGCGCAAGCTCGTCCGCTACCGCGGGGCTCAAGCCAGCCTTCAGCGCGAGGCGGTGGTGCGCATACCACTCGTACTGCGCGGTCCAGTGGCGCGCCGTCACCAGGATCGCGAATTCTTTCAAGCGCTCCGGCAGCGAGCTCTTGAAGCGGATCTGCTCGCCTAGCTGTCGAAGCCGTTCGGCAAGCACCGGGCTGCGGAGGTAGACATTGAATGGGCTGCCGATGGTGCTTGCGCCGGGTACGACGGCCGCACTGCCTGTGGCCGCGACCGGGCCGGCCATGACTGCATCGGCATACGCTCGCTGCGCCGGCGTCATCTCGCTCAACGGCGTGAGCTTGAAGCGGCGCATGTCCTCCTGTGCGCAGGCGCTTCCGGCCAGCCCCGCAATCAGCGATGCTCCTATCCAAGTCTTTCGATTCATGGATGTTCTCCGGGTCCGCTCAAAGGCCGAGTGTGGATTGTAAAGGCAATGGCCCGGGATGATCGCTTTCCGAGCGGACATGGGCAATAATTGCTCATTGCCCCGGTGTGTACGCGGCAATCCGGCGCCGGAGGTTGCTGACCGGCTCCGAGCTACATACCAGAAGTTCTTTTTCAGGGAGAAACCAAGATGAAAACAGTTGTTTATCGCGCGCTCGTCGCTGCTTCGCTTGCGCTCGCGCTTCCTTGCGCCGCTCAGGTGTCCGTCGTCGGTTGTATTTACGACTCGACCGTTCCGCATGTCACCGACGATCCGAATCGCTGCCCCGCGGAGCGCAAGCTGGATATCGTATCGATCAAGACCTCCTGGACGCAGTCCGGTGGGGTCATCGGCGGCGGGGGAGGCGGGGAGGGCAAGGTGACGGTCGGACCGTTCGTCATCTCGAAGAATCTGGATCGCACTTCGCCGGGCCTGTTCCTGGATGTCGTGACGGGCCGGCATCTGCAAGGCGTGTTGATCGCGGTTTTCGACACGGGCCCCAGAGGCAATCTTCGGCGGGTGTTCAGCTTCCTGCTCGAGCAGGTCGTGGTCAGCTCGCTCGAATTCGATGCGGCCGACTCAAGGGCGCGGGGCGCGCTGCCGCTCGACTTGGTCGGCTTCGCCTACGCCAAGCTCGTGGTGCGGGACGATCTGTTCAACGTGACCGAAACATTCGACTTTGCGGGAAATCGCGTGCAGTAGCTCCCTTCGCACGCGCGCTCGAAGCGGAATTGCGCGCCCTGCGCGCGCAATTTCCGCAGCGAGCTCAATCGGCCCTGATCCCGACTTCGCGGATCAATTTCCCCCACTTCGCCGTCTCGACGGCGACGAATGCCGAGAACTGCTCCGGCGTCGTCGGGGTAAACCTCGCGCCCTCGGCCAGCAGGCGCTGCTGCACTTCGGGCGTGCGCATGAGCGCGAGGATCTCCGAGTTCAGCTTCGCGGTGATCGCGGAAGGCAATCCCGCCGGGCCGAAGGTGCCGACCCAGTTGTTGACCTCGAACCCGGTGAGCGTTTCGGCGAGCGCCGGGAATTCGGGCGCTGCGGGCGAGCGGCCGGCGCCGAGGACGGCGATCCCTTTCAGCTTCCCCGCCTTCACGTGCGGCAGCACGGTGGGCATGGTGGCGAAGGACATCGAGGTCTGGCCGCCCAGGAGATCGGTGATCGCGGGCACGTTGCCCTTGTAGGGCACGTGCGTGAGCTCGACGCGTGCCATGGACTTGAACAGCTCGCAGGCGAGGTGGCTGGTCGTTCCCACGCCCGCGGAGGCGCAGCTGAGCTTGTTCCCGTGCGAGCGCGCGAGCGCGATCAGCTCGGAGGGCGTATTCGCGCCGACCGAGGGATGCAGCGCGAGCAGGCTCTCCGCCTCGATCACGAGCGCGACCGGAGTGAAGTCTTTCGCGGAATCGTAGGGCATATTGCGGTACAGGCTCGCGTTCAGCGCCTGCGTGCCGATGCTGCCCATCAGGATAGTGTACCCGTCGGGAGGCGCTTTCGCGACGAAGTCCGCGCCGATATTGCCTCCCGCCCCGGCGCGGTTTTCCACCACCACCGGCTGGCCCCAGCTCTCGCTCATCCGGCCGCCGATAATGCGCGCGAACACGTCGGCGATGCCGCCGGCGGGGAAGGGCACGATGTAGCGGATCGGTTTCTGCGGATAGTTCTGCTGCGCGAAGGCGGCGGTAGCAACGCAAACCAGGGCCGCGATGAAGAGGCCCCGCACGGCGACTGGAGGCATCACTCCACCTTGGCGCCCGAGGAGATGACGACCTTCGCCCACTTTGCCGTCTCCGCGGCGATGACCTTGCCGAAGTCCTGCGGCGTCCCGGGGATCGGCCTGCCTCCGAGCTGGGCGAGGCGCGCCTGCATCTGGGGATCGGCGAGCGCCCGGTTCGTTTCGGCGTTCACCTTCTCGATGATCTCCGCCGGCGTGGCCCTGGGCATGCCGATGCCGAACCACGCGGTGGCTTCGTAGCCCGGAACGGTCTCGGCGACGGTCGGCACGCCCGGCAGGGACGGCTCGCGCTCCGCCGACGTGACCGCGAGCGCACGGATGCGCCCGCCTTTGAGATGGGGCGCGGAGGAGGGCAGGTTGTCGAAGATCACATGGACCTGTCCGGACATGAGCTCGACGAGCGCGGGCCCGGCGCCTTTGAACGGCACGTGGAGCATGTCGCAGCCCGTCATGAACTTGAACAGCTCGCCCGACAAGTGCACGGACGTGCCGCTGCCGGACGACGCCATATTGATCTTCCCGGGATTCGCCTTGCAGTAGGCGATGAATTCGGCCACGTTCCTCGCCGGGAAGGAATTGTTGACCTCCATCACGTTCGGCGCGCGCACCAGCCCCGCGACCGGCGCGATGTCCCGGATGAAATCGAAAGGCAGGTTCTTGTAGAGGGTCGTGTTGATCCCGTTCGCGGGATTGACTAGGAGCATGGTGTAGCCGTCGGGTGGCGACTTCACGACGAACTCGACGCCGATATTGTTGCCGCCGCCCGCCTTGTTCTCGATGACGAAGGACTGCCCCATCTTGTCCGAGAGCCATTGGGACATCATGCGGGCGAGGACGTCGGTCGAGCCGCCGGGCGGATAGGGAACGATCCATCTCACCGCGCGCGTCGGGTAGTCGAGCGCGGCCGCGGTGCCGGCGAAGGAGAGCAGCAGAACGAGCGCAAGCCTGCGGGTGAGACCGATCACGGAACCTCCTCTGGGTGAACGATGGGTCGCATCTTTCGTATCGTAGCGAAATGTTGCGGAAGGAATCCACTGTTTCCAGCGCTAGCTCCCGACCCCGAGGTAGGTCGCGGTGATCCCTTCCTCCGCCCGGAGGGCGGCCGGCGCGCCTTCGAACACTACCGTGCCGTGGTCGATGACGTAGACGCGCTCGGCAAGCTGCAGGGCCATCTCGACGTTCTGCTCGACCAGCAGCATGCTGACGCCCTGGTTCTTCAGCTCGCGGATGGTGTCCATCACCGCGCTCACGACCAGCGGGGCGAGGCCCTGCGAAGGCTCGTCGAGGAGGAGAAGCTCCGGACCGGTCATCAGAGCGCGGGCGATGGCGAGCATCTCCTGCTCGCCGCCGGAGAGCAGGCGCCCCTTGCTCTCCAGGCGCCCGCGCAGGGCGGGGAAGCGCCCGAGCACCGCGTCCATCGTCCAGCGCGAGCCGCGGCGCTGGGCGATAAGCAGATTCTCGCGCGCGTTTAGGTAGGAGAAGATGCCGCGCGTTTCCGGGACGAGGGCGATGCCCATCCGCGAGATCCGGTGAGGGGCCAGCCCGGCGATGCTGCGGCCCCTGTAGCGGATCTCGCCTGAGCGCGGAGGGGTCAGGCCGGTGACGCTGCGCAGTGTCGTCGTCTTTCCCGCGCCGTTCCTTCCGAGCAGCGCGACGACCTCGCCTTCGGCGACGGCGAGCGACAGGCCGTGGAGGATATGGCCGAGGCCGTAGTAGGTCTCGATGCCCTCGATCTCGAGGATCATGCCGCGACGCCTCCGAGATAGGCGCGGCGCACCTCGCGATTGCGCTGGATTTCGGCGGGCGTCCCTTCCGCGATCAGGCTGCCGAAGTGCATCACCGAAATCCGGTCGGACACGCTCATGATGATGTCCATCTTGTGTTCGATCAGCACGATCGTGTAGCGCCCTTTCAGCGCGCGCACCAGCGCCACGAGCCTCTTCGTCTCCTCGGGCGAGAGGCCCGCCGCGGGCTCGTCGAGCAGCAGCACGCGCGGCGCCGCAGCGAGCGCGATCGCGAGCTCGAGCTGGCGCTGCTCGCCGTGCGAAATCTCGCGCACGGGTTGCCCGGCCTTGCCCGCGAGCCCGACGTCTGCGAGCGCCGCGAGCGCCCTTGCCCTGACCTCCGGGTAGCGGTCGGCGCGCCGCCACAGGAGCCCCTTCCACGACGGGGCGCAGGCGAAGGCCGCGACCCAGACGTTGTCGAGCAGCGAGAACGCCGGGAAGACGTTGGTGCGCTGGAACGAGCGCGCGAGGCCGAGATGGGCGACGCGGTGCGCGGGCGTGCCGGTGAGGTCGCGCCCGTCGAAGAGAATGCGCCCTGCGCTCGGGCGATAGGTCCCGGTGAGAAGATTGAAGAGCGTGGTCTTCCCCGCGCCGTTCGGGCCGATGATGGAATGCAGGGTGCCGGCCTCGACGCGGAGGCTCACGCCGTCGACCGCGGTCAAAGCGCCGAATGACTTTCTCAGGTTCTGGGTTTCGAGGATCGCCATGACCAAAGCCGGGACCAGGCTTCCACGACGCCGCCGCGGAAGAAGAGCACCACGATCACGAACGCCACGCCGAGCAGCAGCGGCCAGCGCGCCCACAGCGTGCTCACCGACTCCGAGAGCCAGATAAAGACGAAGGAGCCGATGATCGGCCCGTAGAGCGAGCCCGAGCCGCCGATCAGCGTGGCGAAGACGACGTTGCCCGAGGTGACGAAGCCGATCGCCTCCAGCGGCACGATGCCGAAGAGCATCGCGTAAAGCACCCCCGCAAGACCGGAGAAAGCTCCGCCGATAACGAAGGCGGCGAGCTTGAAGCGCGCCACGTCGTAGCCCACGGCCTCGGCGCGCACCTCGTTCTCGCGGATCGCCTGCAGGATCCGGCCCAGTGGCGACTCGACGACGCGCTTCATGATCCAGAGCGAGAGGAGGAACAGGGCCGACACGAAGACGTAGTAGGGCAGGGGCTCCCTGAAGTCGATGCCGAGGAAGGCCGGCCGCGGGATTCCGGGCATCCCGTCCTCGCCGCCGGTGACGGTGGTCCACTGATAGGCGACGAAGTAGAAGAGCTGGTTCAGCGCGAAGGTCAGCATGATGAAGTAGAGGCCCGAGCGCTGCACGCAGAGATAGCCGACGAGCGCCGCGGAGGCCGCGCCCACGAAGACGCCGAGCCCGAGCGCGAGGAAGACCCCGATGCCGTAGTGCTTGAGAAGCCAGCCCGCCACGTAGGCCGCGGAGCCGAAGAAGGTTGCCTGGCCGAAGGACAGGAGCCCCGTGTAGCCGAGCAGCAGGTTCAGCCCCAGCCCGAAGATCGCGAAGATCCAGATCTCCGATGCGATCGCCGGGCGCAGGACGAGCGGCAGCACGAAGACCGCCGCCAGCAGCAGGAGGGTTTCTTTTTTCACCGGATACCGAACAACCCTTGAGGTCGCACGAGGAGAACCGCGGCCATGACGGCGTAGATCACGACCGTGGAGGCTTCGGTCCAGTAGGCCGCGACGACCGCCTGCGCCACGCCGATCAGGAGGCCCGCGCCGATCGCGCCGAGCAGGTTTCCCAGGCCGCCGAGCGCGACTACGACGAAGGCGATGCCCAGCATGTCCACGCCCATGCCGGGCGACAGGCCGCGGATCGGCGCCGTCAGCGCGCCCGCGATTCCGGCGAGGTACGCCCCCAGCGCGAAGGCGGCGGTGAACAGGCGGTGGATGTCGATGCCGAGGAGCGACACCATCTCCTTGTTCTCGATTCCGGCGCGCATGATCGCGCCGTAGCGAGTCTTCTCGAGGAAGAGCCAGGTGAGGAAAACGAGCAGCCCCGCCGCCGCCATCACGAACAGCCGGTACTTCGGATAGAAGGTGAATCCGAGGTCCACGCCGCCGCGCAGGATCTCGGGCGGGAGGTGGCTGATGCCGACCGGCCCCCACACGAGGATGATGCCCTCGGCCAAGATGAGCGAGAGCCCGAAGGTGAAAAGGAGCTGGTAGTCGTGCCCGGCCGCGTAGAGGCGCCGGATGCCGGCGTATTCGATGGCGAGGCCGAGGAGCGCAACGCCTGCCGGAGCCACGACGAGGCCGATCCAGAAGTTGCCGAAGACCCCGACGGCCGTGACCAGAAGATACGCGCCGACTGCGAAGAACGCGCCGTGGGCGAAGTTGGGGATGTTGAGGATCCCGGTGATGAGCGACAGGCCGAGCCCCATCAGCGCATACAGCATCCCCGTCGCGATCCCGTTGAGGATCTGGCCGGCGAGCAGGCTCAAAGGGGAAGGCTCAGAAGCTTCCGATGTCCTTGCAGGCCGCGTATTCCTTCGGCAGCGGCGCGTCTCCGGTGGCGATGATGTCGGCGAGGTCGAGCGGGTGCTTCATCGCCGATTTCGACTTGCAGCGCAGGAAGAAGTAGGGGCGCAGCGTCTGGTGCGTGGCGCCGTCGACGCGCATCGGCCCGACCACGTCGTTGAGCTCGATCCCCTCGAGCGCCTTGATCACGTCCTGCACCTCGGCGGATCCGGCCTTGTCGAAACCGGCGAGCAGCATGCGCGTCATCGAGTAGGCGGCGGAGGGCGCATAGCCCGGAGGCGTGCCGAACTTCGCCTGGTAGCTCTTCACGAAATTGCGCGCCACCGGCGTGTCGGCGGTGTAGTAGAAGTTCGAGCCCACCCAGCAGTTCTCGCGGATCTCGGGCGCGAGCTGGATCAGCTCCTCGACGCCGGAGGACCAGGTCATGATGAGCGGCACCTTGGGCGTCAGCCCGAAGTTGAAGATCTCGCGCGCGCCGGCGACGGCGTCGCCGCCGAAGTTGATCATCGCCACCACGTCGGGCTTGTTGGCCGCCGCCTTCTGCACGTAGTTGGAGAACTCGCGTTCGCCGAGCGGATGCCGGTCGGCGCCGACGAACTCGATGCCGTGCGTCTTGCCGACCTCTTTCACGTACTTCTCCACAGACCAGCCGAAGGCGTAGTCGGCGACGAGCAGGTGCCAGCGCTTCGCCTTCGGGTTCGCTTTCATGAACGTGTCGACCACGGTCTTCGCCGCTGTGTAGGGGCTCGCAGCCCACTGGAACGAGTAGCGGTGGCAGCGCGCGCCCGAGATGTCCTCGGTGCCGCCGGAGAAGAGGTGCACCACCTTCTTGCGCTTCGCCACCTCCGAGACCGCGAGCGCGACCCCCGAAGACCAGGGACCGACGATAAAGCGCGCGCCTTCGCCGTCGACCGCCTCTTCCGCGCGGCGGGTGGACGTGCCGGCCTGCGTCGCCCCGTCGCGCGTGACGTAACGGATCGGCCGGCCGAGGACCTTCATGTCGCGCTCCTCGAGCGCCATCCTCATGCCGCGGTCGTTGAGCGGCCCGACGTCGGAGAAGGCGCCGGTCTGGTCCCACAGGCCGAGGATCACGATCTCCTTCGACTGCGCGCGCAGGATCGCGGGAAAGCCCGAGGCCGCGGCCGCGAGCGCTCCGATCTTGAGGATGTCCCTGCGCTTCCACTTGCTCATTTTCGCTCTCCCTTTTTTCCGGCGGTAATGGCTAGACTACTTGTAAAGGACGGTGTCCGCCACTCCGGCCGGTCAGAGCGCCTTGCGCAAGGTCAGGTTGATGCGGCAGCGGCCCGTGAGAGGGTCCTCTCCCTCGGCGAGCGGCGCGACGCCGTGGTAGGCGAGGCGCGCGCGGCCGCCCCACACCGCGATGTCGCCGCTCTCCAGGCGCACGCGGCGCAGCCGGTCGCTGCGGCGCAGGCCGCCGAACAGGAACATCACCGGCAGGCCCAGGGACACGGAGACGATAGGGGCGCTGAAGTCGCGCTCGTTTCTGTCCTGGTGCAGCGTGAGCCGCGCGCCCGGCTCGTAGCGGTTCACCAGGCATGCGTCGGGCTCGAAGCCCGGGAATCCGCACGCCCCGGCCGCGCGCGCGGCGAGATCGCAGAACAACCCGGGCATCGAGGGCCAGGGACGCCCCGTCGCCGGATCGATCGCGTCGTAGCGGTAGCCGCTGCGGTCGGTGATCCAGCCCGCCGCGCCGCAATTGGTCATCGCAGCCGACATCGTGTGGCCGCTCGGGGTGACCATGTGGCGAAACGGCGCTGCGGCGAGAATCCGCGCTAGCGCTTCGACCAGGGCCGGCGCCTCGGCGATCGGGTTCGTGGCGCAGGCGTGCGCCACCGCGCGCACCGCTTTCGGCAGGCCGATGCGCTGCGCGATCTGCGAGTAGCTCACCGTCGAGCCGGCCGGGATCTTGCGCAGCGCCTGCCAGACGCGCTGCTGAAAGGCGGTGCCGCGCACGTCGAGCGGCAGATCGAGTCCGAGGGCCGGCGCCTCGACGAAACCGACCACCTTGGCCACCCAGCGCTCGAAGTCTCTGTCGCCGCCGACGAGCGTCGCCCTGGGAAAGCGGTCCTCGAGCTCGCGCACCAGCGCTTCGGGCTCGTCGCCGAGCAGAATCGCGCAGACGCCCTTGTCGGTGGCGGCGACGAGGATAGCGCCGAGCGAGCATTCGCCGACGGCGAAGCGGATCGCCGCGCCGCTGCCTCCTGAGCGGAAGCGCGTGGGCGTCATTCCCAGCACCCGCCCGGACTCGGCATAGAAACGCCCGCTCGAATTGAAGCCGGCGCCGTAGATCGCCTCGGTCACCGTGGAGCTCTGCGGCAGCGCCTCGCGCACGCGCCGCGCGCGCTGAGCCGCCGCGTAGGCCTTGGGAGTGAGGCCCGTCACCGCCCTGAACACGCGGTGGAAGTGGAAGCGGCTCATGCCCGCGGATGCGGCGAGCGCCGCGAGGTTCGGCATCTCCTCGGCCGTCTCGATCAGGCGGCAGGCTTTCGCCACGGCGGCGGCGCGGCGCACGGCGAGGGCCGCCTCGTTCGGCCGGCAGCGCTTGCACGGCCGGAACCCGGCGCCTTCCGCCTCCTCGCAGCTCGCGTGGAAGCGGACATTCTCGCGCCGCGCGAGCCGCGCGGCGCACGAGGGACGGCAATAGACGCCGGTGGAGCGCACCGAGTAGAAGAACATGCCGTCCGCTCCCGCGTCTCTGCGCTGCACGGCCGCCCAGCGCTCGGCGTCGCTTGCGAAAGCCGGCGAGTCGGTCTCTTTCATCTTCATTTCGAATTCCATGATAACGCTCCTTTCCAGTGGCGGCGCGCCATTCGGCTCGCCATGGCGCCATCTTCGGGGACGGCAAGAAAGCAAGCACTCCGGCTCTTGCTTTCGAATCGATTGATTTCCCCATCGTTCATCCCCTATAGTTTCCGCCGCGGATAGTCCAACGAGGAGGGGGCCATGTCCGAATCCATCGATCGCCGCCAGTTCCTGCAATCGGCCACGCTGGCCGCGACCGCGGCGACGGCGGTCACGGGCGCCGTGACCGGCACCGCTCTCGCCGCCGACGCCAGGTCCGGAGCCAAATCCGCCTCCCAGCACGCGGGGCCGATGACGCGCCGCTGGACCGAGCAGCGCTGGCTGCTCGACAACACCATCCGCTCGGTCGGAATGGACTGGGACCAGCCGCGCTCGGTGTATCTGTCCGCGCCCTGCGGCCCGCAGGCTTCCGCCGACTTCGCCGCGATCCGGACGCGCATACAGAAATATGCCGACGCCGCGCCCGCGTTCGAGGCGGCGGCAAAGCGCCGCGAAGGCGTCGCCAGGGCCGCGCTGGAGGCGGGCGACACGGTCACCGCGCGCGAGAACTATTTCACTGCGGCGATCCACTGGGGCGCGGCGCAGTGGCCGATCGACGAGGCGAACGCGCAGAACCAGCTCTACAACGCGCGCAAGCGCGAGTGCTACGGCGCTTACGCGAAACTCGCCGACCACCGCATCGAGGAAGCCTGGATTCCCATGCCCGACGGCAAGCGCCTGCCCGCGTGGTTTCACCTGCCGCCGCGCTATGCGGGCGGCAGAATACCGGTCGTGATCTCGGTGCCCGGCATGGACAGCTTCAAGGAGATGGGCGTATCCCTATACGGCGACCGGTGGCTTGAGCGCGGCCTCGCCGTGCTCGCCATCGACGGGCCGGGGCAGTACGAAGCGCCGCTCCTCGGCGTGTTCTTTTCGATGCCTGCGTGGCAGGCGGCGGGCAAGGCCTGCTGCGACTGGCTCGCGGCGCGCGCCGAGGTGGACCGCGAAAGAATTGGGATCAGCGGCAACAGCTTCGGCTCGTTCTTCTCCACCATCGCGGCCGCGTACGAGCCGCGCCTGCGCGCGGTCGCAGTGAGCGCGGTGTGCCACGAGCCGGGCTTTCACACGATCTTCGAGGAGGCCTCGCCCACCTTCAAGATGCGCTTCATGTTCATGTCGGGCTTCACCGACGAGGCCAGGTTCGACGAATTCAGGAAGACGATGACCTGGGAAGGCCACGCCGAGCGCGTGCGCGTGCCGTATCTGTGCATGGCGGGCGAGCACGACGAGCTCTCGCCGCTCGAGCACACCGAGCGCTTGCTGAAGGCGCTGAAAGGCCCGAAGCGCTGGGTCGTATACCAGGACTCGCGCCACTCGGTGGGCGGGGTGCCCTCGGCGAATCTCGGGCCGAACCCGGCCGTCCACGTGGCCGACTGGATGGTCGCGAGCCTCGCGGGCAAGACCGCGCCGAGCGAGAAGTGGTTCGTGACCGCGACCGGCCAGATCGTCAAAACGCCGCTATAGCCGCATTGCATGCAAGAGCGCTATACCCGCACCGCGATCCTGCTGCATTGGCTGATTGCCGCGGCGGTGCTCGCGCAGATCGCTTTCGGCTGGTACCTTGAGATCATCCCGCTCGGCGCCCCTCCGCGTGCCGCCATCATCAATTTCCACAAATCCACCGGGCTCGTGATCGGGCTGCTGATCGTGTTTCGCCTCGCCTGGCGCCTGACGCACACGCCGCCGCCGCTGCCCGAGTCGATGCCGGCCTGGGAGCGCAGCGCCGCGCGCGTGAACCATGTTCTCCTGTACGCCTGCATGCTGATCATGCCGATCGCGGGCTATACAGCGTCGAACTTCAGCAAGTACGGGGTCAAGCTTTTCAACGCCGTGCTGCTTCCGCCGTGGGGCGTCGACGACCGCGACATCTACGCATTGTTCAACGGCCTGCACGTGGGGACGTCCTACGTCTTCGTGACCCTGATCGCCATCCACACGCTGGCTGCCGCGAAGCACATGGTCTTCCCGCGCCACGGGATACTGCGCCGCATGCTGCCCTTGTGAAGGGCTACTTCAGATGCTGCCGCCCGCGACCACGTAGGCCCACAGCGCTTCGACCTCCTCGGGCTTCAGCAGGTCGCCCCAAGGCGGCATCTGGTTCTTGCCGCGCGTCACCGAATTGACGAAACGCTCGCGCTCGCCGCGCGGGAATTTCCTCAGGTCGGCGGCGCCCTGCGGATCGAGCATGCGCGCGCCGTGGCAGGGCGAGCAGTTGCGCGCGTAGATTTCCGCGCCGGTCTTCAGCTGCTGCGGAGTGAAATTCTGCTGCTGCGGATCTTGCGCCGTCGCCGGCGCGCAGGAGAAGGCGACGACGGCAAGCGAGGTCGTCAGCACACGCGGGCCCACGTCTCAGTTCGGCATCAGCGCAAAGGTCCAGACCGAGCCCCCCGGCGGCACCTTGTCCTTCAGCTGCTCGCGCGCGATGTTCCAGTACAGCCCGCCGATGCCCGAGAGCACGGTCACGTACTGCCGGCCCTTTTGCGTGAAGGTCACGGGCATGGCGTTGATGCCGGAGCCCGTCTGGAACTGCCACAGCTGCCTGCCGGTGTCGGCGTCGAGGGCGATGAATTCGCCGGTCTCCTTGCCGGTGAACAGCACTCCGCCCCCGGTCGAGAGCATCGCCGACCAGATCTGGAAATCCGCGAGCGGAACGCGCCACTTCTTCTCGGCGGTGAGCGGGTCGATCGCCTCGATGTGGCCGACCGGCTCGCCCGCGGCGCGCGGGAGCGGCAGGTTCTCGATGTACATGTAGCGCTGGCCGAGGACGTGCGGCTTGACCTCGAGGTGCTTGTACATGCGGCCCTCGTTAAGCGTATTGGCGTAGATCAGGCCGGTCTGCGGGTTGAACGCGGCGTGCTCCCAGTTCTTCGCGCCGCGCGTCGACGGCCAGTGCTCGGTGGCCTTGGCGTCGCGGATGCTCTTGGCGATCTCGGTCTCGACCGGGCGCCCGGTCTTCGGGTCGACGTGGCTCGCCCAGTTCACTTTTCCGTACGCTTTCGCGGAGATCAGCGCTCCGTTAGTGCGGTCGAGCACGTAGAGGAAGCCGTTGCGGTTGAGCTGCATCGCCACCTTGCGCGGCCGGCCCTGCACGCTCAAGTCGGCGAGGATCAGCTCCCAGCAGGCGTCGTAGTCATAGGCGTCGTTCGGCGTGAACTGGTAGTACCAGACGACTTCGCCGCTCTTCGGCCGCATCGCCAGCACCGACGACGTATACAGGTTGTCGCCCGCGCGGTTCTGCGAGGCCCACGGCGCCGGGTTCCCGATGCCCCAGTACATGAGATCGAGTTCGGGATCGTAGGA